>NZ_JBQQES010000003.1:0-310196 GCF_052259005.1 Psychrobacter sp. 1Y10 | reverse complement strand
ATTATGATAATTTAATCCTGTCAGGCATTGCTGCCTGACTAAAGTAAATCAGCCTCCGATAAAGTCGGGGCGGTTCAATCAAGACAATAATCCTATCCTTGATGAAGAGGGTAAGAAGCAAAGACGATTGGAACTAAATTTCGTTTTTGCTAATGTTGAGCTGACGAGTGGTAAAGCACTCCCTATTTACTTTCACAGAAATGATATCAACTTAGTTGATTCATGGCGTGATGTAATAAATGCCACTTATAGTCTAGCCGATCCAAATCACCCTAATCGGAGAAGAGTATTAGCAACTGTTTCCGATTTGCCAAGAAGTACTACTGAAGTTCGTGAAGATATACATGACTTTATCATCTCTGGAATCGAGAAAGGCTATATAAAAAATCGTCATGGTATTTTAAAGGCTTTTGCCGGTTTAGGGTTAGTAGTTGCAAGAGAAACTAAGACTAGTATCAGTGTCGAAAATCCTGATGGGAAGAATAATATTAGGTTTAAGGGCGAGATTTATGAGCGAGAATTTGAAGTCGAAAAACTTAGCAGAGCGTATAGCAAAAGCGAAAGCTCAGAGCTACGAGAAAACACTATTGACCTTACAAGAGCAAGAGAGCGACTTCTCAGCACAGTTGCAAACCGTAGCTCAAGAATATCAAAGCGCTTTGATAACACAACAGCAATTAGTAGCCCAAGGACAGGCACCTTCAATTTTAGCTCACTTAAAATTGATCACGATATCAATAGTGATCCTATCCCTGGTAGCAACCATGTCATTAATAAGCGTATTAATCTCTCTCTCATGGAGGCAGTTAGGCCTGTCGCTGTTTATAACAATGATTCTAGCAACATTGATGTTTCTACTGATAGTTTGGAGGATGAGCATCGAAAGAGACTAAATAGAGCAACATTGACTTTCATCAAAACTTTTACAGACGAGTCTATAAGTGTCAGAAGTGATTGGTTGGGTAACGGCAATACGGGAACACTAGTTCCTAATGAGACTAAAGCTAAGTTTGATAGTCGTCAATTAGATATCATAAAAAATATAGAAGAACTACCCTCATACTCTAGTGAGAAAAGAGTGCGTGAAGTACTTTCTAAGCCTGAAAATAACTCTATCCTTGCGCTCTTAATTGACCCAATAGTTGAACGTGAGCAATACGAGATACGACAGCTCACTAAAGAAAATAACAATATATCTGCAATAACTCAAGAAGCTGAAGTATCACCAAGTCCAAAATCTGTTATAAAAAGCCCCGTTTTAGAATCACAATATCCCAAATATACTCCGTAATTTTTCTTATGAATTTAGTGACTATAAAATCGTCAACGTGGATCATTAGCATTGAGCTTTCTGTTTAAAATATCTTATGCTAGTTTCTACAGTTTTTTCAGCGTAGCTCAATCAATCGACCATTTTTCTAACGTCCGATTGTCATAGCAATCCTCGTAACCATAGCGACTATTTAAATCTGTTAATCTATTAGCAACTGTGATATTTGCACCACCTGCACTACCACCTTTTCCTGCAGCACCCCAATTTATTGCATAACGTATAAAGACTGGCTGATCTTTTGCTCTAGTAAAATAATAAGTGGCATCTCCCTCGTTAGGGTGATTGCTATCACAAGATGATGGAATTTTAGTTACCTTACCAGAACCAAAAAGCTTATTTACTTCACTTTTGGAAGGACTCTCTCCTTCATTCTGAATCATTATTTCAATAGCTGTCATGAAAGTCCTAGCACCAGTGATAGTAACTTCAGTATAACCTATATTAGGATTTTTACTGCTGCCTACCTTGGTTGTTCCTTCCATCGTACTATCATGAGCGCCTGATTCATAATACGGCCATTTCCATTTAACACCTTTAATTTCATCTGCGTTCTCCCAGCCACTTACATTGTTTAGAGAGTTTTTGGGTATTGCCATTGCATCAATAATAGAAGAAAACTGTGCGGAATAAGCAGAAGCTGAGAATGTAAAAGCTAAAGTAGCCAAAGTTAATGATATAGCTTTGTTCATCTTAATAATCCTTTTTTGATGGTATTAGATTAAGCTCAGAGAACAAAAAATACAACTCTCAGTAGTTAGTCTCTAGACCAGCACATTATACTAAAATGGTAATAAGTAGATGCATCGTATAATGAAACAGCCCTATAGGCTACTAACTTATATGGCTATTCCATTATACGAAATACAGTGAAATACTCTTTGTAAGATTTACTTGGGCAAACATAGATAGGAATTGATTATAGCCCATGGAAGAATATGGGCTATATCTACAAAAAACTCTTTAAACACTTACGATTTAAGGCTTCTAGAAGGGTAGTACAGTTGATACTGTTCCACAGTTCAGCCCACGGAAGATATTTATACCAAATTCCACACATAAAAAAACCTGCCCGAAGGCAGGTTTAGTATAGATTTGAGACAATTTATTCACTATCCGAAAATGGTGGGGCTGGAGAGACTCGAACTCTCACACCTTGCGGCGCCAGAACCTAAATCTGGTGCGTCTACCAATTCCGCCACAGCCCCATTATCAAAACTTTATCATCAAAAGCGTTTAAACTCAAACACCATCTAGATAAATAACTGATTCGGTAGTGCGTCTCAGTGGTTGGCTATTATATAGAGTTTGAATAGTTTGGCAACCCCTTTTTGCAAATAATTTTAAATTAATCACAATTTCTTGTACTCGAATTTATAAATGTTTGATTTCACTACGACTTTCAAAGGAGCTTTTTTAAATACGTAATGTTAAATCTATTCTTGAACTTGTTTAATTATGACTCTTCTGACTGATTGTCTGATGAGTCAATATCGAGCAGATGGAGTTTACGGGTTAAGGTGTTGCGTCCCCAACCTAATAAGTTAGCCGCCGCAATCTTTTTGCCGCCGCTATGCGTGAGCGCTGCATTCAATAATACGCGTTCGAAATCGGGTGTTGCGGTCTGCAAGATATCGGTTTCACCCGCCTGTAGCGATTCTTTCGCCCAGTCTGCTAGCACTTCTTGCCAAGTTAATGTCGCAACCGAGTAAGAGGTAGACTCTAAAGGCTGCATTACGTCATTACGATGAAAGTCATTATCATAAACGTCATTACGTGGTTGATTAGATCGTTGCTGCAAAGAATGATGATGATTATCCAAGAGCTCAGGTGGTAAATCTTCGACCAAAACCGTGTCACCCGTTGCCATGACCGTCAACCACAAACAGACATTTTCGAGTTGACGCACGTTGCCTCGCCAGTCAAAGGCCTGCATGAGGTGCAGTGCTTGGGGGTGCAGCTGCTTTGGTGCAGTGTTCATCTGCTCAGCGGCGCGCTGCATAAAGTGTGTAGTAAGTGCTGGAATATCCTCACGGCGTGCGCGCAATGGTGGTAATGGCAAACGAATGACGTTGAGACGATAAAATAAATCCTCACGAAACTTGCCTTGCTGTACGAGATGCTCTAGGTTTTGATGAGTCGCAGCGATGATACGTACGTCAACCTTGATAGGCTGCTGCCCGCCAACGCGATAAAACTCACCATTTGCTAGTACCCGTAGCAAGCGTGTTTGTGTACTAAAGGGCATGTCGCCGATTTCATCCAAAAACAGCGTGCCACCGTCTGCTTGCTCAAAGCGTCCTTGCCTGCGCGTGGTAGCGCCTGTAAAAGCCCCTTTTTCATGGCCAAATAGCTCAGATTCAATCAAATCATGAGGAATGGCTGCCATATTGAGTGCGATAAAAGGCTCTTGCTGCCTTGGTGAGTGTTGATGTAGGGCGCTTGCGACCAGCTCTTTGCCGGTCCCTGATTCACCAGTGATTAGTACGGTGATAGGAGAATGTGCCAAGCGTCCAATTGCTCGGAAGACCGTTTGCATAGCCTGTGACTGTCCAATAATACCATTAGGGTTGTTGTTAGACTTGTCAGTAGCTTTATCTTTTAACGAATCCTTGTCTTTGACCGAGTTGTCAGAGCTGTTGGTTGGTTTCGTTGTTGGATTTAGCTTGCTCTCTTTTTTTGCCTGAGCTTTGACATCGGTTTCGGCTTGCTTATTATTTATCTGATGAGTTGGCTGATAATTGATAGCTTTATAAATCGTTGCGACCGCATCATCTAGATCAAAGGGTTTGGGTAGATATTCAAATGCGCCTGTCTGATAACTGTCAATAGCAGAGCTGATGTCTGAATGAGCAGTCATAATGACGATAGGTAGCTGAGGAAAATGCTTATGTACCCATCCACTAAACGACAAGCCATCCATCATTGGCATACGAATATCAGTTAATATGACATCCGGCAACTGCGTCGCTGATGCATGTTGTTGTAAGACATCATTAAGCTGGGTCCATGCCGCCTGTGCCTGCGTAAAGCTGACAACCATAAAGCCAGCGTCTCCAAAAGTATCAGCCAATATCAATCGCAATGCTGCGTCATCATCGATCAACCATAGAATGGCAGGGTTGTCGTTGGGTGCATTATCGACCGTTACTTTAATCGTTTGATTATTCATTGACTCATCATTTGGCATCTGAGTAACGCTTTTGTATTTAGGGTGGTTATATTTAGTCATGTGTTAGGCCTGATGAGCAATTGTTTCAGGATTATCGTTTAATTCAGTAGAGTAATTCTAATATTTATTTCGCTATTACATTCATGTGTCAAGTGCTGGCTGATTAAAGGGTAAATATAGCGTAAAGCGCGTTTGTCTATTTTGATTGTCATCTTTAAATTGAATGGAGCTAACGTCAATCATACCATGATGTCGGCTGATAATATCTTGAACGATAGACAGCCCTAAGCCTGTGCCTGCTGCACGGCTAGTTACCATTGGGAAAAATATTTGCCCGATTAGCGCTGGATTAATTCCTGAGCCGTTATCAGTAATAGTGATTTGCAGTACTTGTTTGTGTTGTTGACTGCCAATAGTATGCTGAAAAGCAACGCGCGTTTGGATATGTAATTGCGGTTTATAATTGTCATCTTCAGCTTGAATGTTGCTCACTTTTGCATTATCAGACTCAAAGTTATTCGGCGAATATTGCTCTGTCATCGCCTCGCAAGCATTATTGACTAAATTTAGAAATACTTGGATTAACTGGTCTTTATCGGCATCTAATTCAGGCAAAGATAAGTCATAGTCACGTTTTAAAGTCACTTGCGAGTAATTATTCATCACCAAAGTTAGCACATGCTCTAGTGGCTCATGAATATTGACAGCTTGCCAGTTTGGCAATTGATTGGAGCCAAGAAGCTGACCGATGAGCTGGGTTAAACGGTCGGTTTCTGAGATAATAATATCGGTATAACTACGTAACTTATCAGTGGTTTTTTGCAGGTTTTTATTAATATTTTTTTCACTAAATTTGACAAATTGTCGTTGTAATAATTGTGCAGCACCGCGAATACCTGCTAACGGGTTTTTTACCTCATGGGCGACTGAACGCAGCATATGACGGGCGACATCGTATTGCTGCTGTTGGCGTTGTTCTTCTGTGATACGGCTTTGACGGTCTTTGCCCCACATCTCAATAATAAAATAAGCTTGCTGCTGATAGGTGACTGGTGTGACACTATAATCGATTGATACCGCTACGCCGCTGCTCGGTTGTAAAGTTACTTTATGGTCATGATCAATAAAAGGTTGTTGGTATTTTTGCGCTTGACTAAAGCGGTCATTCAAAGAGGAGGTTGGACGTTTTTGCCTTACAGTATTGGGTTTTAGATGGTTGTCTGAATACTTATTTGAGAGGTTGTCTACGTTGTCACTCAAACTTTTTTTGAGTTCTTCAGGTGCTAATAATGTCAATATAGACTGGCCTAATAACCGTTCGCGACTGACTGCTAACAACTGCTCAGCTTGACCATTGAGCCATGTAATTATCAGATCATCATTGACCCATAAGACAGCAGTATATAAATGCTGCACAATAAAAGCTGAGTCTGGTACGTCATTAGGTGCTACTGGAGATGCCATAAATATAAGAAGCCTAGTCACAAATCAAATTTAAGTGAATATTTAACCATAAATCAATACTCTAGCGCGGCAAAACTGGTGATTGTCATAAAAAAAACGTACAATGCGTTCAGCCAATTTATCTTTAGCAAGGTTAGCCATGCCCAATATTTCTACTCAGTCTTCTGGTTCTACGCTTTCAGACGATAGCCCAAACTCAAATTCAGACTTAAATTTGAACACAGACGCTTTAAGTGCTGATGTCTCATCAAAACAGATACAAACGATAAAAGATACTGCAACGGTGTTTAATCCTGCTCACTCGCAAACGCCACAAGAACAGGAACCTGCGCCCGCCCAACCTTACCATCATAAAGCCAATCATAATCAAAACCGCAGCATTGCACAAAGTAGCGATGCGACTGCTGACGCTCCAACAACCAGTGCGCCAAAGATTGGGTTTGTGTCTTTAGGTTGCCCAAAAGCCTTAGTGGATAGCGAACGTATTATTACAGAGCTTAGCCGCGATGGCTATCAAGTTGCAAGTGACTATGACGGTGCAGACTTAGTAGTGGTTAATACTTGCGGCTTCATTGAGTCGGCGGTACAAGAGTCGCTTGATGCAATCGGTGAAGCTATCAGCAAAAACGGTAAGGTCATCGTGACAGGCTGCTTAGGTAAAGAAGCAGAAAAGATTCGTGAAATGCACCCAGCAGTGCTAGCAGTGACTGGTGCACATGCTTATGATGAAGTAATTACAGCGGTCTCCCAGCATGTACCGAAGCCGAATCGTAGTCTTGATGCAAACTACGACCCAAAGATAGATTTGATCGATGAGGCGGGTATTAAGTTAACCCCAAGCCATTATGCTTATCTAAAAATATCAGAAGGCTGCAATCACCGCTGTACCTTTTGCATTATCCCAAGCTTGCGCGGCGATTTAGCATCACGCCCGATTGACAATGTGATGACTGAAGCATTAGCACTCAAAAATGCTGGCGTAAAAGAGTTACTTATTATCTCACAAGACACGTCTGCTTATGGGCTAGACCTAAAGTATAAAACCAGCTTTTGGAATGGCATGCCGCTAAAGTCAAAATTCTATGACTTATGCCAAGCATTGAACGACTTAGGTATCTGGGTGCGTCTGCATTATGTTTATCCATATCCACACGTGGATAAAGTCGTTAAGCTCATGAGTGAGAAAAAACTATTACCTTATCTAGACATACCTTTTCAACATGCCAGCCACCGCATCCTAAAGGCGATGAAGCGCCCCGCACATAGTGAGAATACCCTGGCACGCATTAAAGCATGGCGTGAAATTTGTCCCGATATCGTCATTCGTTCGACCTTTGTCGTCGGCTTCCCTGGTGAGACGGAAGAGGATTTTCAATGCTTGCTTGATTGGCTGGTTGAAGCACGCCTTGATCGCGTTGGTGCTTTTACGTATTCAGAAGTAGAAGGCGCGGTTGCTAATGATTTGCCTGATCACGTACCTGAAGACGTTAAACAATCTCGCTATGAGCGCTTGATGGCATTACAACAAGACATCTCAGCACAAAAACTACAAGAAAAAGTCGGTAAGACTTTAACGGTATTGGTTGATGAGATTGATCATGAAGAAAATATTGCAATTTGCCGTAGTTATGCTGATGCACCAGAGATTGACGGTCATGTCTATGTAGATGATATTACCGCCAAAGTGAAAGTCGGGGCGTTCTTAACCGTCACTATCGATGATGCTAGCGAATATGACTTATTTGCCAGTTACCAAGGCTAATTAAACGTTACAAAAAGCGCTACATGGATTTTGAACATCGGTGTCCACCGAGTGACTAAATAAAAACTGGCACGGATTACCGATGAAAATTGCCCAATTGTGAGTAGTTTTTGCTACAATTAGCGCAATTTGGCCTACTAGCCTGTTTTGGACTATCAGTTCTAACCTGTGCTCCAATTCTATTGGTTTTAACCATTATTTAATGATAAATTTAACGATAAAAAGGTGCCCTCATGTCTGACAAAAACCCTCGTTTCTCGCGCATATTGCTCAAATTATCTGGTGAAGCCCTAGCTGGTGGCAAAGATATGGGGATTGATACTGAAGTGCTTGATAAGATGAGTTTGTCTATCGCGCACTTGCGTGGTCTTGGGGTTCAGGTAGGTATTGTCGTGGGCGGCGGTAATTTGTATCGCGGCGCGCAGCTACAAAAAGAGGGTTTGGTTGGCCGCGTTACTGGTGACCAAATGGGTATGCTAGCAACGGTCATGAATGGCCTTGCGATGCGGGATGCGCTTGAGCGCCGTAATATTAAGACACGTTTAATGTCAGCATTGCCAATCGGCGAAGTCACTGAAAGCTATAGTAGCCGAAATGCGATTCGTTACCTCAAAAATGGTGAAGTTTGTATTTTTGTTGCTGGTACTGGCAATCCATTCTTTACGACAGACACGGCTGCTTGTTTGCGCGGTATTGAAATTGAAGCAGGCTTGATTCTAAAAGCCACCAAAGTTGATGGTGTTTACGATAAAGACCCAAGCTTGCACGCTGATGCGACCAAATACGACGGGTTAACCTTTGATGAGGTGTTGGAGCAAAAGCTTGGCGTGATGGATTTGACCGCTATTGCGCTGTGCCGTGAGCATAACGTACCGCTACAAGTATTTGATATGACCAAGCCCAACGCTTTATTAAATGTCGTTATGGGTGAAAACGAAGGCACACGCGTTTATCATTAATCAAAGTTAATCATTTATAGACAGTTGATAGACAGCTGCTATAGATGGCAATAGTACAATGGGTCATGTACCTACAATAATGTAATAAAATAGCATATTATCGATATCGATAAGTAAGGACATATAATGATTAAAGAGATTAAACAAGACGGCGAGTCACGCATGCAAAAGACATTAGAGGCGCTAGAAAGTACCTTTAGTAAAGTCCGTACTGGGCGTGCACACCCAGGTATGTTGTCAGGCGTTATGGTCAGCTACTATGGTGCTGATACACCGCTTAACCAAGTCGCCAGTGTCAACGTCGAAGACTCACGTACGCTACTAGTGCAGCCGTTTGATCGCACTATGGTACAAGCAGTAGATAAAGCGATTCGTGAAGCGGATTTGGGTCTAAACCCTATGAGCGCTGATGTGATTCGTGTACCGATGCCAGCTTTGACTGAAGAGACACGCCGCGATATGCAAAAGCTTGCACGTGGTGAAGCTGAAAACAGCCGTGTGTCTATTCGCAATATCCGTCGTGACATGATGAATGACATCAAAGACTTGGCAAAAGAAAAAGAGATCTCAGAAGATGATGAGCGCCGCGCGAACGACGACATTCAAAAAATCACCGATAAGTTCATTGAAACTATTGATAAAAAGCTCGATGCTAAAGAGACTGAATTGATGGTTGTATAAGCCGTACTGTTTTTAGTACAGTTTTATTAAATAGGTAGTCAATAGCCTGTTGCTACTGGCTGCCTATTTCTATATGTTTTATACCCAATAGTGCAAGATGTTTGCAATGTTTCAATACCGTTTTCTCAAAACCGTGTCACAGATAAATTTACCTTCATAATAAGCAGTATAGTCCATGTCTACTTTACCCCCTCTAGGTTCTACTATTGTTCCCCGTCATATTGCTATCATTATGGATGGCAATAACCGTTATGGGAAAGCCAAGGCTTTAGGTCGCGGGGAAGGGCATATTGCTGGTAAAGATGCACTAGACCCTATCGTCGAGTATTGTCTAGACACTGGCATTGAGGTACTGACAGTATTTGCATTTTCGAGTGAAAACTGGCAACGACCACCAAGTGAGGTGGCATTACTCATGCGCCTATTGACCTCGACCATTCATGAGCAAATGCCGCGCATGAATAAGTACCGTATTCGGTTGCGTTTTATAGGTGATCGTAGTCAGCTTGATGATGATTTACAAACCTTAATGCTCGACGCAGAAGCCAAGACGGCTTATTTTGAGGCGATGACACTGGTGATTGCTATTAGTTATGGTGGTCAATGGGATATTGCACATGCTGCAAAGCAGCTGGCTTTACAAGTTGAGGCGGGTGACTTACGTGCTGAAGACATCAACAATGATTTGCTTGGTCGATACGTTCAATTAGCGGATGCACCCGCAGTAGATATGTTAATCAGAACGGGCGGTGAATATAGAATTTCCAATTTCTTATTGTGGCAATCAGCCTATGCAGAGCTGTTCTTTACCCAAACATTATGGCCAGATTTTGCAGCAAATGAGCTTGCAGACATGATTGCAGATTTTGCCAAACGTCAACGTCGTTTTGGCAAAACCAGCGAACAAATTGACACACAGGCATCACACTAGGTCATGCATTTATATTAACTGTTATAATGCAATATTGAGCAAATGTCTCTTTTTACTATAAGGTCTGATTGGTATGTGGCAACGGATTAAAACAGCAATTATTTTAATTATTATTGTTGGAATTGCATTGTTTGCAAGCCAAACGCCCATCTTCTTTGCACCGTTATTAGCAATTGGGGTCACTATTGCTGCGCACGAATGGACGAAGCTGATGCCCAAATGGCGTCAGCCTGTTGTCTTTGTTGTGATGGTGCTGGCCATCACCTTAGTTTCATTGATGTTTGAAGTCACATGGGTGCTTTGGTGGGTAGCGTCTTTAGTCATCTGGCTGCTGGCGTTATCTTGGGTTCGTAGTTTTCCAACATACACAAATTGGTATGGTAAAAAGCTGAGCCTGATGGGGGTGGTGATATTGACGGCCTCTATCACTGCAATGTTTTATTTATGGCAGTTATCGGCTTGGTGGCTAATGTATGTATTCTTATTGGTATGGTGTGCAGACAGTGGTGCTTACTTTGTGGGACGCAAGCTTGGTCGACGTAAGATGGCACCCAACGTATCTCCTAATAAGAGTATGGAGGGGTTAGCTGGCGGCTTGGTAACTGGCTTAGTGGTGGTTATCGCTATTAGTGTCTTTAAGCTGCAATTGACAGGTATGGCATTGATCGCTTTTATCGCGCTCTCAGCTGTGACGATTCTTGCCTCAGTATTGGGTGATCTATTTGAGTCAATGCTCAAACGCCGTGCCAAGGTGAAAGACTCAGGAACTATTTTACCGGGTCATGGTGGTATTCTAGATCGTATTGATTCCCTATTATCTGCAACTCCGATATTTGCCCTCGGGTTTTGGAGTTTGCAACATTTGGGACTGCTCCTTGTCTAAATTTGCATCTACTTCACTCTATGTATATTTGTCTACGCTAAATTTTGTAAAGTCAGTAGCAATTCTTTACTGACTTGAAATTTTGGCTAAATGGTTCTTGTTCTTAACGATACTTTTTTATTAATATTATGGGCATTGGTAGTTATGACGCAACGCATCGCTGTACTTGGCGCAACGGGCTCTATTGGTGACAGCACATTAGCAATTTTGGCGGCACATACGCAAGACTATGATGTCTATGCTTTATCCGGGTATCAGCGTTTAGATAAGTTGTTTGCACTGTGTCAGCAGTTTGAGCCGAGGCGTGTTTGTGTGCCAACGGCTAATGTTGATAGTTTTTCTCAGCGTTTAAATGAGGCAGGTTTAACTATTGATGTGGTAAGTGGTGATAGCGGTTTGATAGACATTGCCACCGATACACAAGTCGATACTGTGGTGGCAGCCATTGTTGGTGCCGCAGGACTGCCATCGACGTTAGCTGCTGCACGTGCTGGTAAGCGTATCTTGCTTGCCAATAAAGAAGCGCTGGTCATGGCAGGGCAAGTGATGATTGCAGCGGTCAAAAGGCATAATGCTACTTTGTTACCCATCGACTCTGAACACAATGCAATTTTTCAATGTTTGCCAACCGCTATACAGCAAGACAACACGTGCATTCATGAATCAAATCATGGCGTACGTAAGCTTTGGTTAACAGCTTCAGGTGGACCATTTTTACAGCGGTCGTTTGAGCATATGCAGCAGGCAAGCATCGCCGAAGCGGTCAAACATCCAAATTGGTCGATGGGGCAAAAGATATCAGTTGATTCTGCGACGATGATGAATAAAGGGCTTGAGCTGATTGAAGCTTGTCATTTATTCGATTTGCCTGAAAGTAAGATAAATGTGGTCATTCATCCACAAAGTATCATTCACTCGATGGTAGAATATAGCGATGGTAGCTTTTTAGCGCAGCTTGGCAGCCCAGATATGAAAACGCCGATTGCCCATGCTTTGAGCTACCCTGAACGGATTAATAGTGGCTCTCAACCCTTGGATTTATATGCACTAAGCGGTTTGGAGTTTATTAAACCAGACTTGCAGAAATTCGCCTGTCTGCGTCTTGCTCGTCAAGCCATGCAAGCAGGTACTCAAGCGACGATAATTTTGAACGCTGCTAATGAAATTGCCGTGTCGGCATTCTTAGCAGGACAACTACGTTTAACTGACATTGCCAATATTAACGAGCAAGCATTAACCGAAATACAAGTACCACTATTAGACCTAAATGCGAATATTGATGATATTTTAGCAATTGATAAGATAGCACGGCATCACACCGAAGCGCTTGTGGCTGAGATGGCATAACCAGATTCAGAGTCACCTAAACGAGAAAAGATCATGACGTTTTTACTAACGCTACTTGCAGCGATTTTTGTCTTAGGACCTCTGATCGCATTGCATGAATGGGGTCACTATATAGTGGCAAGATTATGCGGTGTTAAGGTACTGACATATTCTATTGGTTTTGGCCCAAAGCTGACAGGCTGGACCAGTAAAAAAAGCGGCATCGACTATCGTATTTCTATGCTGCCGCTAGGTGGTTACGTCAAGATGCTTGATGAGCGTGAAGGTGACGTGGCAAAGGATGAGCTACATTTGGCGTTTAACCGTCAGCACCCGTTAAAAAAAATAGCTATTGTCGCAGCTGGTCCAATCATGAACTTTATCATTGCAATCGCGCTGTTTTGGGTATTGTTTATGACCCCATCTGAGCAATTAGCGACTAAGATCGGTCAAGTACTGCCCGATACTCCCGCAGCAATGGCGCAATTGCCAGTTGGGGATAAAATACTCGCGATAGATGGTCATGAAGTACAAACGTGGGAAGGTATTAACTATCGTTTAGCTGGACGAATGGGTGAGACGGGTAATGTCAGTATAACGCTACAAACAGACGAATCAGCTACAGATGTCGCAAAGACCTATCAAGCACCTGTCATGCAATTTATGCAGGGTGAGGATAAAGGTAAGGATGCGCTAACCAGTTTGGGGATGTTACCTTGGCAGCCACAGATTGCACCAATCGTTAGTGATTTATCAGCGGATGGAGCGGCCGTACGTCAAGGTCTAGAAGTAGGCGATCGCATTATAGCGATTAACAATAAAGAGATTAAAGACTGGATCAGTGCTACACGAATGATTCGTGACAATCCTGAGGTGCTACTAAACTTTACCGTCATTCGTGACGGCGAACCAGTACAGCTACAGATTATGCCGCAAGGTAAGAAAGACAATCTAGGCAATGCCTACGGTCAGATTGGTGCTATGGTTGAACAAACTGAGATTGTTATTCCTGATGCATATAAAACCACGGTAGCTTATGGTCCTGGTGAGGCTATGGTAAAGTCGTTTGAAAAGACTGAACAGCTAGCAGTAATGACGGTCAGCTCAATGGGTAAGATGATATCAGGTATGATTGGCCTTGATAACTTATCTGGCCCTATTACCATCGCTAAAGTTGCCAAGCAAAGCTTTGATATTAGTTGGGAGATGGTGCTGTCTACTGCCGCTTTGATTAGTTTGAGCTTGGCAGTTTTAAATCTATTACCGATACCTGTACTAGATGGTGGTCATATCGTGTACCATCTTATTGAACTGATTCGCGGTAAGCCTTTATCGGAGGGAGTTCAGATTGTAGGATTAAATATCGGTTTACTCTTACTGGCAGGTTTCATGGTGTTAGCGATTGGTAATGATATCAGTAGACTGTTTTGAATAAATACTTTTTTATTTGTCAATTAAAGCATGACATACTAACGTCTACACAGACATTATGTTCTAGTTGTTTGGCTGGTTTGCTATTGCTCTTGAATCGATGCAACTGTACTAATCGTAATTTTTAGTTTATTTTATGATGCATTTTATATAAAGTGTCCTCTGTCAGTTCATGTTTGAATCGCAAATTGCGTACCAATTGGACTAGACAAGATATGCTTTTTACCTTAACTTAAGCAAGTTTTTTATTGACGGATAGTGTTTATGCGTACGCCTTTATTTATGAGTGCGGCTGGGTTGCCGTTAGTTGTAGCAATGATGAGTATGCCTGTGCAGGCGGCAAACTTTGTAGTCACTGATATTGGCTTTACTGGTCTACAACGTTTAACCCCTGATAGCTTGTATCCGGTCTTACCTGTGACAGTAGGTGATACAGTCAACGACAGTAGCCTTGCAGCCAGCATTAAAGCACTATATGCCACTGACAATTTTGCAAATATCCAAAGCCGTGTCGAAGGTGGTCAGCTGAGTTTTGATGTTATCGAACGTCCTATTATCGCTGAAGTAAATTTTGAAGGTAATAAACTGATTCCTGAAGAAGGTCTAGAGCAAGGACTTGAAAACGCTGGACTGTCTGCAGGTGATGTGCTCAAACAATCGACCTTACAAGGCGTTGCTAATGAGTTACAACAACAATATATTAGCCAAGGTTATTACAACAGTAATATCGAAGTGGACCAGACCTTGCTTGATGGCAACCGTGTAAAGTTAGATGTGCGCTTTATCGAAGGTAAGCCTGCTAAAGTGGTCGACATCAACGTCATTGGCAATAAGCATTTTAGTGATGAAGATATCAAAGACGTCTTTGCGGTAAAAGAATCTTCATGGACACGTCTATTATCTAAATCTGATCGCTACGCGAAAGAAAAGCTGGCTGCCAGTCTAGAGAACTTAAAAGCCCTATACCAAAACGATGGTTATGTACGCTTTAATGTTGATAACGCTGTACTAAATATCAGTGAAGATAAGCGTAGTGTGTTCATTGAAGTCAGTTTAAGCGAAGGTGAGCAGTATCAGTTCGGTGAAATAAACTTCTTGGGCGATCCAAAATTTGCTACTGATGAGCTGGACGAGCTGGTGACTTTTACGTCTAATGAGCAATACTCGCAAGCCAAGCTTGATGCATCTACCGCTGCTTTAAAAAGCCGTTATGGTAATGAGGGTTATTATCTGGCACAAGTACGTCCAGTACCACGCATTAATGATGAAACCAAAGTTGTCGATATTGATTATTACATTGACCCTGCGCGTCCTATTTATGTACGCCGTATCAATTTTAATGGCAATATTAAAACGCAAGATGAAGTATTACGTCGTGAAATGCGTCAGTTAGAAGGTGCTCTGGCATCTAACGACAAGATACAGCTATCACGTACACGTTTGATGCGTACAGGCTTCTTCAAAGCAGTCAATGTCGATGTAAAACCAGTCCCTAATCAACCAGATCAAGTGGATATCAATTATGTGGTTGAAGAGCAGCCTTCTGGTAGCTCAACCATTGCCGCAGGTTATTCACAAAGTGGCGGTGTGACGTTCCAGCTAGATCTTACCCAAAACAACTTTATGGGTACAGGTAACCGCGTTAAAGCGGCGCTATCACGTTCAGAGACACGTGATTCTTATAGTTTAGGTTATACGGATCCGTACTTTACAGAAAATGGCGTATCCCAAGGTGTCAGCGCTTATTATCGCGAGACTAAATATGATGATCGTAACGTTAGTAACTATGTCACTGACTCTTATGGCGCAACACTAAATTATAGCTACCCTGTAGATGAGACCAAGCGCGTCAGTGCTGGAGTCAATTTTGATAACACTGCCGTACGCGGTGGTCGCTGGCTTGGCGTATCAAACGTTCAGCAAATTATTGATGACGGTGGTACTACTGAAGAATTCAGTGGGGAGTTTGATGGTCGAACCAGTTTTAAAAATGACTATAACACCTACAACCTACTTTTAGGGTGGGATTATAGTACGTTAGATCGCCCTGTATTTCCGACTAAAGGCATGAGCCACAATGTTAATGCCACTTTTGGGTTTGGCGATACGAATTATCAGAAATTGCTCTATACTGGTAATGTGTACTATCCTGTGTATAAAGATGTGATTGCACGCGGCTATACTAAGCTTGGCTATGGTAATGACTTGCCTTTCTATGAAAATTTCTACGCCGGTGGTTATGGTTCGGTACGTGGTTATGAAGCGTCGACGCTCGGTCCCCGTTCTGAGTCTTATTATAACGCAGTAAACAACCGTGAGAGTATTCAAAAAGAAGAGGTTGGCGGTAATGCGTTAGCAACCTTTGGTACTGAACTGATTTTGCCAATGCCGTTTAAAGGTGACTGGGCGGATCAAGTACGTCCAGTACTATTCGCTGAAGGCGGTCAGGTCTTTGATACCACAGATAAAGAAGATCGCACCTTTGGTGATACTGATGTGCCATTGCTAACCCAAGACAACGATTTACGTTTTAGTGCGGGTGCAGGGGTCACTTGGTATACACCTATCGGTCCTATCTCATTAAGTTATGCTGTACCTATCGGCGATAAAGAAAACGATGAGACTGAAAAGGTGCAGTTCCAGATTGGTAGCACGTTCTAGTTAAGCGTATAGACGTAAAGTCGTTTTATTATGCAGATGGTTTTAAACGCTTAGTATTATTTTATAACTATTATTTAATTGGTTGTTAAACTGAAGTATCAGTTTGGCATCCATTTTATTCTTATTAATCATATTAACGCTAATTATGATAACGATTAAGCAAATTATTTCTCGAATCGAGCAGCGTCAGCCAGTATTGAATAAAGCTGAGCTTACTATGGATCAGTTAACCCTATCAATAAACGGTGTCGGTAGTCTGACTGATGCAAATAGTACGCAGCTGAGTTTTTTGGCAGATCCAAATTACATTACCAGCTTAGCGCAAAGTCAGGCAGGTGTAGTGCTTGTCACTGAGCAGTATCGTGAGCAAGTACCATCGCCAACTGTAGTCTTGGTCGTTGCATCACCTTATCTGGCTTACGCTAGCAGCAGCCAGCTGTTTGTACGTCATACTATAGAAAGTAATAATATTCATCCGACAGCAATTATCGCTAAGAGTGCAGTAATTGGTGCTGATGTCCGCATTGGTCCTTATTGCGTAATCAATGAGCATGTCCATATCGGTGATCGTAGCTGTCTGGATGCTAATGTAATCGTTGAAGCATATAGTCATATTGGTACTGACTGTGTTTTAAAGTCGCAAGTTGTCATTGGCCATGATTGTATTATTGGCGATTATGTTAGATTACATGCTGGTGTCAGCATTGGTGCTGAAGGCTTTGGCTTTGCACCGTCTCAAGATCCAAGTATTGACGGGTGGGAGCGTATCGCACAGCTGGGTCGTGTGGTCATTGGTAGCCATGTCCGCATTGGTAGTAATACCTGTATTGACCGCGGGGCTATTGATGATACTGTCATCAGTGACCACGTCATTATTGATAACCTGGTTCAAATCGCTCATAACGTGCGTATCGGTGCTGGTACTGCTATCGCTGCCAATACAGGTATTGCTGGTAGTACTACTATTGGCAAACGTTGTGTCATTGGTGGCGCAGTAGGTATCAACGGTCATATTGATATCACAGATGATGTTACTTTATCAGGTATGACAATGGTGACAAAATCTATTAAGAGTGCTGGATCATACTCTTCGGGAACAGCTGCAATGCCAACCGCTAAGTGGCGGCGAGCAGCAGTACGCTTCCGTCAGCTAGGTGACAGCTAAATCTATTTATTTGAAGTTATCTATAAGTGTATTAACAACAGAATAATTTTCTTATCAACAATATGTAATATAAGCAAGGAAGCCCCCTTATGAGTGCTACAGACATAGATACTTTAAACGACGAAGACATCAAAACATTATCTGAACAAGGTCTGACACTGCCATTAACCTATCATACCCTCAAGCATTATTTGCCACATCGCTATCCTTTTATGTTGGTGGACAAAATCACAGCTTGTAAACCTGGTGAATGTATTACTGGCATCAAAAACGTGACCATCAATGAAGAGTTCTTCAATGGTCATTTTCCTGATGAGCCTATTATGCCAGGTGTACTAATGGTTGAGTCTATGGCTCAAGTTTCAGGTGTGCTAGGCTTTATTAGTGCAGGTTTAACTGCCGAAGATGGTTACTTATATTTGTTTGCAGGGGTCGACAAGGTTCGTTTTAAGCGCCGAGTGATTCCTGGTGATCAGCTAATCATCCGTGCTAAGACTGTGATGCAAAAGCAAGGCATCTACAAGTTTGACTGCACCGTACACGTCGAAAATGAGTTGGCTGCCAGTGCTCAAGTAATGATCGCTCGCCAAGAGCAATAAAAAGCTGATAATAGAAGCGTTTGAATCAGTAATTGACTGAATTTGCTGGAGAGTCATGTTAATATTCGCGATGAGAATAATCATCAACAACAATAATTTTGGTTATAATTGGTATTGGCCTTAAGGCCAAACTATTGGTATTCTGTTTTACCATTTCTCGTATTAAATGATACAAAGGCCCGCATTATGAGTCAGATTCATCCCACAGCGCTCATCTCACCATCTGCCAAGATTGATGAGACAGCTATTATAGGACCATATTGTATCATCGGTGATGAGGTGACGGTTGGTGCACACACGATTTTGCATCGGCATGTGGTAGTGACCAAACTCACTCGAATTGGCAAACATAACCAAATTTATCAGTTTGCAAGTATCGGCGAAAATCCACAAGATTTAAAGTATGCTGGTGAGCGTACATGGCTTGAAATAGGTGATCATAATACCATTCGTGAAGCTTGTAGCTTTCATCGTGGTACGGTACAAGATGACAAGTTAACCAAGATCGGTAATCATAATCTATTTATGGTCAATACTCATATTGCGCATGATTGCATGATAGGTGATCACAATGTAGTGGCAAATAATGTCGGTATTGCAGGACACGTGACTATCGGCAACCATACCATCATTGGTGGTAACTCAGGCATACATCAGTTTTGCCGAGTAGAAGATTACAGCTTGGTTGGCGGTGCTAGTCTGATTCTAAAAGATGTCGCTGCTTTTACTATGGTGTCAGGCAATCCAGCACATGCCCATGGACTCAATATTGAAGGCATGCGTCGTAAAGATTGGTCGCAGCACACTATAGATATGTTGCGACAAGCATACGTGACGATTTTTAGATCTGGATTAACCACCGTTCAGGCACTCAAAATTCTGCAAGAGGATTTATTGCCAAAAGAACCCAAAATCCAGTTGCTTATTGATTCTTTACAGTATAGTAAACGAGGTGTGGTGCGCTAAGACTCTTTTAATACAAACTCTCCATTCTCTGTATTCTTCTCTATTAATATCGATAGACAAAAAGCCATAACTAAATGTTATGGCTTTTTATGTCTATGAGTACTTGACTTTTTGTAATGTTTAGCAGACACTTTCTAAATATGTTCAGTAAGATTATAGTAACCTATTTTAATTAAAAATAATGTATAACATCTTTTTTGCTAATTTAGCTATCTCTTGGTTTATGAAGTTTGAGTAGCTTATCATTGTAGTGTTAGGAGGAATATATGGCAGAACCAAGAGAGAATTGGTCGAGTAGGACTGGTTTCATCATAGCAGCTGTCGGTTCGGCAGTAGGGCTAGGTAACATATGGCGTTTCCCTTATGTGGCTTATGATAACGGTGGTGGGGCATTTATGGTGCCTTACCTTATTGCTTTATTAACAGCAGGTATTCCGCTGTTGTTTTTAGATTATATTATAGGACATAAGTATCGCGCTGCCGCGCCACGTGCATACAAGAAAATGGTGAAATCTGCCCAGTTTGTGGGCTGGTGGCAGACGCTTGTCTCTTTTATCATTGCTATTTATTATGCCGCCGTTATTGTATGGGCGGGCAGTTATATGGTTTTCTCGTTTGGACAAAAATGGGGCGAAGATACCACAACCTTCTTTGTCAGCGACTTTGTACAGCATACAGGAGATCTGACTTCTGTATTCGTACCACAGATGTTTATAGGTTTGCTCATCGTTTGGGCATTAGCCATGTTAATTATGTTTGGCGGTATCCGTAAGGGAGTCGAGCTTGCCAACAAAATCTGTATTCCACTACTCATAGTATTGTTTGGCATTATGGTATTTAAAGCTGTTAATTTACCAGGCGCTGAAATTGGCTTGAATGCTTTTTTTGAACCAAATTGGGAGAGAATGAAAGATCCTAACGTTTGGCTTGCAGCTTATGGCCATGTGTTTTTCTCATTATCGGTCGGTTTCGGTATTATGGTGACTTATGCCTCTTATCTAAAAAGAAATACCAATTTAACTGGCGCAGGTTTAGTGGTAGGTTTCGCTAACTCATCTTTTGAATTGATTGCTGGTATCGGTATCTTTGCCGCTATTGGTTTTATGGCCATGTCAACAGGTCAAGAAGTCTCTGAAGTTGCTAGTGGCGGCGTGGGACTAGCGTTCTTTGTATTCCCCAAAATTATCTCAACGATGGGCAGTAGTGGTGACTTTATTGGTTTCTTATTCTTCGGCTCTTTGGTAGTAGCTGGTATCAGTTCTTTAGTGAGTATCCTTGAAGTACCTATCTCAGCCTTTCAAGACAAGTTTGATTGGTCACGTAAAAAAGCAGTTGCTGCAATAGGTGGGGTATGTGCTGTAATATCAATTGCTGCGTTCTCTACTGGTAGCTCACTGGTGTTAGTAGATGTTATCGATCACTTTGCAAATAATATCGGTATCGTCGCTGGTGGCTTGATGTCAATTGTTTGGGTAACATGGTTTAATCGCCATAAAATTCCAGGCTTATTAGAGCATATCAACCGCATCTCAAGTGTCAAACTAGGTGGTGCTTGGGTATTTATGTTGACGGTTATCACACCAACCGTATTGACCATCGCCCTAGGTTTGAAGCTTATTAATTTGGTTCAAGAGCCTTACGAGGGTTACTCTACTACCATACTATTATTATTTGGTTGGGGCGTTGTGGTATTCTTTGGATTAGGAGCGTTTATACTTTCTCGTATAAGAGGTCATCACGATGATGAAGATGATGAATCTCGTTTGATTGACGATGCACACTAATCAAATTGAAATCTTAATAGGAATTTATTATGACAACATCAGCAATTATTTTTATGATTATTTCAATGTTACTTATATGGGGTGGTTTGCTCACTGCAATCTTACATTTAAGAAAGCATCCTGACATTCCGATGAGTGAATTGCCAAAAGATCATATCTAAAGACACTCACGTTTTTGCAATGATAAGAAACTATACTGTTTAAAAAATAATGATTATCTGAAAAATAAAATGCCAGTCAGTAAACACTGTCTGGCATTTTTCTGTTTTGTGACTTAGCTAAAAGTTTACCAAGTAAGACGTACTTAAATTAACGCAAATTTAGCTCAGGAACCGTCTGTCCACGCTGATGATAAAAATCGCTGACGAATGCATCAAACTTATCTTGCTCAATAGCGTCTCTGATACCTTGCATCAAACGCTGGTAATAGCGCAAATTATGAATAGTGGCCAGCTGCGCGCCCAGCATCTCTTTGCATTTATTAAGGTGATATAAATAAGCACGGCTAAAGTTCTGGCAAGTATAGCAATCGCACTCAGGATCTAACGGGCCTTCATCGTTACGATACTGGCTATTACGAATACGTACCACACCTGCATTGTCTGTGTCGCCTGTGACAAAGTAATGACCATTACGGGCGTTACGAGTGGGCATAACGCAGTCAAACATATCGACACCGCGACGGACTGCCTCGACGATGTCCTCAGGCTTACCAACGCCCATTAGATAGCGTGGTTTGTCTGCTGGCATCGCATTTGGGATATAGTCTAGTACATCCATCATCTCATCTTTTGGCTCACCAACAGACAGACCACCTATTGCATAACCATCGAAACCAATCTCTAGTAGACCTTCAAGTGATTGCTTGCGCAAATCTGCGTACATACTGCCTTGAATGATACCAAACAGCGCATTGGTACTGCCCAGTCTATTATGCTCGTCAACGCAGCGCTGCCCCCAACGCAATGATAGCTCTAAAGATTTTTTCGCTTCATCATGAGTCGCAGGATAGGGGGTACATTCATCGAATTGCATAACGATGTCTGAGTTCAAACTATACTGAATCTGCATCGACTTTTCTGGTGACAAAAACACCTTGGCACCATCGATGGGCGACTTAAAGTTGACGCCTTCTTCGGTAATTTTACGCATCGCACCGAGGCTAAACACTTGAAAACCACCCGAATCGGTTAAGACGGGTTTATCCCAATGCATAAACTTATGCAAGCCGCCAAATTTATCAATTACTTCAGTACCAGGACGTAGCCATAGGTGAAAAGTATTGCCCAATATAATATCAGCGCCGATGGCTTCGATATCGCGTGGCAGCATACCTTTAACTGTGCCATAAGTACCGACAGGCATAAAGGCGGGTGTTTGTACATCACCATGATTGAGATGGACTGTACCACGGCGTGCACGCGTCCCGCCAGTGGCTGTTTTATGTAAAACAAATTGCATATGATAACCGCTATGTAAGCTATGAAAATGGTGCTAATTATAACATTGTTAGGTTTTTTTGGGGACCTAGAAGTTTAGCAGCAGTGAATAATGCTATGAAAGTATTCTTTACTATAACCAAAAAATACAGACAGGATCATCGTACACTTGCTAGAGTGAACAATGAGATAGTGAAAGTATTTAATCTTACTTTTGAATAGCGAGGGTATAGTATGACTGAAGCAACTGACTTTTTTACGAGTAAAAAACTATTCAATGGTTTACTAATAAGTGGCCTATTACTAATATCAGGAGCAGCTATGGCAGTCGAGGAACCAGATTATACTATCTTGTTAAAAGCCGATAATTTTGAGTTACGTCGTTACGATAAACAGCTGGTAGCTCAAACGTGGGTGACAGGTGATCAAAATGATGCCAGTCGCGAAGGGTTTAAGGTTTTGGCAGATTATATCTTTGGGAATAATACGGCGTCAGATGGGAAGAGCAGTAAGATTAGTATGACCGCGCCTGTCACTATGGAACCTAAAAGCAACCAAGACAATGGTGAGTCGCAAAAGATTGCCATGACCGCGCCCGTAAGCATGCAACGAGACGATGGTAAGTGGCGCGTGCAATTTACTATGCCAAGCCAATATACGATACAAACATTGCCTAAGCCCAACAACCCAAATATTGAGATTAAGGAAGTACCCGTACAGAATTATGGCGTTATCAAGTTTTCAGGATTGGCAGGAACTGATAAGGTCGCAAAAAAGACAGAAGAGCTACAGTCTTGGATGCAAAGCCAAAATCTGAATATAATGAGTACACCCCAGATTGCACGTTATAATCCGCCATGGACATTACCGTTTATGCGTCGCAATGAAGTGATGATTGCCTATCAGCCCAATTAATATCCACAAAAAAGACAGCCTCTGCTGTCTTTTTGGTTCTTAGTTTTTTACTTTTAACTTTAAAACATCCAGTTTAGCTATTTTGCTCACGAATGATATTTAGCATACGGCGCAAAGGTTCAGCGGCACCCCATAGCAGCTGGTCACCAACGGTAAATGCACCTAGATATTCAGGCCCCATGTTTAGCTTACGCAAGCGTCCTAACGCTACAGTCAATGTACCGGTCACGGCTACTGGGGTTAAACGGCTCACGGTAGCCTCTTTATCATCTTCGACCACATCTAACCACTCGTTACCGCTATTTTTTAGCGCCGCTTCGATTTCTTCTAATGGGATATCTTTTTTGAGCTTGATGGTTAAGCCTTGAGCGTGGCAGCGCATGGCGCCAATGCGCACACACATACCGTCAATAGCGATATTGTCAGCTTCAGAGTTGCCAAGGATCTTGTTGGTTTCAACACCACCTTTCCACTCTTCACGGGATTGCTTGTTGTCTAACTGAGCATCGATATAAGGGATCAAACTGCCTGCGAGCGGTACGCCAAAATATTGCTTAGGAAAGTTATCTGCGCGCTGGGTCTGCGCAATTTTTTTATCGATGTCCAGAATGGCGCTGGCAGGATCAGCCAGCTCATCTTTAACTGCATCATGCAAGACGCCCATACCATTGATAAGCTCGCGCATATTGTTTGCGCCCGAGCCGCTAGCTGCTTGATACGTCATGGCGCTGACCCATTCGACCCAGCCTTTATTGAACAGTTCACCGATAGCCATTAGCATTAGTGATACTGTACAGTTGCCGCCAATAAAATCCTTTTTGCCATGAGCCAGTGCATTATCGATGACACTACGGTTCACTGGATCAAGGATGATGATGCTGTCATCTTCCATGCGCAAAGTGCTTGCTGCATCAATCCAATAACCACTCCAGCCACTGTCACGCAACGGCTGATGAACTTTTGATGTATAATCGCCACCTTGGCAAGTAATAATCACATCGCACGCTGCTAAGGCAGCAATATCATGAGCGTCTTTAAGTTGGCTGGTCTTAACGCCGTCAAAGCTTGGCGCATGACCACCTGCATTACTCGTCGAAAAAAACACAGGCGTGATACCGTTAAAGTCATTTTCTTCTTGCATACGTTGTATCAATACTGACCCAACCATACCACGCCAGCCTACCAACCCTACTGTTAAATTACTCATGAAGTCTAATCCTGTTTACAATCAGTTATTACGTCGTCAACCAGTAACAATGCCGTGAATAACGTTAAAAATCAAGATATTTCAGTGGTTTTTCGAAGTTTTTTGCACACTATTAACTGTGCCTATTATAACTTTTGGTTATTACTTTAAGGCGAGCATTTAATGGAGAATACATTTACCAGCTCTTGGGCCGATTACTATCTTGTTATTTGGCTCAAATAGGATTGAGTGCGCTTCTCTTTATATCTCTTATAGATAGCGTTTGTAATATTTTATGACAGTCTATGCTTAAGTAATGTTTAGCAATAGGCGATAGTCTCATGAGATGCTAAAGTGTGTACCTAATATAAATGTTCAATAGACTTACTCATATAAGCACCTAAAGCAAAAGCCTAAATGTTTTTAGAGAAAAACGGTATGGACTTTTGTCGTTTAATTTAAGGTAAGTATAATCATAAATCTCACCCACAAACTAACAAACGGTTAATACATACTATGGATATCTCCTTATTATATTATGGCATGCAATGGTTAGCAGGATTCATCGCATTTGTGACAATCTGGGGCTGGTTACCTCTTGATAACTGGTGGGTGAGAGGTGTTGAGTTTCCACGTATTCAAATAATGGTACTGGGTATTATCGCGTGGATTGGCATGTTGGTGTTTTGGTCAGAGTGGCAATGGGAGCAGTGGTTGTTGTTTATTACCTTAACTGTTACGTTGGCTTTTCAGCTTAGAATGGTATTGCCTTATACTAAATTATGGAAAAAAGAAGTCCAAAATGCAAAAGACAAGCCAGAAGAGCAGGCATATCAGCTTAAAATCATGGTATCAAATGTCCTGACTCCCAATGATGAGACACAAAAACTGGTTGATTTGGTCAAACAAAAGCAGCCTGATATTTTGATTACTTTAGAAAGTGATGAGAAATGGGAAAAGGCGCTTAATCAAATTGAGCCTGATTATCCTTATACAGTAAAAATACCGCTAGATAATCTTTATGGTATGCACCTGTATTCTAAGCTTGAGTTGATAGACCCTCAAGTTAAGTACTTAATGATAGATGATATACCTTCTATCCATACACAACTGCGTCTGCAAAGTGGGCGAGTCATCTGGCTGTACTGCTTGCATCCGATGCCGCCAAGTCCCACAGAAGCCGATAAGTCAACCACTCGTGATGCTGAGCTACTGATGGTTGGTAAGCACATTAAAGAAAATAATCAGACAGCAATATTAGCAGGTGATCTCAATGATGTCGCATGGTCAAAGACCACTCGACGCTTTCAACGTATCTCAGGATTGCTAGACCCACGTATTGGTCGTCATTTTATCAATACTTTCCATGTTAAGTACCCATTTTTACGCTGGGCATTAGATCATTTATTTCATAGTGCTTGCTTTACTGTAGTTAATATTCAGCGTATGCCGTCTGTAGGTTCTGATCATTTTCCTGTCATGACAACTTTGCAGTACGAACCGGAGGAAGCAGATAAGCAAGAACAAAATGCACCGACTGCCCAAACTGAAGATATTGAAGAGACAGAAAATAAAATCGAAGAAGGTAAAAAAGAAGGTGATAAAGTATCAAAAGAACATGCAGAGTATCATTGAAACCGTGCTCAAACAGCCTCTTTTTTTAATTCGTTTAAACGAATACATGTAAGCCAAAACGTACAGTAAATAGAGCTTTTAGCCTCTAGCTACCCATATCCGTTTACCATACAATAGCTTCATCAACACAAGGATAGGCAAGGATGCAGTGTTGAGACAATAAGTTTATGAGTACAGGTCAGCCCGCTGTTTTATAAGTTATTGTTTATGACTTAGGATGAGTCATCAAGGAAGAACAATAACAATAACATGAAGCGCTAAAGCCCCGAACTAATTGCCCAAGGTTCGGGGCTTTTCTTTGTGAGATAGATAGTTGAAGTTGAATAAAATGTTATTGAGTTTAATGCGCTAGCTGCAAGTACAAAAAAGCATATATATGTATTTACATATATGCTTTTAGATAAAAACCGTTTATGCACGATAAGATATTAGAACAATAGCACTCATTCTAATGTCACAAAGCCAATTTTATTTATAAATTGGCTTCTTGTTGTGTCAATGGAGCAATTTTGATAGGTACAGCATATAGCCAAGTCATACCAGCGGTACAATAAAACTTTCCATCACGGAAAGATACGATACGAGCGGTAAAATCATTGTCAATTTGATCACTGATAGCACGTGCATCGCTATCATCGTCTACTGCACACCAAATCTTTTTATCGCCACGATTCAGCATTGCTCGTGTTAAGTCGCTGCCAGTCAATTTGTTATTCACGCTTATGTATCCCAAATATAAATTATGATTATGGAGTTATAAAGAATGCACGGCGATGCAATCCTTTCGCCTTTATAATATCCTCGATAGTCTGTAAGACCTTACATCGTGATTTTTTCACTCGAAATAAAGCAATCAAGGAATGAATCCTCGAACCTAACAAACTGTCGTAGCATTATATTTACCAAACATCAGCTGATTGTTACTGTTATTATTAATAAAGGTTAGAAAAAGTACAAATGACTACAGAAGAATTTAAATAAATATAGTTTCGATAAACTAGGTTTTAGTTTTATACATTGATACTAGCATATCAGAAGTTGATTACAGAACGTAAAAAAAGTAATGTTTAATAGTCAATATATAAGAATCTTAACTACTATAGAAAATTTTGAAAGAACGAAAAGGGCGTATATAGAGATATACGCCCTTAAGGATTATCAAATATTGTATAAGTGAGCAGTAAGGTAGGTATCTTTTAGTTAAGAACTTGAATATAAGCGCCAGCACGCAACTCTTGTAACCAATCCTCTTGCGCTTGCGGTGCTAAGCGTTGATAAAGCGCTTGACGAGCCATATTGCGACGATATTGATTACTAACATCCTGTTGACGTTTGTCTTCTACTTTTAGAATATGCCAACCAAACTGAGTTTTGAAAGGGGCGGAGTAATCACCAACGGTAGTGTTTTTCATAACAGCTTCAAACGGGCCAACCATATCTTCTTCGCTAACCCAATCAAGATCACCACCACGTCCTGCTGAGCCTGGATCGTCAGAATAAGTCGATGCTAAATCAGCAAAACTTGCTCCTTGACGTAGCTGGTTGTACAAATCATTAATCTTCTGTTCAGCGAGGGCTTCTGTTTGAAGCTCATCAGCTTTAACTAAAATATGACGAGTATGCCACTGCGGTATAATCATGGTATCACTGGCTTTTTTGTCAGCCAGTTTAATAATGTCAATACCTTCAGGGGTCACTAATGGAGCACTAACGGCGCCAACTTCAAGCTTGGTAATTTCGCTAGATAGCTCTGTAGGTAGGGCAGCAGCTTTGTGATAACCCATATCGCCACCTTGTAATGGAATAGGGTAACTGCCTTGGGCCTCAGCGACCACAGCTTCGACATCGACATTTGGTGCTTGCAGGCGAGTGCGCAAATTCTGCGCGACTTTTAGTGCCTCACTACGCTGAGCTTCTGACAAGCGGCTATAGTCATCTATATAAGGTACGCGAACATGGATGGTTTGATACTCACTTTGATTTAGGCGTTTTGCTTCAGGAGAGCTCAAAAATGCATCAATATCTTGCTCACTGATGCGCACCCGATTAGTGATTTGACGCTGCTGTAATGCTTGAATAGCAGCATCTTCGATCAGTTTTGCGCGTAAAGCCGCGTAGCTTCCAGCTTGGTTGGCATCAAGACGCTGCTGTAGCGCACCAATACTAGTAAGTCCTTCAGACTGAGCGATTTGTGCAAGACGTTGATTAATAGCAGCCTCATCGGGCTTTAGACCGACACGATTAACCAATGATAATTGCAACTCGCGCAATATCAACGCATTTAGTACCTCAGACTGCAATTGTGCTGAATTGGCAATAGGTTCGCCAGCGGCCTTCGCACGTGCCTGTGTTTGTGCAATTGCATTTACCAAGTCACTTTTTAAGATAGCATTGTCATTGACCAAAGCGATGATACCGTCAGTACTACTAGCGGACGTTAAACGAGCATTGTCATCTTGACTAGTAGCCACAGCGTTCGTTTGCGTATCTGCTGGTGCAGCTTGGCTACTAATGCTTAATAAAACGCCTGCACTGATACTCATAGAAACTAGTACAGCACGGTTGGTCTGGTGTAAAGAAAAAAATCTCATGATGCTCCTCGTCAATGTCATCGCATCGGATGATAGTTGGGCAATTATCTTTGTGACACGTTGCGTATTCTCTTGCAAATAATTGTGTACTGGATGTTTTGCTTACAATATTATTCTGTGATTATTCACACTTGTTTTTCAACTTGTTATACGGCACAGCTTGCTATATTAACGCTCACATATCTAATTTTGATGAGCTTATTAAAGTAGCTGTTAGTCTTTCCACGCTGTTTGTACTGGCTCAAAACCTAGGACTTTATCTGCGAGTAAGCGAGTCAGACGACTGCTACTACTGCCAAGCCCATTAAGTCTGATTTCTGCCATGACCGCTTGTGTAGGTTTTTCTCTAAGGTTTAGATCATTATAGTAGCGACGACCATAAACCGCAAAACCAATACAACAGTCCTCATAGTCAATACCAACGAGTGCATCCAGCATCTTATCGCTGCGATAATCGTACTGTCCTTGTGCAAGCACCCGCCAGCTATTATTGATAGGGAAAATAGCAGATGCTGTAAATGCAGACAATGGCAACTGATCCGTGTTTTCATCACGTTGACGCTTCACAAAACCGACGTTGAATAGGCTATTGTTTGATGGCTGGTAACGCAATTCTGTCGTAAGGTAGTTAATATCATAGCTATTATTTAAAGCGCCACTAACATCAACCCACACATTATTATAAGGTTGAGCGCTAGCATTCCATACCATCCCAGAGGACGACGTGTTAAATACGGGCGTTTGATCATCGAGATTGACGCGACCATCACCATAGTAGAACTGCTCTGCAATGCTACCATCAAAACGTGTCACGCCCGTTGCATCGATGTAACGATAATTGATACCAGGAGTAATGGCATGCAAGTCCTGCAAGCGGTCATGTCCTAAAAACCAACTGTCCGAAAACAGCTGTTCATAATTGATAGACGCAATACGAGTATTAAAGTTGGGTATATCATTTTGATCTTCAAAAGGCGAATAAGTGTATTTTAGACGCGGGCTAAGTAGCTGATATCCACCCATGGTGTCGTCAAAAGCACCAAAAGGTGAGCCTGCACGATAAAGGTGCAATCCAGCATCAATACTGGCCTGTGGTACAAAGACCGATTGACTACCATCTTCTTTATTCAGTTGGTTGTCTTCTAAGCTGTCTTGATCATAAGAGGTGTATAAGTGTTGCAAACTAAGCTTTGGTTTTACATAACCCCATGCCGTTTCAATTGGATAAGTAGTACTTAATTTGTTATAGACACGTATACCGCTTTTTTCGTCTTCAGAGCCATCATCAATAGATTTTTTGAAGTAAGCTGAATCGTGAACGCCTGTAATGTCAAAGGCGTCTAACCAAGGCAGACGATAATTGAGCGATAACTGCGGCAAGCGTGAGTAAGGTTTGTCTTTGTCTTCTAACGCGTCACCATCGTTATCAAAAGCGTCAAGTGTTTGAAAGGTTTCAAGCTTTAGTTCGCCATTAACGTAGTCGTTGTAATAGTTGAGCCGAGCGCGTCTCGGTAAGTTTACTGTACTATCAGACAAACCAAGGGTATCAAAGTCGTTTAAGTAATCTTCATCAGACACATAGCTGTACTTGGCATCACCACTTAAACGCGGGATGCTACTTGATGACCAGGAGTGATCATAAAAAAAGCTGCTGCGATCCTCGCCATCATATTTTCTGTCATTGGGTAAGTATGAGCCGTTAAATATGCCCTTGCCATAATTTTCAGTTAAATAACGAAACTCGCCAGATAGCATAGGGTTACGGTTGGTATAGAGATGAGTGTTGAGTGTGGCATCATAGTTAGGCGCTAGATTAAGATAGTAGGGGACATCAATTTCCAGTCCACTTTCGCTACCAATACTTGCGCTCGGTAATAAAAAGCCACTACTACGGCGACTGTCTACAGGGAAGTTGAAGTAAGGCAGGTAAAATACAGGAATATCTGCAATGCGAAAAGTAGTATTGTAAGCTTCGCCGCGTCCAGTCTCGGTATCTAGATCAATACTTTTGGCATCAAACTGCCACTTGCGGTTGGTTGGCGGGCAAGTACTAAACATTACCTCATCAAGCTCATACTGAGTATCATTAGGTCGATGCAAACGTTTGGCATAACCATGAGCTTGCAATTCTACGCTAGCAAAGGCGACTTCGTCAGCAGTAGATTGTCCAGTCTCTGTATTATATGCTAGGTTGTCTGCGACCCCAATAAGACCGCCCTTCAAAGACTTATCAGTCATACTGGCGTTGTTGCTACTTTGATTGTTGCTATTAGAGACTTGGTCAGTAAACATGACTTTGCCTTGTGCGGCAGCAGTGCCATTGGCCAGATCAAGCATCACCTTGTCGGCTTCAATATGCTGACTACCTTGGTCAATAATAACATTGCCAGATAGCTCAGCATAATCTACATTATTATAGTACCCATAGTCAGACTCCGAAAACAGAGGCGCTTGCTCATTAGGAATGCCACTAAGGTTAGTGTTTGTCTGTCCGCCGGCCTCATTGACTGCACGTTGATAATTGGGGTTGCGCTTAGGACTGACCCATTGACCTTCGCAGCGCTGGGCACTATCCACTGTGTTTGGAAGTAACTTTAATTCTTTGCCTACTTCAGGGATGTTTTGAGTCGTGGTTGTCGATTTATTTTGAACATCGTCTTGTTCTGTGCTTATAGTTTGTTCAGGATTTATAGTATCGACATTATTGTTTCTTAAGGTTGATGGATCAGTATCAGGAGTCAACTCATAAAACTCTGCTAAACGCATCAAGCTGTCTTGGACGCTCTCATCATTGATATCGAGACGGCTATTCTCAATTGCTAGATTCTGCTTTATAGGTTGATTTGCCTGTACTGTATTTTTTTCATCATTACTATCGTTATTGTCTTGTGACGCTTTAACATCAATGCTTGAGCTGTGTGTGGTTTCAGAGATTGTTAAGGTGGCATTATCAGTATTAGACACTGTATTATTGGCAACCAAATCATCACTGGCGTTAAAGTTATCGCTAGAAGCTAGTGGATAGCTGTTGTCATCAGCCTGATGGCTCATTGTAGTATCAGCACTGTGCTTCATGCTCAAAGGATCTACTGTAGTTGCAGCAACATCCGCAGTTGTTGTAGCGCTTAAGCTCTTATTACTGCTGCTGTAGTCTTTGATAGGAGGATTGGCGATACTAGGGCTGTCAGAAATTAGCGGCGCTGCTGCCTGCTTATCATCGTTGTCTATTGTGGCAGCGCTGACAGTCAAGCCGGTTAAGCTGATAGCACCAAACAAAATCAAACGAATGCTTTGGTAAAGCGGAGAATATAACAAGGGCACACCTATGATTGCAAAGCCTATGGGGTTGCGATATTTGATTCAGTTGTAAATATTAATGTCGTTTTATGTTTAAGCCGAACTTATAAAAATCAGCCTGCGACAATAAAAGTAAGCTGAGGGTAGTCATATTTTTGACCACTATACGGTAATATGAATTTAAATATACAATCATATTACAACTATTGACGACTTATCATAGTCAAAAAAAACCAAATCAGCTACACTATTCATCAAATTTTCTGACGTAGCAAGACGTTTTTACGATTACTGCTTAGCACAGCGCCTAAAGCGAGCCTTAAAAATAATCTAAAACGTCCAGCAAATAAAAACAGCCCGTCATTTTAGCAAGTATTCACTTTATTTATTACTAATTTAGTCATTAATACTAGGTATTTTTAACAATTGTATTTTCAACATTATTGTTCTTACAATTATCAAGTACTTAAGCTTATTGACTGTTAACCTGCGATGGCCTTTATGACAGACAATATGATTTTACAGCCCGATACCGATACTAATATCAATACTGATGTCGATAATAGTACTCGTCAGCAGCAATTAGAGAACTGGTTGCAGCAAGTATTCGTAGATCAGACCTTTGTGCTTGATAGCTTACCGGGGGATGCTAGTGCGCGTCAGTACCACCGTATACAGCTGTTTGATAACACCAGTAGTGATGATACCCCGATGGTAAGGTATATCGTTATGGACTCCGCTGATGAACAAGAGGCAATGCAGCAGTTCGTCAACGTGACCAAATTGATGGCGCCAGCAGTCAATGTACCAGATCTTATTGCTCAAGATATGGCACAAGGGTTTTTGGTCCTGCAAGACTTTGGGGCGATCGAGTTTGCGCACTTATTAGTTGATGCGCCAACCGAAAAGGTTAATGAGTGTTATCAGTTAGCGATGACCACATTGGTCGAGCTACAAAAAACGCCCGTACAGACAGCTCGCGTAGAGCATGAACTTTCTTATTATGATAGTGCAATGCTCAATCGAGAAATGGATTTGTTCCGTGATTGGTTCATACCTTATATTGGTGTCAGCCTTGATGAGAAGTTATGGGAAAATCTAAAATCTGCCCTAATTAATGATATTTTGACCCAACCTCAGGTGGTTGTTCATCGTGATTATCACAGTCGCAACTTGATGCAAGATCAAGCAGATTATTCGCGCTTAGGCGTCATTGATTTTCAAGATGCTGTCATCGGTGCATATACTTATGATTTGGTGTCCTTAGTACGTGATGCTTATGTAGAGTGGCCAGAAAATCAAGTGTCAAGCTGGGTCTATGATTTTTGGCAATTGCAACAGCAAGCAATGCTACCGACAGCGAACAATGCTGAGCAGTTTGAACATGACCTAAATGTAATGGGTGTACAACGACATCTAAAAGTATTGGGCATTTTTATTCGGTTGTCTGAGCGTGATGGTAAAAACCGCTATTTAGCTGATATTCCAAAAGTCATGCGCGATCTTGTCTTTGAGTTAGACTGGCTGGCTGAGCAAGGCAGTGATGCTATGAAGCAAGCTATATTACCCTTTAATCTATGGCTAAAAGATAGCGTATTACCTGCTTATCAAGATAAGTTTGCATTGTAATAGGTATTGATAAATTAATTCGATTATTAAAATAATAATGTTAATAAGGAGCGTGCATGTCTGTTATAACCCAAGCGATGATTTTGGCGGCTGGTAAGGGGACACGTCTGCGTCCATTGACTCTTGAGACCCCAAAACCGTTAGTTGAAGTAGGTGGACAGCCGCTAATTGTCTGGCATATACAGGCATTACAAGCCGCGGGCATCACTGATATTACTATCAATGTCTCGTGGCTTGCTGACAAGCTAATGAATACCCTAGGCGATGGGTCGCAATACGGGGTAAATTTGCATTGGTCGGTTGAAGATGATGAGCCTTTAGAGACCGCAGGCGGCATTTTCCAAGCGTTACAAACGGGTAAATTACGAGATGAGCCTTTTCTTCTAGTCAATTCTGATGTCTGGACGACCTATGACTTTGCGCAATTGCAAGATTATACGCTGAGTGCCGATCAGCGCGCACATCTATTATTAATCGATAATCCAGAGCATAATAATAGCGGTGACTTTGCTATTAATAATGGGCTTGCCAGTGAGACTCCAATTGGTGAGGCAGACAAGTATACTTTTGCTGGTATTAGCGTGATGTCACCCAGATTGGTTGATGGCTTGGTTGCAGGACAACCGGCAGCACTAGCACCACTACTCAAGCAAGCGATGCTTAAGTTTCAGATTACCGCTGAGGTTATCACTGATAATTGGATAGACGTCGGCACACCAGAGCGCTTAGAGCAGATAAATGACTTTATTCACAGTAAAGGCGCTGATAATCATTGCGGTGTTTGATTAATAAAAAAACTGGATAAATAAAAAAGCAGCGCTGATCATAAGATTAGCGCTGCTTTTTTATTACTTAGATAATAGTTTAAACGCCCATTGCCAATTTAATTAATTGGGCAATAGTAAAGATAACTAAAAAACCTGCCAGATATAGACCAATGAACCATGCCCACTGCGATTGTTTTTTACTGAGCTTTTTCATGGGAACCTCCCCATTTGCTTTTTGTCTGTGGCTGGTGTCATTTAACAAAGCCACCACAGTCATTCTAATTTATCCAATTTATACCGTTATTAGTCATTAGTACATAGGATTGTGATCAGATTTTCCCTTAAAAGTATAATACGCAAAAGCGGTATAACTTAAGATAATCGGTAGCATAATAACTGCACCAATCAACATAAAGGAGAGCGAAGTGTCAGCCGCTGCTGCCTCATAAATTGTCATCTGATACGGGACTATATAAGGGAATATAGCAAAACAAACACCAATATAACCCATCAAAAATAGAGCAACCGTCAATAAAAATGGACGGTACTCGCGCTCAGTATTTAAGTCTTTACGCATTAAAAAGAATAGCAATACAACAATAAGTGGCATTGGCGCAAGATAGAGCAAGCCTGGGAAGCTAAACCAGCCTTCAAGTGCATCTATATCGGAGAAGAACATAGATACCGTGACGGCAATCATTGCGGCTACTAATGCCATTAACATCCAGCCGGAGACTTTACGCGCCCAAACCTGTAGTTTGTGTTCAGTTTTGATGATAAGCCAAGTAGAACCAAGTAGTGCATAACCAATAATAAGCGCAAATCCGCACATGATTGGGAATGGTGAGAACCAGTCAAAAGGTCCGCCTGTGTATAAACGATTGCTTGCTTCTAATCCTTGCACCAAGGCACCGAGCATGATCCCTTGAGAGAAAGTGGCAATCACAGAACCTACAAAAAAGAAGGTATCCCAGACATGACGGCGTGAAGAGGCTTTAAAGCGAAACTCAAACGCAACCCCGCGCATAATGAGACCAAATAACATAGCGGTAACGGGCAGATATAGCCCAGTCATAATGATACCGTAAGCGACTGGGAAAGCGGCAAACAAGCCGCCACCGCCCAATACTAACCAGGTCTCATTACCATCCCAAAATGGGGCAATAGAGTTCATCATTCGGCTACGGTTTTTGTCCGAGCCTGCAAACGGGAATAAAATCCCGCAACCTAAATCAAAGCCATCAAGCAGTACATAGATAAAGACAGAAAGAGCAATGAGCCCGCCCCAAATCAAAGGTAAGTCTAATACATCGCCGTAGTTAAACATTAGCGCAACCCTCCGTCTTTTTCATCATTCGCTGGCGTATCAAGATCTTCTGTATCATCTTTCTTAGTGTTTTCAGAAGGATTACTATCACCACTCAATGTGCGACCTTGCCCTTCGGTAATAGAGTGCTCATAGAAGTTATCATCTGAAGGATCTTCATAAGGTTTTGGCCCTTGAGCAATTAAGCGTAAGATATAAAAACTACCCGCACCAAAAACAAAGATATACAGCACAATAAAGCCAATCAATGTCGTTGCCACTTGTTGGGCGGCAACGGGTGACATACTTTCAGCCGTACGTATCACCTCATATACCGTCCACGGTTGACGGCCTGTTTCAGTCACAAACCAGCCGGCGAGTAGTGCGACAAAACCAAGTGGCGTCATCATCATCCACGCACGGTGGAACCATTTACTCTTAGGATCAAATTGCTGCTTTTTGAAGTATTTGTAGAGACTAAACAATCCTACTAGAACCATCAACGTGCCAATACCCACCATGACGCGGAATGACCAAAATACAATCGGGACATAAGGTTGATCCTCTGGTGCCCAATTTTTAAGCCCTTTAACTTCACCATCCAACGAGTGAGTCAAAATCAAACCAGATAAATAAGGGATTTTAACTTCATAATGGTTTTTTTGTGCCTCTTGGTCTGGGATGCCAAATAGGACCAATGGCGCCCCGCGCTCATCTTCCCAAAGTCCTTCCATCGCTGCAACTTTAGCAGGTTGATGCTCAAGCGTATTTAGACCATGCATATCGCCAATCAATACCTGCGCTGGCGCAACAAAAATAGCCATCACCATTGCCATACCTAACATCACGCGACCATGTTTGCGATGTTCAGTATGTTTTTTGGATTGGATATAGTAGGCACCGATACCACCAATCACAAAGGCAGTGGTCAAGAACGCTGCTGTCATCATATGTGCGTAGCGGAACGGGAATGAGGGGTTAAAAATAACCTCAAGCCAGTTGGTCGGATAGAGCAAACCATCAGCACCAACCATAAAGCCTTGCGGTGTTTGCATAAAGCTGTTGGCCGCCAAAATCCAAAACCCTGAAATGAGCGTACCAACGGCTACAATCGCAGTTGAAGCGAAGTGCATACGCTTGCTCACGCGTCCCCAACCAAACAGCATGATACCAAGAAAAGAAGCTTCTAAGAAGAAGGCGGTCAGTACTTCGTAAGCTAGTAGAGGCCCCAAAACGTTGCCAGCTTTGTCTGAAAATACTGCCCAGTTGGTGCCAAACTGGTAGGACATGACCACGCCCGATACGACACCCATACCAAAAACGACAGCAAATATTTTTACCCAGTGCTTATAAACTTCTGCATAAATAGGCTCACCTGTTTTTAACCAGCGAAATTCAAGCACAGTTAAAAAGCTGGCAAGTCCGATAGAAAAGGCGGGAAAAACAATATGAAAAGAGATAACAAAAGCAAACTGGATACGCGCTAGCATCAGCGCGTCCATCTGATCGATCATAAACGTAGCGAACATAAACGGTTACCTTTACCTGTTAGCTGACTAGCGATGGCTTCCATGATACGCTCAAGTAACTGTCCGTAATCAGTGGTATAAACGTTACGGGCAATAGCCAAGTGTTATTTAGCTACAAACGACATTTAGCTAAGGACGTTTTATATAAAGATAGTTTATACAAATACTATTTAGCTGTAGTAGATAATCTATATCCTTATAAATTAAAGTCATTTGTCTGTAAAATACGTAAATCAATATGTATTAATGTGCATATATTATGCGCCACCCTAGGTATACACGCAAGCTGTGCATAGTAAGCGTTGTTATCCTAATGCCTACTCATCCGTCATTAATAGTTGCTAATAATAAAGATATATTTAACAATTGCTTATAACGGATATTACTGCTTCAAATGCTCGTGTAAGATGCGTCTTAACGTCAAAATAGTTTGCGGATTGGTTTGTATACTGTGACCACCACTGATAACGGTTTCAGAAGCCGCGCCTTTAAGGTGGGCGCTGGTGTAAGGCACGATACCATCGGATAGACGCTCAGTGAGTGCTTGGCTAATATCCTCATCCACCATCACCGCTGCGACGAGTGGCGCGCTTGGTATAGAAGATATATCAGTATCATCATTTGCATCGGGTTTTATCGCTTGGGATAAGTCTATCCTAGCTCCACCAGGCTGCATCTGTGCCAAACCTTGAGTGATATCTGTATCATTATTGGCAATAATTGAGTGGTAGGTAATGCGCTCATTCATCGTGATATCTTTGGTTAATTGAATAAATGAGGACTTGTTACTCAATTGACTGGCACCGTTTTGTAGATATAGCGCCCCTAAAGGGTTTTGTGCTAAATCGCCTTTAATTGCAAGGGTGGCTAAATTGTCAGTGACTGTTTTTATCAAACCTACCGGCAAGTACACAATACGGCGCAAAGCACGGGTAAACCAGCGATCTGCATAGTCAGTGCCTCTAAAGGGCGCGGACAAAAATACAGCAGTATCTACTTGTGGTAGTGCTTGTAACTCGAAACGCGTTTTTAGTTGCTGCTCGCCAAAAGATTGTTTAAGAGCGTCACGAATCTTACTTTTTTCACTAATAGAAAGCATGTTTTGGTCATCAAGCCTGTCTAGATCGTCCACTAAGTTATCGTCAGACAGCATCATACGAGAAATAAGAGCGCCCATACTATGACTGATAATTACGCTATTTTTACTGGCACGATTTTGTCCGTTAGGATCTGTTTGCTGATAAGTAGTTTCGAGTAATTTTTGAATCTGATAGCGGTTTTCTAAAATAGGCAGATTGGTCGGATAAAATATTTGCCATACTTGATAGTTGTCACGTAGCTTATCGTCATTGAATATATCGTTAGTTAGGTTGACCCAGGTGGCAGGACTAGAGGCCAAGCCATGTATCATAACGATGACACGCTTATTAGGATCATAGGGCTCAAGCATGAATAGCTTAGGTAGCGTTGCCTCTTGACGCCGCGTCAGTAAGTTTAAATATCCGACACCGTCGAGCTGGTTTTCTGCTAACCATAGACCATAACCTGCTGAAAAATTGGCAGCAAGTGGATAGTCATTGCCAAGAATATGGACGTTACTACTACGATAGGGGTTGTATAAGTGAATATCGAGCTGATTGCTACTAAGTACATCAAGGATGCTGTCACCAGCTGGTTTTATGAGACCTGTCATCAGTAAATGCCCAGTAGGATAAATACGTGTACTTACTGCGCTATCATCCATGCTGCCATTATTTATCGTTTTAGATAGTTTGCCTGATAGTGATGATTCTAGTAGCTGACGAATGGTGGTAGTATAACGGTCATCCAATGATGCCACCAAACCAATGCCCAAACCTGGACGCTTGCTGACAGAGTTCAGACCCGATAGACGCAACTCATAAGTTGAGGTTAAATCGGCAAGGGCAGATGACTGCTTATGAGCATTTTGCAAGTAGGTATTTTCGTTCGGTAGATAGACGTTAAGATCATAATTATCAACTTCAATATTCATGATTTTGATTTGATCGGTGGGTTTACCACGTAACGGTGCTCGATTGGCGATTGCCGCTTTATTACCATTATCAATAGTAGTACTGGGTGGCAGATAGTTTATTTTTGTACCGCCAATTAGGTTATTTGAGCTGTCTGTTGATCTGTATAGCTGTGTAACGACGCTATTGGTGGCAGCATTATAGATATCTTGGGTTTGGATATCGATATCGGTTGGGATGCGGTTTGGCTGACGCGCGACAGCCTTATCCGAATTAGCCTCTTCAAAATCATGGGTTAGGCTGTCGTAAAACAGATAAGTATAGCTAAGTTTAATGGCGTCAAAAAGCCGCGCTTGATAGCTATTGACACAAGTTTCGGTATTTCGCTGTTGGGTATCAGCTTCCTCGGCTGATAAAGGAGCATTGGCATAATAAGGGTCAAGAGGTGGCCGTGCCAAAGCCTGCTGGCATTCATTTAAATTAGCAAGTTGACGAGCTTTGGCATAGTGAAGCTCAGCGTAGACAGCAAGCGCTGATCTATAGTGTTCGTCGAGCATGCTATCAGTGAGCTGTGCTAGACATCGATCAAAATACTGCATGCAAGCCTGCTCATTGAGGCCAGCGGACAGTAATGTTGAGGAAGTAGCGGTACTAAGTTTGTTATCAGTGACGATACTACCACGCTGAGTATTGATAGTTTTTGCCTGAGTTTGTTTATTGACTGAGACTGTACTACAAGCAGGCACTAGCACCAAAGTCGCTGCTAGTGCTACTGGCGCTGTGATAGCCATTGGCTTTTTCTTAATGTAGGCTGCTGTAATCGCAGTAAGAGAGGCAAATGACATGGCAGACCTTAGTAGATAAATTATATAAATATAGATTTTCCATCAGTGCTTTATTAAAAACACTCATATAGTGTTGAGTCTAGCGCAACTTGTGCGTTTACACTATATGGATTAATGCTTAAATTTTGATTGTTGAGCAGTGTGCTTTAAAAAACAATGCTGAAGACAGATAGTCTTCTATAATAGATAGGTCAATCCATAAAAAAGCACGTTCGCTTTATTATTGACATGATATCAATATAAAACAAACGTGCTTAACTGACAGCTAATTATTGAGGCAACGCTTCAATTAACAATACAAATGAGCGGTATCCCATTCACTTATAGCAATAAACCTAGGTAATAGGGGTATTTGGTTTAACGTCGATGTCAGGTGCAGGCAAATCCCAAATGTAGTATTTACCATCTTCAATCAGTTTAATCTGTTGACGAATGATTGAGTTATCCGGTACTTGTTGTTCAAGACGGCGCAAGCGATCTAAGGCTTCATTACGGCGATCACTCAACAAATCAGACTGCGCTAAGCTTTGTTCAGCTTCGGTATAGCCAAGCTCAACAGCTTTGTCCAGATACTTTTTACCTTCTTTAAACCCGCCACCTTCTGATAGCATCATGCCATACAAAAAGTTGGCTTCTCCACTATCTGGCTTGGCTTTGATAGCGCGATCTACGTATTGACCAGCACGAACTGCATACTCTGAGCCTAAGTCTAGGTTGCGACCCATACCGTTAAGTTTGGCAGCACGCAATAGAACATCAAAGGAAGCGTCAGGCTCGCTGGCATAAGGTTCGATCCACTCAGTCAATACTTTGATTTTTTCACGCGTGTAGTGACGTTGTGAGCGATTAGGGAAGTTTGGTGGATAGTGGCGTGCGTTGGGCGAGACGTCTTCAATAAAGTCATCAAGTAAGCTGACATCCAGCTTGTCTGTACCAAGGCCCGTTTTTTGTGAAATCAATAGTGTTGGGACAAAACTAATATCTGAGACACGAACTTGCGGCGTTGGTATGCTGTTTAGCTGGCCTGCACTGATATCGATACCGGTGCTGGTAATAGGGCCACGTTGATAGACCTGTGTGGTACCAGTAGGTTTCGGTGCTACAGGGACTACAGGCGTATATGGCGTTTGTTGAGTCGGTGCAGTTGCGCGGTTTTGCTGAGTAGCATCTTGCTCTGTTGTTTGTTCAGCGGCTTTTGCATCGGATGGACTCAATGGAGCGTTACTAGATTGGGCGTTACTAATCGTTGCATTTGGCTGTGCGCGGCGAATAATACGTTTGCTTGAGTCAATGGCGCTAGGTGCATTGGCGCTAACAGCAGGTGCAGCAGCTGTATCAGGCGTTGCCGCTAGCGCGGGCGCTGACAGCATCAAAGTACATGCCGCTGCTAAAGCAGTTAAAGCAGCTGATTTATTATGTTTGATGGGGCTTATGGGTTGGCTCATGGCAATCGTTACCTTGGTTATTGATAAATTATTTTTGATAAGTAATGTTTATATAATGAACATATATAGTGAATACTGGCTGGTTAAGAACTGTACAAATTTTTTATACCCTATCAAATTAGCATAAATCCTCTCAATAGTAGGATTGTTAAAAACCCTACAGATTAGCTTCAATCATCAAAATCATAAGGGACTTAATATATTAAAACCTTTTATCAAAGTACAGGTTTTAGTGGGCTGCTTTAACGAGAAAGTATATCGGGCAGTGTTGCCAAACTATAAATGATAGGCTGTGGCTTTCATACGATTGGCCATCCAACGCATGGTACGGCGAACAGGGGGCGATAATGCTGCACCGCCACTATTAATCGCCAGCTCTCGATGATGTAGCTCTTCGATATCCATTTGTGCCAGTATGGCGCGTGAACGCTGGTCTTGTGCTGGTAGCTGTTCGATATGATCTTGTAAATGCTCACTAACTTGAGCTTCAGTTTCAGCGACAAAGCCTAAGCTAAACTCGTTTGAGATAGCACCAGCAACGGCACCCAAACCAAAAGACATACCATACCATAATGGCGTAAAAATACTGGGATGGCTGCCCAGCTCTTGCAAACGAGTCTCACACCATACTAAGTGATCTACTTCTTCTTCAGCCGATTGCTGCATGGCTTGTTTTACGCCATCATCTTTTGCACTAAACGCTTGCCCGTGATATAGACCTTGCGCGCATACCTCACCAGTATGGTTGATGCGCATAAGACCTGCCACGTGCCGCGATTCTGTAATACTTAGCTCAGGAATCGTATCATCATTGACCGGTAATGGACGAGTACTGGGGTTGGAGTGTGGAACGACTGCCCGTAGCGCCTTATCAACGCCAAGAAGCAAATTGTCTATCTTAGATAACGAACGCAGTGCCATAATTAGCTCCTGATATAACTTTGTGTCGGTATTGGCTTATGTAAATCGTAAAAATAATCTTTCATCACTATAGCAAACAATCTCAATTATCGGCATCAAAATTCGTGCTATGACATGATTATAATTCAACGAATCCCTTGTATATTATTGATGAAAACTGCCATGCTACATTAGCTTTCACTGCTGGGTAGTTCATCATAAGTCTGCATAACGGCTTGCCCAACATGCTTGTTAAGCTTGATATATAAAAACACGCCGAAGATGATATTGAGTAGGCCTGTGACCAAAAATAACTGTGGCAGTGACAGATTGAGACTGTTTAATACCACGATAGCAAATATAGCCGAGGTAACCATAAATATAGCATTGAAGATATTATTGGCACCTACGATACGTGCACGATGACTTTTGGGCGCATAAGCCTGCATAGAGGCATAGAGGGGCACAATATACAAACCACCACTAAACCCTAAAAAGAATAAATCAGCAAATACCCGTAAGCTACCGCCTCTACCAAATACATCGCTAATCCCTAAGAGAGTGTTCGAACTCAAATCGTTATTTAGCCCTGATAACGAAAAATAAAGGTCAATAGCAAAGATACTGAGTCCTGCGATGCCAAAAGGCAACAGTCGCAAGCTCACTTGATTTTTCGTCAAACTTTTACACAGTAAAGAACCAATAGACACGCCAACAGAGAAGAGAGTCAATAGAAAAATAACGACAGACTCATCACCCTGTAAGATGACTTTGCTAAATTCAGGCGTCTGAGTCAAAAACGTTGCCCCATAAAACCAAAACCAGCTATTGCCCAAAATTACAAAGAACAAAAAAGGCAAAGAATACAAGTAACGTACCGTGGCTATACTAGTAGTAAAAACATTCCAATTAATAGTCAGATTGGGCTGCATCGCTGGCGTCATAGGAATAAAGCGCGCTGCCATATAGCCCAATAATGCTACAACTACAACCGTTGCGCTAATCCAATATAGTGACTGTGGCAGCTGCGTTAATACTCCAGCGACTATCATGCCGAGTAAAATAGCAAGAGAAGTACCCATTTGAAACAGACCATTGGCCCCGACAAGCTCGTCTTTTTGCATTGCTTGTGGCAGATAAGCATATTTAATCGGACCAAAAAAGGTAGAATGCGTACCCATTAAAAACAGCGCTACAAATAGCAGAGCATACCATTCAAACACAAAGCCTATAGCCGCCACTGTCATAATGACCAGCTCAAGCAGCTTAACAAAGCGGGTGAGTTTCGACTTTTCAAACTTATCTGCAATCTGTCCCGCCAAGGCAGAAAATAAAAAATAAGGCAAAATAAACAGCATGGCGGCTAAATTATTCAAGATGCTCACTTCCACGCCGATTTGACTGGCGGCAGTATAGGTCAAAACTAAAATCAGTGCTTGTTTAAAAATATTGTCATTAAAAGCACCCAAAAACTGGGTAAAAAACATAGCGTTAAAGCGACGACGCTTAAATAATTGAAACTGATTTGCCATGTGGACTCCTACAAGTGGCTAGCGTCTGGTGCATAGAGTGAACTAAATACAGGCAGCATAAGGTATTTGTATGCTATATAATTGTGATTATTATCAAAAACTTATTGAAATATAGGATAGGTTGATGGTTTTTAGACCGTATAATAGCAAGGCTTTGCTATAAATACATGTGCTAGATGCTATGATTTGATAATTAACTAAGCTATGATTTGTAAGCTTGACATAGTGGTGTCAAAGTTGATTACCAGTATCACTAATATTAAATATGATAAGTACATTCACCGGTTAGTGCAGGCGGTAGTCATCGTCAGTATAGTATGCCGCGTGAAGTGATAGGAAATAAGTATGATAAGACATCAGCCTTTAACGCAGTCGCGCAGCTATTTTACCCGCTCAACGCTTTTTACCGCGTTAGCAAGTGCGTTAGTCGGCTTTGGTGTGGCAACTCCTGCCTTTGGTGCAGATGACGTTGATACCAGTAGCGAAGCATCAGCCAAGCTTTCAAGCTTGTCCAAATATAATGCGCTAATGACTGATCAAGAGACTGAGCTTGATGCAGCTTTAGATGCGCTACGCCTAAAAAAAGCAGTAGAGCAAGGTGTCATCGATGAGTCAGTATTAGAAGATTATAGTGAGCAAACATTAAAAGGCGAGTCAAAAAACTCTCTATCGACCAAACCTATCAATAGTAAGACGACCGACTCAGACAATATTGAAAAAAGTTCAACCAGCACACGTGATGATAATTTATTAGAGCAGGCAGCCACAGTACAGCAGCAAGGCTATCAGATGATGACGCCTGAACAAATTGATCGTGAGCTTGCGGCGGTAGAGGCGAAAAACAATCAAGACAATACGTTAGGCGACAATAGTCAGAACAGTGATAGCGATTTTGATAAACCGGTAGCGACTTTGGATAGCCGTGATACGCCCATCGGCTTGGATCCAAGTCTAGATGCAGCAAGCTTACCAGCACCGACCAATCTTGATACTCTTGGACGACTAGAAAGTAAGAATGAGAATGCTGAATCTGATGAGATTATGTCACGCCCGATTGAGGTTAGTGATGCAGTCAGTAGCAATGGTGTAGATAGTAGCCAACAGAGTCCTGTACAGACGCTTGCGCAGCAAGAACGTGATCCAGTAACAGGTACTGACGATACTATAGCTGATACTAAGGCTGATGCAAGTACGGGTAAGCTGCCTATAGTAGATGAAACGATAGAGCAGTCAGGCGAGCAAACAGAAGCTTTAAACCCTGATGATTATTTACCTGACTATCAAGTAGCAACAGAAACTCAAGCAGTGACCGATAGCATCGTACAAGCATCCAAACCTAGCTCACGGGCACGTAATAGTAGCAACATTGTTAAACGCTTATATAGTCGTTTGTTTAATGGAGGCGCCATGGCTCTACCACATGTAGAAACCAGCGTTTATTTACAGCAGACAGATGGTAGTAGCGCTGAAAATACAGACGATACGCAGCCAAAACTTATCAAAGCTGATGAAGATAGCCAACCGATTAACAATATTAAAGCTGCGCTTGATGATACAACTGTACAATCTGTTGCTGATTTTACCGCAGCTTTACCACGTTTGCGCCAGACTGCTTTAGATGCTGCGCAAGCAGTAGGCTATTACGACGTTACCTTACGTTTACGCCAACCAACCGTTGATACCATTGACGTCATTATTGAAAAACTTGGTGAGCCAGTACGTGTCGATAGCCGCGTCGTAGATATTCGCGGTCAAGGTATTGAGCAGCCTGAGTTTAAAACCCTTGAAACAAGTATGTTACCGCAAGAAGGAGATGTCTTTAATCACCGCGTTTATAAAAATAGTAAGGCGGCACTTGAAGCATTAAGTGATACATATGGTTATTTTGATCAATACTGGTTAAATAAATCAGTTGATATTATCTTGCCAGACAATACAGCTGATGTCTCACTGGTCTATAACACAGGCGATCGTTATCAATTTGATGATGTGGTGTTTTTTACCTATGATGAGGAGACAGGAACGCTTACTACCGATCCTAAAAAGCTACCAGTAGAGACCCCATTACTAAAGCAGATGTTTGACTTTGAAGCAGGTGATCCGTTCTATCGTCCTGATATCACCAAACTTGGTAATGATTTGTCAGCGACTCGTTATTTTAACACCGTCAATGTTGAGACAATATTGCCACCAGATGATATGAGCGAAAACAGCACGTTAGCTTTCGATAATACGCCGATAACTGCTGATAATAATGGCGTTATTGATGGCGATGTCGACAATGCTATTAACGATATCGATGCGTCTAATAATGACAATATTGATGATTCGATAATAAATGCCAACAATACTAAAGCTGCCTCTGGCATTGCAGACGATAGTAATGATGTCGATGTCAGTAGTACCGATATTGATAGGGCTGACAATACTACTGATAGCATTGAGACCAACAACGGCGCTACTGTAGATGCAATAGATGTGGCTCCCATCGAATTTGAAGTTGACCAAGAAACACAAGACAAGTTATCGGCTATCAAAAGTAAGGCAGATCGGTTAAGCGGGTTACCAAATAATCGGGTGCTCGACGAAAAAACACAAGAAGCTGATAATCTTTTAGGCAAAATTAGCGACTCTATAAGCAAAGTCGCCAAAAAAATCTTCCCTGATGATGAAAGTATATTGGACGAAGATTTTGTACCGCCAACCCTTGCAGGACGTAAAACCCCAGTAGAGGTTCAAGAAAGCAAAAAAGTCCCTTTGTATGTTTTTGTCTCTGCTGATAAACCGCGTGATGCGCAAGTCGGTATCGGTTATGGTACAGATACGGATGTACGAGCGACTGCTAAAATCGACTATAACTTAATTAATCGTAAAGGCTATCAAGCAGGGGTAGAGACTGAGGTGTCTCGGATCAATAAAAATATCGGTGTCTATGCCAGTCGACCATGGAAGCATCCGCTCAACGACAAGCTAGAGGGACGTCTCACTTATGAAGAGGAGGTGATTGATCAAGGTGAAGGTAACTTTGATTTGTCAACCAAAACTCTGAAAGCTGGATTGGCCCGTAATATTCGCCGTGAAAATGGTTGGAATCGTAGTTACTCTGTACGTTATCGTTTAGATGAGCTGGAGACTGGCGTTGATGATACTGAGTTGGATGATCTACCCATACGTTTTACATCCTCTAAACCTAAGCAAAAGGCACTATTATTTGGTTACGGCGTCAATAAAACGGACGTTGACAGTGTGACCAATCCAACGCGTGGTATACGTCAGTACTATGGTATTGAGGCGGGCGCAGATAAAGCGCTTAGCGATACCGATTTGGCTATAGTTAGTGCAGGTGTCAGTGGTGTCTATAGCTTTGGTGATGACAATAAGCATCAAGTGCTTGGAAGCGTCAATACAGGCTACATATGGGCAGATGACTTTTATGAAGTACCCTATAAATTGCGCTTTTTCGCTGGTGGGGATCAAAGCATTCGTGGCTACGATTATGAAAGCTTGTCTCCGCTAGAAAATGGTTATCTAACTGGTGGACAAATACTAGCAGTCGGTAGTGCTGAGTATAATTATGAATTTATTCCAGGCTTTCGCGGTGCAGTATTTACCGATGTGGGTAATGCTTATGACAAAGATTTTGAGACTGAAACCAAGGTTGGCGTTGGGGTCGGTGTTCGCTGGGCCTCACCTGTGGGTGTCGTACGCGTAGATGTAGCCGCAGGCGTGACAGAAGATAGTGTTCCAGTTAGACTACACTTCTTTATTGGCTCGCCACTCTAGTAAAAATTATAGACTTGACTATATGTAGATGATTGAGTTTATTAAAGTAGAAAAGTCTATGAGCCATTTTTATCTATCCTACCGATTGCTGGTAAATAATCTTTTAACGTAGTTGAGTATCATGTTGAACAAAAAGACCCCGCCCAAACGTTCACCCGATGAAGATCCAGCTCAAAGAGATGCTCGTGCAGTAAAGCGCTGGTATCCACTGTCCTTTGTATTCAAATTATTAGTATTGATACTTGTCGTTCTACTGCTTATGTTTGCAGTATTCTTTTATATGATGGGCACAGAGTCAGGGACGAGGTTTGTCTTAGAAAAGGTCAGTGCAGAAACAGGCATTAAACTTACATACGGCAAAGGCAATTTGCGAGATGGTATCTGGGTCACAGATATAGATATCAAAGCGACTGAAGATCTTGAGGTTTCGGTAGACAAAGCATACGTTAAGGTAGGCTGGCGCGCTGTCTTTTCTAAAGAAGTACACCTTCGAGATGCTGATATCCAGCGCATAGAAATCATCAATAATAAACCACCAACTGGTGAGCCATTTGATTATAAAACACTCAAGTTACCAGTCAATCTACGCTTTGATCAAGCTAAAATAAAAAACATTGTTTATAAACAAATCACCAAAGATCCTATCGTGGTACATGATATTAGTGCTCGAGATTTAACGTGGGTAGGGAGTGAAGTCACCATTGGTCGCGGCGATTTGCGTTATGCAGATATTGTAAAAATCAATGCATTACAGGGCAATATAGATTTACAAGGCGACTATCCATTGGACCTCAGTGCCATCGCTGAAGTCAGTGCTTTAGAAAAAGCGTATATCGATCCCCTAAACATTACAGCGACAGGTAGCTTAAAGCGTACTGTAGGTAAGGTGCGTAGTCGTTATAATGAAGGGGATGTCCGAGGTGAGTTTGTCGTGCAAGGTCTCGATAATGATGCGCCTTTTCAAGCCAAATTACAGTGGGATGATGTTCTCATTCCTTACGCAGATGCCCAAAACATTCATCTAAAAAGTGGTACTGCTACGGCAAATGGGGTCATCTCTGAGATACGTTTGCGTATTAATACTGAGTTAACTGCCAAAGATATCCCTTCAGGACATTATCAGGGTCGCGCTATCATCGCCAATAGCCAAATGCATGTCGATCGTCTAGACGCTAATGTTCCAGCTGGACATTTAATATTACAAGGTATTTTGGATTGGAAAAATAGCTTTGATGCAAAAGTGCGAGCGACAGGTAGTAATTTTGATGTTCGCCGCGCCATTCCTGATGAGTATACTGACTTTAAGGCGTATGCACCGCAAAAGCTTAATGGTCGACTATCGGTGCATTATCAACAACAAAATAGTGTTGGTAATACGCAGATTGATGCAGACTTGCGTCAGCGTGATGGTGAGCACATCAATGCCAATATAGTACGTGGTAAGACTTCATTAAAGTCTAAACAGGTGGCTCCTTGGTATATCAATGCCAATTGGCAAAACCTTATTCGCAGTAATGTCCCTAATATCGGTGATATTAACAGTCCAAATGGACAAGCCGATGTCATTGTGCGCGGTGCACGTTTGTCTGTTGATGCCAATGCCCTTATCAATGAGTTAAACGCAGCCCCTAAAGGCAATTATGATGTCAAAATTCGTAAGAATGGCGATGTCATTGATATAAATAGTCTCAACTATAAAGGCATCGTTGGTGATTTATCGGGTAATGGGCAAATACAGCTAGCAACTAAGCGCCGACCTTTGACGTGGCAGATAGACGCGCGCACTAATGGCTTACTACCCAAACAATATCGTAACGATTTACCACTTGAGCGTCTAACAGGCCGCCTCAACGCCAGTGGTCGTTTGCTAGATATCACCAAAAACGGTGTCAAAGGTCAGCGGCATATTATTAATCTCAATAATACGGATCTAGAAGCTCAGCTTGATGCCACACAAGAGGGTCGTGAAATTGGTATAGCAGGGACGGGTGACGCAAGCATTGATCTCGTTGGAGGTGAGCTGTCGGTTTTCGATGCACGTTTTGATGGTCAGCTCAATACTGCTGATGTTCCTGATGGTCGACTATCTATTGATGCCGCTGGTACACCAAAGCTAATCAATGTGCGTAAGTTGGATTATACTGGTGAGGCAGGCGCTGTTAATGTAAAAGGTGTGCTTGATCTGCGCCAAGATATTGGCTGGACAGTAAACGGCCGCTTTAATAATTTTGATTTGGGTTATTTTTTACCGAATAATCCAGCTATTCTTTCCGGTGATTTGAACACCAGTGGGCAGTGGCAATCTGCGTCCAAAAACCATCCTGATGAAAAGGGTAAACTACAACGTTTTGCTGTAAATTTCGATGGGATGCTAGATGCCAAACAGCTACCTGCTGGTAAACTGACCATTGATGCCAATGGGGACTCGCAGCTCATCCGTATCAAGCGTTTTCGTCATATAGGCACAGCAGGTAGTATTGACGCCCAAGGCTCAGTCGATGTGAGCAAAGGGGTTGCTTGGGATATTAGTGCGGTGATGGATCGCTTTAATCTAGGTTACTTCCTAAAAGATACACCGAGTACGATTACGGGCAATATAAAAACGGATGGTAGCTGGCGTAAAGCACAGCAGATTATCAACCTAACACAAATCGATCTAAACGGTACTCTAAAAGGTCAGCCTTTGAGTGCTAAAGGGAGCTTAGCGGCTAAATTAAACTTACCTGAAGATCTGACCAACTATTTTGAGCGTTTAAAAGCCCAAGACGTTGAGTCTCAATATCAGCAGGTCAATGCTCTCATCGATAATCTGAATGCAAATAACTTAGTACTACGATGGGGCGACAACTACCTGACGGCTGATGGTAATGCCAAGCAGTTGCAAACAAAAATCAATATCACTAGTCTCGATCAACTCTCAGATAAGCTGACGGGCAAAGTCACTGGCGGTGCGACCTTGTCACAGCCAGCAGGCCAGGCGTTGCCAACGATCTACGTAGATTTGGTCGGTGAGCGTATTGTGTTGCCTGGATTTATCTTACGTGAAGGCCGTGTACGCGGTAAACTTGTGAATTTAGCCAATAGTCCTAGTCAACTGATTATTAGTGCAGAAGGTTTAGATGCAGCTGGGCAAAGTTTTAAGAACATCGATGCCTCGTTTAGTGGTACTGAGCAAAGTCATGTCGTTAACCTTAAGATGGCTAATGAGAAGCTAAATATCTCAACACGATTAAAAGGTGGTTTTAATCGTGACCAGTTGAGTTGGTCAGGGGTGATAGGTAAAGGACGTGTCCAGTCGCAATATGCAACCTTAAACCAGTTACAACCTGCACAGGCTATTGTAAATTTACCAAAACCACAGAATAGTGGCAAAACTGATCTAAAAGTACAGTTAGCAGCACACTGCTGGCAAGCAGAGGATCAGACTGGCAAATTATGTTTGCGCGAAAACCTTATAGCTTCAGCTGCTGGTGGTAATGTTAATTTGGCTTTACAAAAGCTTGATACATCACTGTTTTCAGTGTTCTTACCCAAAGATATTGATTGGCATGGTCAGATTAATGGCAAAGCTATTGTCGGCTGGCAACGTGGCAAACCGCCTACCATCAATACAACGCTATATTCTGACAATGGCAAAATAGGTCTGATTCAAGATGGTGATGCTGCACCTGTAACCATCCCTTATGAGCGTATATCACTCATCGCATTATCAGTCCCTGAAGGATTAAAACTGCGTGCAGATGTCAATACTGGTAATGGTGCTCGCGGTTACGCTGAAGCCATAGTAGATCCGTACAAAGCGCCCAAACCAATATCAGGGGCATTAGTACTTAATGAATTTAATCTGGCTATCCTAAAGCCGTTTTTCCCGGGAATGCGCGTATTAGAAGGTAATATTACGATGGCAGGCGGCATTGGCGGCACCTTAACCAAGCCCCAGTTTTATGGCGATGTAAAACTTGCTAATGGTCGTGTTGCGATGCTTGATCTACCAGTCAATTTATCCAAAATAAACGCTACAGCAAAAATCCGCGGGACAGAAGCAGCTATTGACGGTAAGTTTAATAGTGGTACAGGTACAGGTACCTTGATTGGGACCATTAATTGGCAACAAGAGCTGCAAGCCAAGCTGAGTATTGTTGGTGAAAGATTGGTGTTAACGCAGCCACCATTATTATTGGCTGAGGTCAATCCTGATATCGATATTATCGTGCGACCAGGCGATCGCTACGTTAACATTGAAGGTGCAGTTAGCGTACCATCAGCGACGATTCGTCCTCCTGAAGCGAGTGAAGATATTATCACCCAAACTGAAGATGCAGTGGTGATCGATAGACGTTTAATTGGTAATATCGATGACGTTTTAGCAATATCAAAACCTTGGTCGATTAACGCTGATATTGGTATTGATTTGGGTGATGATATTAACTTCCGTGGCTTTGGTGCTGTCATTCCTTTGGCAGGTGCTCTTAATATCAGTCAAAATGGTACTGGTGTCATGCGCGCTAAAGGGGTCGTGCAGGTATCTCGCCGTACCAGTATCGATGCGTTTGGACAGAATTTAGAGCTAAATTATGGACAGATACGCTTTAATGGCGATGTGATGAAGCCCAATTTGAGTATCGAGGCTGTAAAAATAATTGATGATAAAACAGTCGGCGTACGTGTGACAGGCAACACTGAAAACCCAAATATCGTTGTCTTTAACAATGCAGGCTTGACGCAACAACAAGCGATGAATGCTCTAGTGACCGGTCGTATCGACGATGGTGAAGCAACTCAAGTTAGTGAACAAGGATTTAAGTCACAGGTCACTAATAGTCTGGCGGCAGCTGGTCTCAACTTTGGCTTGACTGGTACACGAAGCTTGACCAATCAAATTGGGCAAGCTTTTGGTTTGCAGAGTCTAACTGTGGATGCTTCAGGTAACAGTGAAGATACTAATGTTAATGTCACAGGTTACGTCACTCCTGATTTATACATTCGTTATGGGGTTGGCGTATTTAACGCGGAAAACAGCTTGTCTATTCGTTATCAATTGACACGCCGTATTTATGTCGAGGCGACCTCTGCGGCTGAAAATGCTGTAGATGTGGTCTATAGCTGGCAGTTTTAAATTGTACTCATTGCGCTATTTTAGGGATGACTGTGGTTGTCGACTATGATAAAAGGCTGCTATCAATAGCCAGTGTTGATTATCTTCCAATAAAAAACGCCTTTCAATAGAGGCGTTTTTTGTTGGTACAATTAGGTTATTTGGTCAAAATTAAGCGATTGTTACGAGTCAAACGCAAGCGATACTCTTCGCCTTCATGCTCAATACGGACTTCCTTGGTTAAAGCAAACAAGTGCTGCGATTGTAAAGTAGGCAAACGATTTTCACGGCAGTTTAAGTAGCGAGAGATGACCATACTCATAGTGAATTCCTTTTGATTAAATAACTGTTAAAGTAATAGTGGTTGCTAACGATAATAATTATCATTTACATTGAAGTATTTTGCAAGCCAATTGATAAAATAAAATACAGTTATTGTGTAAATATATCTAAATCAATCATTACTAACACTATTATTGAAAAAATCTTAGACTTAATTCTAAAAAACTTGACCGAATTTTGAACGAAAAGCTTTATGAGAGAATTGATTAAGGAGAGAGCTATGTCAAATGCATCGACCAAACAACTAGGCAACGATATAACTGTCACGATTAATGTCGCCATTGCTGTTATTTACTATAAAGATAAGTATTTGCTTGGATTTCGAGATAAGTCTCAGCATCAAGGCAATCGCTATGAATTTATAGGCGGCAAGATAGAGGCTCATGAAACTGCAAATCAGGCACTAATACGAGAAGTTGCTGAAGAAACGGGCATCGTCATTCATCATAATACGATCGTTAAGCTTGGGCGATTGCACCATGATTACGGTGATAAAAAAGTAAGTTTACAAGTCTATCGTGTCGAGCTGACGTCTCATCAGTATGACGTATATAAACATCAAGGCTATGGTTTAGAAGGACAGATGCTAGCATGGGTAAATAAGTCTGAGCTATTAGCAGGAAGCTACAACTTGCCAGCTGCTAATAAAACGATTCTTGAATGGCTACGCTTGCCTTCAAAAATAGCAATTACCTATCCTTTATCACAGTTCAGCACATACCCTGACGCAGCGACAGCATGGTTACAATATCATCAAGCTCACATAGCGTCAGATGCTTGGGTATATATTCGAGTCCAAGATATAGGCTCAAAGAACGTCGCAAAGCAGCTGATGGGTCAGCGACCAGATATTAAAGTCATTATGCCTAATGACATCAACGAACATTATTCAAACCATCACCCAGCATCTAGTCATCAAATTATAGCGTACCATCTAACACAGACATCGTTACTACAGTGGGCTGACGAAGTTAAAGATAATGCTGCTCAATTGCAATCTTTACATCATCCATTAATAGTAAGTTGTCATGATGCTGATAGTATTTATGCAGCCAATAAACTTGCCAATAGTCGTTTAGAGCGACAAGAGTCACCAGTCATCGGTATTTTCTTATCCCCTGTACTGGCCACTCAAACGCATCCTGATGCTAAGCCTTTAAGCTGGGAGGCATGGTCAGATCTAGCAGCACTTGCAGATATGCCTGTCATTGGTTTGGGTGGATTATCGCCCAATTTATTTACTCAAGCGACGCAGTATGGCGCCACGAGTATAGCAGGTATCCGGCAGTTTCTTTAAGCTTATGAATGAAAAATAGCATCGTTTTCTTTACCATGGTCTATTATTGTTTTTCGTTAAATCTTTTACATACCAGTTACTATGTATTTAGTATTACTAACAAAGACAATATTATTTACAAACGGTTGCTTTTCCCTACAATGCTACACTGTTCCGATTTCCATTATATCTTTAATATTGCAGTTAAAAATTATGTGAGATAAACGTATGGAGTAAGCAACTGATTATAAGCCTTACTATAACCATACTTATATCAACTAATAAACCGCACTATTAATTCAAAATAATGGTATTTTTATGAAAACCAATAAGTTACCTACGTCAGAATATTCTGACATACAGGCAGCCGGTTCTCAGTCTGGGCAAAATCATCAATTGGTTAACAAGCGTTTAACAAATGATGTAAATACAGCGAATAATTATAGTAATGCTAGCAATGATGCCAACTATAATAAGTCTATACATTTGCTTTCAGGCAGTGAGAAATCAATAAATAACGATCTTACTTCTACGGGCTTAAATGACGAAGTACCGGAGCGTATATTTATGAATAGTCTGATTAAACACACTGGAATAGCACTAGCGATTATTGTACCGTTAGCTGCGTTTTCAGCCTATGCTGCAACGCCGCCGGAAATGCCTGCCTCACATGATGCCACTAGCGTCAGTACTGGTAAAGTAGATGCAGAGGTAGCAGCCAATATGACTATAGATATTACACCTTCTTCTATTATTCATCAGTCAGCTACTGAACCAACTACAGTAGATAGTCTTGATTTAACAAAATATAGTGGAACATGGTATGAGATCGGTCGTTTACCAATGTATTTTCAGCGCAACTGTGCCAGCGATGTGACTGCTACCTATACTCCTAATGTAAAAGACACTGGTATTACGGTATTGAACCAGTGTATTGATGAAGATGGTGAATCGGTTACTGCAGAAGGTCTTGCAAAGCCTGCAGATGATACAGGTAGTAAGCTTAAGGTTACTTTTTTACCGTCATGGATTCGCTGGTTACCTGTTGGGCGCGCCGATTACTGGGTGTTGGCACATGATCCCAATTATCAAACGGCTTTGGTTGGTACCCCAGATAAAGAATATTTGTGGCTGCTGGCTCGTTCACCAGATATTTCACAAGAAGCTTATGCAAAATATCGTCAAATTGCTCAGCAACAGGGTTATGATCTAAAAGCTTTCACATTAACGGATCATCGTAATCAAACCGTAAATTTGGTCCCTTAATATTAAATAAAAATTGATCAAGTGATCGGTAGTCTTCTGTCTGTTTGTAGCGAACCTAATAGTGAGTATTGACTCAGTTTGGTAGATAAATAAAAAGGTGACCTAATAAGTTGCCTTTTTGCTGTGTTATGAACATAGTTTCTGTCAAAAACAATACATGATTGATATCAAACGTTAGTAATAAAGGTTATCACTAGCAAAATCAGGCATTTTGAGCTAAAATGTACCCCAATTAAAACCTATGATAAGTACGACCAAAGAGCTTATAAACCTACTACATAATATAATGATTAATAAGTATGTATCAATTTTACTAACGTAGCGTCTCTCTCAGTTTATAAGTTTTTAGTACTTACATAGCCTTCTATATTTTACAAACACATTTTACTGACCATAAGGATGTTTCTCGTGAGCCAAGCTAATACCTTACGCCAATTACATCAAGATCGTCTAAATAGTTACAACGATCAAGAACAACAAGCTATTGAGTTAATTGGACTGTTAAACAAACTCTATAACGAAAAAGACGTACAAGTTACTTTGTTCGGTGAGACACTTGATACAACTTCAGTCGGTCAAGTACTGGCGTTGCATCAAAAAGCAGCTATTCGTGAGCAAAATGGTAAGCCTATTGCTATTGCTGACACTTTAGAGATGGTTAAAGCATTGGCTTCTAGTAGCGACATTCAATCATCACGTGTAGATGTTGGTCAATTGATCGCCAATGACACTGATTTGCAAGCGGCTTTACAAGAGGCTGGTGACGATAAATCTGCACAAAACGGTACTACTGACGTTGTGTTGTATGGCTTTGGACGTATTGGACGAATTTTAACGCGTCTATTATTATCACAAGCATCTAGTAAAAAGGGTTTGCAGTTAAAAGCTATCGTAGTACGTCCGGCTGCTGCAGGGGATCTTGCTAAGCGTGCGTCATTACTTGAGCGTGACTCCATTCATGGTAGCTTTACGGGCGGCGTAAGCGTTGATGATGATAACAATGGTATGGTTATCAATGGTCGTTTTGTACAAGTGATTTATGCCAATGATCCAAGTGAGATTGATTACACAGCTTATGGTATTGATAATGCGTTAGTCATTGATAATACAGGTATATGGAAAGATGAAGCTGGCCTAGGTAAACACCTACAATCTCAAGGCGTCAATAAAGTATTATTGACTGCGCCTGCTGGCGGGGATATCAAAAACGTCGTTTATGGTGTTAATAACGATACTGTTGGTGAGGACACCATTGTTAGTGCTGCAAGTTGCACGACCAATGCCATTACGCCAACATTGAAAGTATTAAACGATGAATATGGTATCGAAAACGGTCATGTTGAAACGATTCATTCGTTTACTAATGATCAAAACTTAATTGATAACTATCATAAGTCTGATCGTCGTGGTCGCAGTGCAGTACTAAACATGGTGATTACTAGCACTGGCGCGGCTAAAGCGGTTGGCAAAGCACTACCAGAGCTTAGCGGTAAACTGACAGGTAATGCTATTCGTGTACCTACTCCTAATGTCAGTTTGGCGATTTTGAACTTAAATTTAAAGCAAGCGCCACAAGGTGCAGACGCATTAAATGAGTTTTTGCGTAAGATGGCTAACAGTAATACTTGGCAATCACAAATTTCTTATACCGATTCGACAGAAGCTGTATCAACAGATTTTGTTGGTACTAAGCACGTTGGTATTGTTGATGCGCAAGCCACTATCGTTACTGACAATCATGCAACTGTCTACATCTGGTACGACAACGAAGTAGGCTATAGCACGCAAGTACTACGCTTGGCGACTCAAATGGGTGGTATTAGCTATACTCAGATTCCTGCATAACATCTGTATATGTGAGGTACGAGGGTAAGCTTTTGTTAAGCTACTTTGATTGTTATCGCTTATGAGTACAGCTCAAGAAGCCTAACATGCTTACAGTGTAGAACAACACCCGATATTCCGTTTGGTTATCGGGTGTTGTTGTTTGATAACATCCACAACGGTTCTACTGGTATAATGATCATAAAAGTGATAAAAAACTTTTCGTATTTCTATTATATGATAATAAGAGCGCTACTATAAGAGTGTTACTAATTGGTATCTAATTTGACTATAAAGCATGCTTGCTTTGTGGTAGGCATATTTTATGAGTAGTCAACTTATACCAGTCAATTTAGTGATTGAATGATAGATAGACTAACAAGTAGATGATTAGTAGACTAATTAAGTATATAGATATCTTTAAGTACCAATATAAAATCAGCCAATGACTGTAATCTAGAAAGTAAGGAACGTAAGATGCGATTTATTGATGAAGCCGTCGTAACGGTAAAAGCAGGTGACGGTGGTAATGGAATCGCCAGTTTTCGCCGAGAAAAATACGTACCACGCGGTGGCCCGGATGGCGGTGATGGCGGTAGCGGTGGTGATGTCTATGTTATTGCCGATGATAACACAAATACTCTAGTCGACTATCGTTATACGCGTCGCTATGATGCCATGCGTGGTGAGAATGGTCATAGTAAAAACTGCGCTGGTAAAGGCTCTGATGACGTATTCTTGCCAGTACCTATTGGTACGACTATCATTGATACCGAGACAGACGAGGTACTAGGCGACTTGGTTGAGATTGATCAAAAAATATTGGTTGCTAAAGGTGGCGACGGAGGGCTTGGCAATACTCACTTTAAAAGCTCTACCAATCAAGCGCCGCGTAAAGCAACCTCAGGTTTTGAAGGCGAGTTAAAGGTACTGAAGTTTGAGCTAAAAGTAGTGGCTGATGTCGGTCTGGTGGGATTGCCTAATGCTGGTAAATCTACTTTTATTCGTCAAGTCTCTGCTGCTAAACCTAAAGTTGCTGACTATCCATTTACGACGCTGGTTCCTAATTTGGGTGTGGTAGATATTGGACGTCATCGCTCATTTGTGATGGCTGATATTCCAGGTCTAATCGAGGGTGCGTCTGAAGGTGCTGGTCTAGGTATTCGCTTTTTAAAGCATGTTGCTCGTACGCGTCGTCTACTACACTTGGTTGATGTAAAGCCAATTGATGGTAGCGATCCGGTAGAGAATGCTCGAGTTATCCTAAACGAGCTTGAGCGTTTTTCCCCTGAATTGGCCAATTTGCCTCAAATTTTAGTGTTAAATAAAATTGATCAAGTGGTTGAAGAAGACTTAAATGAGTTATGTACGCATATCGTAGCAGAGCTTGGCTGGACAGGTATTGTGTTTCGCACATCCACTTTGACAGGCGAAGGTGTTGATGCTGTCAAATATCATTTAATGAATGAAATTGAGCGTGAGCGCGAGCGTGAAATAGAAGATCCTATTTTTGCTGATGCACAAAAAGAGCGTTTTGAGCGTTTAGAAGAAGAAGTACGTTTAAATACAGAGGCGCAGCGTGAAGCGTATCGTGCGGCTCGCAAAGCTGAGCGTGAAGGTACCAATCTTGTAGATGATGACGACTTAGATGACGATGACGGTGTAGAAGTAGTCTATACCTCTTAGAATGTATTAGCAGAAGATAACGGTAGTGTTTGCTGATATTCTCTGCTAACGTTTATACAAATTTGATGTTGTCGTGTATGAGACTATATGAGGTTTTTATACAACAAAATAGATCATCTATTATTATTTTTAAATCAACCCCCACAATTTACAGGAGTTTTTATGGCAGGTGACACAGACCAAACGACCGAAGAGGCAAGGTTTATCAAACAAAATCGTAATTTTGATATTCAGCGCGTTGTTGTCAAGATTGGCTCATCGTTATTAACCAATAATGGGCGAGGGCTGGATCGAACTGCTATTTATGAGTGGGCCAAACAGATTGCTAAATTGCATAAGCAGGGCGTTGAAGTACTATTGGTATCGTCAGGCGCAGTTGCCGAAGGCGTGGTGCGAATGGACCTTGATGAGCGGCCAAAAAAGCTTGCAGCATTGCAGGCTTGTGCTTCTATTGGTCAGATGGGTTTGATTGAAACGTGGTGGTCAGCATTGATTCAACACGGAATACAAAGCTCTCAGCTATTATTAACTCACGACGATTTGTCTAATCGTAGTCGTTATTTGAATACCACTGGTGCACTGACGCAGCTATTAGAGTGGAATGTGCTCCCAGTTATTAATGAAAACGATACCATTACGATTGATGAGATTAAGTTTGGTGATAATGACACATTGGGTGCAATGTCAGCGGCTATGATCAATGCAGATTTATATATTATCTTGACGGATCAAGATGGGGTGTTTACCGACAACCCACGAGACAACCCTGATGCTAAAATGATACGCCAAGAGCGCGCGATGGCTGACTATCTTTTTGACATTGCAGGTGACGGTGGTAAGCTTGGTCGTGGCGGTATGCTAACCAAGATTCGTGCTGGTCGCCTTGCAGCAATGGGCGGTTGCCCAACTGTAATCGTCAGCGGTGCTATTGATAACGTCATTACTCGTGTGGTGTCTGGTGAAGCTGTCGGTACGCTATTAACCACTAACGATGCCGACAAAATTATTGCACGTAAACAATGGTTAGCCGCGCATTTACGTATGTCAGGTACTTTGATCGTTGATGCGGGCGCCGCTAAAGCACTAGTAGAGCACAACAGGAGCTTGTTACCAGTTGGGGTGGTAGAAGTGCGCGGTGATTTTGATGAAGGAGATGTAGTAGAAATTGTTCATCAAGATACAGGCGAGCGTTTAGCGGTAGGGCAGATGAACTTCTCTTCTAATGATGCGCGCCGAGTAGCTCGAGAGCGTACTGAACAATTCGATAGAATCCTTGGCAACAAAGAAGAACGCGTGGTTATGGTGCATCGTGATAACTTAGCATTGTCTATGTGATGATATCTGCTAAAAATGACAAGCTTACGGTAGTAAGATAATAGATACATAGCCAGTCTATAAATAATACTGACCATTGGTTAAGATTACTTAGATAAGTAGCAACAAGTATCACTATATTTTTCAAGATCAAAACGAATGCCATAATAGATTTTATCTTTATGGCATTCACTATATGTATGTTTTGATTCATATGTACGTTTTAATTAAAACGCGACTATTTATTATTTATCAACAAATAGACGCTTCCTAATTTTTTATTTTTACAATGATAATTACAATATGAGTATTGTACTCTTTTGGAGACTTATACATGAGTGCCTCAAATAACACGAATACAGCCCAGCCAGAATTTGCTCCTTTAAAAAACGATAGACTAATACGGGCACTGCGTTTTGAGCCGATTGATACCACACCTGTCTGGATGATGCGCCAAGCTGGACGTTATTTACCAGAGTATAAGTCAACGCGTGCAGAAGCTGGAGATTTCATGAGCTTGTGCAGAGACACTGATCGAGCGACGGAAGTCACTTTACAACCGCTGCGCCGCTATGATTTGGACGCAGCTATCTTGTTTAGTGATATTCTAACTATTCCAGATGCGATGGGTTTGGGCTTGTATTTTGAGACTGGAGAAGGACCTAAGTTTAAACATCCTATTCGTAATCAGGCAGATCTTGATAGATTGCCAAAGCTTGATGTCAACGATTCTCTTGACTATGTTATGCGTGCGGTGACAAGCATCCGTAAAGCGTTGAACGGACAAGTGCCATTATTTGGCTTTTCTGGTAGCCCATGGACACTTGCTACTTATATGATTGAAGGTGGTAGCTCAAAAGATTATCGCTATACGAAAGGGTTTTTATACAGTAATCCTGAATTTTTACATCAGTTATTAGACAAGTTAGCGATGTCTGTGATTGACTATTTAGATGCGCAAGTCGTAGCTGGAGCGCAGATTCTACAGATATTTGATAGTTGGGGCGGAGCGCTTGGTCATCGTCAGTTTATAGACTTTTCTCATCAATATAACAAGCGTATCGTAGCAGAGCTGAAAATACGCCATCCGGAGATTCCAGTGGTCTTATTTACCAAGGGGGGTGGTCTTTGGCTAGATATTCAAGCGGACAGTGAGGCTGATGCCTTAGGGTTGGATTGGACCATGCCGCTCGATCGTGCACGTCAAGTTTTGACTGAAAGCCAGCGTCATCTTACTAAAAAGCATAAAAAGCTACAGGGTAGTAAGGCAATTCAAGGTAACTTGGATCCAGCTACTCTATATGGTTCACCCGAGACCATTCAGGCAGAAGTCAAAATGATGCTAGATGGTGCTTATGCTAGTGGAGACAAAACAGGCTATATAGCAAACCTCGGTCATGGTATTACTCAGTGGGTCAACCCAGATCGTGCCAAAGTATTTATAGATGCTGTACATGATTATCAAATTTAAGCGTATTTAGATAGTAGTTAACGCGTGTATTGATTAAATCTCAGTACCAATAAACAGTATATTTCGCAAAGATGTGTAGTGCATTTAATGATTATTAAATAAAAGGACACCTTATGATTTCAGCAGCTATTGTCGGTGGTACAGGTTATACAGGTATTGAGCTTATCCGCTTGTTATCAGCGCATCCTAAGGTGTCTATTGATTTATTAACTTCAAGAAGTGAAGCTGGAACGCGTGCTGATGAGATATTCCCAAGCTTACGTGGCATATCAGACTTAGTGTTTAGTGATTTGGGCGATGAGACGCTATCTGCTTTACAAAAATGCGATGTGGTGTTTTTTGCTACGCCGCACGGAGTCGCTATGAAGCAAGCCGCAGCATTGACTCAAGCAGGCGTGAAGGTAATCGATTTGGCGGCCGATTTTCGCTTACAGTCGTTGGCAGATTTTGAACATTGGTATCAGCAGACGCATAGCTGTCCTGAGCTATTAAAGACAGCAGTATATGGACTTCCTGAGCTAAATCGTGACAAGCTTGCAGAGGCTTTTATTGTAGGTAACCCTGGTTGTTATCCGACTACGGCTATTTTAGGTTTAAAGCCAATTATTGATAAGCAGAACAAACAAGCAATACGTTTGATTGAGTCGCGTATCGTTATTGATGCCAAGTCTGGCGTATCTGGTGCAGGCCGTCAAGCAAGCCTTGCGCTTAATTATGCTGAAACGACAGATAACTTTAAGGCTTACGGTATTGGAGGCCATCGTCATTTACCTGAGATTGAACAAGGTATTGAGCAGTTATTAGACAGTCAATTTTCACAACAGGTACGTTTTTTACCGCATTTAGTACCTATGATTCGCGGCATGTTCAGCTCTATTCATATAGCACTTACAGAAGCAGGCACTGGTATCGACTGGCAGCAGGAGTTTGAAGACAGCTATGCAGGTGAAGCATTCATTGATGTGTTGCCTCATGGTGTCTACCCTGATACACGTAGTGTGCGTGCTAGTAACCGTTTACGTATCGCAATACATCAAAATAATGAACGCGGTGAGTTGACCGTCTTAGTAGTACAAGACAACCTTGTCAAAGGAGCGGCAGGGCAAGCAGTACAAAATATGAATGTGATGTTTGCGCTTGATGAGACACTGGGGTTGAACGCAGCACCAATTGTACCCTAAAGCTTGTTAGGTAGAAGGGATATCTATACAGAATATGGTGCTGACTTATCACAGAAACTTTACTATTGAGTCATTACGCTTACAGCGCTATGCTAGGTATTGACTTTAAATTCCGTTATAATATCTCGCCTTTACTGTTAAGAGATATTATCCAGATGCGTGTTAAGAATGCCTCCCGCTTGCGCTATCAGCCAGCTCAACCAGCGTGTCACGCGTCTGCATTTGTACATCGTCAGCCTGCAACTAGTATGTACTTGCAGCCATTATTAAATAGGGATTATCGTATAAAATATAATCAGGGTATTGCCAACAGTCAACAAGGTGCATCGTCATGGCTGCTAGCGTTATTTGTGGTAGCGATACTGGTAACAGCAATAATAGCTATATTGCTTGGGCATAAGCTTGGCTATCAACGTGGTTATTATACGCTAAAGACAGAAACTGAGCAGGCAACGATTAATAGTAAAGAAGCTACTAACGAGCTCAAAGACTTACGTATCAGCCATAAGGTGCTGACCAACCAAGTAGCTACAGCCAAACAAGAGCTGACCATTAGTTTGGCAAATTTAGATGAGCTGCGTCAAAAGCAAGAAGCTTTGAAGGTTGATAACAGACAAACCTCACAGTTGAATGATTTGTATGCAGAAGTTATCGCTGAACAAGGGGGCATGCCACTACAAGTATTAGGCGCTAAAATTGAGCCATTACCCGAAAATGCTTTTGAATATGGTTTTGATGTAGGAATGCTCAGCGAGGATGGCCTTGCTAAAAGCTTACAGGTGACGTTAACGCTACAAGACAAAGATAACTTTGTAGAAGTTCCGTTAGACCCTGCTCGTTATGTTATTGAGGGCATTGTTCGTATTCGTGGTCGATTTGTGATGCCTAGTGGGTTCAAACCTTTACAAGTTAAGCTTAGTTTAGAAGCAGGTGACGAACAAGTCGAACAACTATATGACTGGAAGCTCGGTGATATGGTAGATAGTATGCCTTTGTCATTAATGGATTTACCTGAAGTTGATCAAAGTCCTATTGAGCCCTAAATACTATAAATGCGATGGTTCTTACTGCGTCATTATAATTTTGAACAGACTGTACACAGAACTTATATCAATTAATACTATTTTAAAAAGTTATTAATTTACTATTTATTTTTTATCAAATTTTTATTGAAACCATTCTTATTATGATCATAAAACAAGTAATAAAGCATGTTAAACCTACGGTAGCTGACTGGCATTTTCCTAATATGCCGGCTGGTCATCGTGCGCAAGACGATGACACCGACAATGAAACAACACCTCAGGCAGATGTGTTAGTTGCAGAACCTGAAGTAGCAGAGCCGCCCATGTATGCTGTGGTTATGTATAACGACAACTATACGCCAATGGAGTTTGTCGTATACATTTTGCAGTCAGAGTTTCGCCATAATATCGACTCTGCAGTTGAAATTATGCTAACTATTCATAATAGCAGTAAAGGTATTGCTGGTATTTATCCTAAAGATATTGCTGAAACTAAGGCCAAGAAGGTAAATAGTTTGGCTCATCGTGAAGGCTACCCATTACTGACTCAAATTGAACCCCATCAAGGTGAATAGGGTAATCTGTTCTATTCATTCATAGACTAGCTATCAGCTAATATTACGCCTACTTCCATACCCACTTTACTCCTCCTCATCTTGATTTTAGTCAAAGATAACCTTATATAGGTATTATCTCTAAACATCATCGCTTTATTTAATTACATCTTTTTTATTCATTCATAGTCATCATCATTTATTCACATATTGGCTTGGTTCTTTAAAGTGCTGAGATTTTTCGTCTGTTAGTCTTTACACAAGGCCTTAAACCTAAGTCAAATATCCCTTTTGCCAAAATCTACTTGTAACGTACTTCTATTCGGAATGGTAGGGTTATTAAGAATAAGGTTACATATGGAAGCAGTATTTTTCTGAATTTAATAACATGCAGTAACCATACTCTTTGATACATTTTAGTACGTGTTAATAGATTGACTATATATAACGATCGTGTTGTGATAAAGGTAAGTAAGAGCAAGGCAGAATACGCCTGCAGTCATATTATAGTTTTACCCTTTAATAACCGTTATGTTTTAACCTTGAACAATCCTTTTGCTGCCCTGATTTACCAATTAAGCTATTAAATTATTATAAAGAGTTGTATAACCGTAGGAATTTCTTATGTTAAGTCGTCACCTTGAAGTCTCTTTGCGTTTAGCAATGACGCTTGCGCGCCAAAAGTCGCATGAGTATCTCACTGTTGAACATCTGTTATTAGCACTTCTTGAGAATACTCATGCTGCTAATACTTTAACTGCTTGCAATGCCAATGTCTCAAATCTACGTACGGAGCTTGAAGCTTATATTGATAAGCATACGCCAACGATAGATGTGGATATAGAGCAATCACCACAGCCTACTCAAAGCTTTGATCGTATTTTGCAGCGTGCTATTTTTCATGTGCAATCTATCGGCGGTGGTCGGTTGGTTGAAGGCTCAGATATTTTGGTTTCTATGTTCTCTGAGCACGATACATACGCGGTCTACTTGCTTAAAAAGCAGGGAATTAGTCGCTTAGAGCTTACTCAGTATCTGTCGCATGGACAAGATAAGGATGAGCCATCTGAACCACGTGCTTCTATTAGCGGAGAACGCCGCAGTGCCTCAGAAAAAACCAGTAAAGATCCCTTGGTAGAGTTTGCAAGTAACCTAAACCAGCGTGCTGCAGAAGGCAAAACCGATCCTCTGATAGGTCGTGGCCCTGAGATTGAGCGTACTGCACAAGTATTGTGTCGTCGTCGTAAAAATAATCCGTTATTGGTCGGTGAGCCAGGGGTTGGTAAAACTTCTATCGCTGAAGGTTTGGCATGGCTGATTATCAATGATAAAGCACCAAAACCGTTGAACGGTTGTGTGATCTACAGTCTTGACATTGGTGCATTGATAGCAGGTACTAAGTATCGTGGTGATTTTGAAAAACGTATGAAATCACTACTTGATGCCCTTAAGAAAAAACCCAATGCGATTTTATTTATTGATGAGATTCATATGATTATTGGCGCAGGTTCGTCAATGAGTAGTAATATGGATGTGTCAAACTTGATCAAACCAGCATTGGCAAATGGTGAGTTACGTTGTGTCGGTTCGACCACCTTTACTGAGTATCGTCAAGTATTCGAAAAAGATCACGCATTATCGCGTCGTTTCCAGAAAATTGATGTAAAAGAGCCAAGTGTTGAAGATAGCATTGATATCTTACGCGGTCTTAAACCACGTTATGAAGAGTTCCACAACGTTGAGTATACTGATGAAGCGTTAGTGACAGCTGTAGAGTTGTCTTCTAAGCATATTCATGAGCGTTTTTTACCAGATAAAGCGATTGATGTTATCGATGAAGCTGGCGCGTATAAGCGTTTAGGGATTATTCCCGATACAAATGATATCAATGCAGAAGACGGTCTGATTGCGGATTTGGAAAAAGATATCAACCAAAAAGACCATGAAGGTATTGATACCAGTAAGTCTGATAACGACAATGAGATGCAAGCTAAGGCAGCCACTGCTAAAGCTGATGACGAGTCGAAAACAATAGATGATTTGCAAACGATCAATAATCAAAAGCCATCGATAAAAATTGATGTTGCTGATATTGAAGCCATTATTGCTAAGCTTGCCCGTATTCCACCCAAATCAGTCTCCAGTGATGATAAGAGTATTCTTGAGCATTTAGATCGTGATCTCAAGCATTTAGTGTTTGGACAGGATGAAGCGATCGCTACACTTGCTGATGCTATTAAGCTGTCACGAGCAGGACTAAAAGCACCAGAAAAACCGATTGGCTCCTTTATGTTTGCAGGTCCTACAGGGGTTGGTAAAACAGAAGTATCACGTCAGTTGGCGAGCCTGCTGGGCGTAGAGCTGGTACGCTTCGATATGTCAGAGTATATGGAGGCGCATACAGCCTCACGTCTGATAGGGGCGCCGCCAGGTTATGTCGGTTATGATCAAGGCGGTCTGCTTACTGAAAAAATCAATCAGCATCCGCACTGTGTATTGTTGTTTGATGAGATTGAAAAAGCGCATCCTGATGTTTTCAATTTACTATTGCAAGTCATGGACCACGGTACGCTAACTGACAACAACGGCCGTGTGGCTAGCTTTAAGCAAGTTATTGTTATTATGACGACCAACGTGGGTGCAGATAGTATCAGTCGCTCATCTATGGGCTTTACTCAACAAGATCACAGTCGCGACAATACTGAAGCGCTAAAACGAGTCTTTACGCCTGAGTTCCGTAATCGTTTAGATGCGATCATTCAGTTCAATCCTTTAGATACAGAAGTAGTGATCTCAGTTGTTGATAAGTTCTTAGTAGAGCTGCAAGTACAGCTTGATGACAAACAGGTCACTTTAGAGATTGACGATGAGGTACGTGACTATCTTGCTGATAAAGGGTATGACCGTTTAATGGGTGCGCGTCCTATGCAGCGTCTAATACAAGATGAGATTAAAAAACCATTGGCAAATATGATTTTGTTTGGTGATTTGGTTAATGGCGGAGTGGTACATATATCTCTAGAACCGGAACATGATGAAGAATCTAATACTACTTCTAACGAAGTTTCGTTGAATAAAGATGAGGCCACATCAAGTACTAGTATGCAAACTGATAAAGGTTCAGCGGATAGCCGTATTATTCTAACTGTGGTTGAAACTCATGAACCACATTCAGACTCTGAGTCATTAGCAAGTTAACAATATTCTTTCTTTAGATAAAAAACGGTTACTTAGGTAGCCGTTTTTTTGTGATATTCGATTATGCGATTGCTATACTTTATAACAAATTTGGCATAACATTTTGCTAATATAATAAGTAGGATGCTTTTTATAGTATGGTTATATACTTTTTAAGCTGATTAATAATAAATAAGAAAGGACTTGTTATGGAACTGTTCCATGAGCCGACAACAAAAACCCCAGAACAAAAGCAGGCGATTTTAGATAATGTACGCCTGCCAGAAGATTGGAAAACAGCATTAGCAGATGAATTAACCTCTGAGAATATGGATAACTTGCGGGCTTTTTTAAAAGAATCTTACCAGTCGAATGACAGTATTTATCCGCCAGCACAACTGATGTTTAATGCCTTTAATTTAACGCCGTTGTCACAAGTGAAAGTCGTGATTTTAGGTCAGGACCCTTACCATCGTCCAGGACAGGCAATGGGCCTATCGTTTTCTGTACCTAAAGCCATTCCAAAGCCTCCTTCATTGAACAATTTGCTTAAAGAGATGGCAGATGATATCGGTACCAAACCCCCTGCACATGGTGATTTGACCTATTGGGCACAGCAAGGGGTACTATTATTAAATAGCTCTTTAACGGTTAGAGAAGGTGAACCAAACAGCCATCAAAATAAAGGCTGGGAGCAGTTTACCGATGCTGTTATTGATGTGGTGAATGAACAAACAGAGCACACAGTATTTATATTGTGGGGCAGTAAAGCACAGAAGAAAGGTAAGTATATCAATACTGACAAGCATCTTATCTTAACCGCTGTTCATCCATCCCCGCTTGCTGCAAATCGTGGCGGATTTTTTGGTTCCAAGCCGTTTTCTAAAACCAATGACTATCTAAAGCAATATGGGAAAACGCTAATTGACTGGCAGCTACCACAGTAAATGGCAATGTTTCAATATGATGAGTATCAGCCTGTCTATTCTATGAATAAGCAATTAACAAATGATAAATTTAATTTTCTTCCAATTGCAACGAATACGTTTTGGTCAACTCAAGATGTTAAATGGATGCAAAAAGCTCTCACGCTTGCTCGTCAAGGTGCTGAGTGCGGAGAAGTGCCAGTAGGTGCGATATTGGTACATGATAATCAAATTATTGGTCAAGGGTTTAACGAGCCGATTGGACGCCATGATGCGACAGCACATGCTGAGATTGTCGCATTAAGAGATGCCTGTACGCGCTTGAAAAACTATCGCTTACCACTTAAGACTACTTTATACGTGACTTTAGAGCCATGCACCATGTGTATTGGGGCTCTGATACACGCACGGGTCGATAGGCTGATATATGCTGCAAGTGAGCCACGCGCTGGTATGGTTGGTAGTCAAATGGACTTGGCTGTACAGCCTTTTTATAATCATAGTATCCAAGTGCATAAAGGTTTATGTAGCGAACATAGCAGTCAGATGCTCAAGACTTTTTTTCGTGAACGTCGAAAAAGCATGAAGCAGCGTAAAGACAGTGCATCTAGTAAATAATATGGTTAATGAATAAGATATAAGTCTTGATACTAGTGATAACGTGGTTTGTTTGCTATAATATTGCCCTGTTTGATTGCTAACCAATTAATTGGCTTATTAAACACCTGAGAAATAAACTTTAATATCAAGTAAGTATATGAAGCATCGTCTCCATAATGTCTGTGATTAAGTGAGTGTTATGACCGTCTCTACACCTGATGACTCTTTACTTAATAGTGAGGATAGTGGTACAACGAGTTTTAAGCGTTATCCTGTCATTTGTATCGATGGGCCAAGTGGTGCAGGCAAGGGCACGGTTACATGGCGATTAGCACAGAGTCTTGGTTATCAGCTATTAGATTCAGGCGCGTTATATCGTATCGTAGGACTAAAAGCGTTTGAGGCTGGATTGGTTAGTGCAGATGCCAAACGATCTATCGATGAAGAAGCGCTACTGCAATTGACTCAAGGTTTAGATATTGTTTTTGTGCCCAATAATGAGTCAGGGCGGGTCGATATTTTGGTCAATGATGAAGCCGTCGGTGAGCAAGTCCGTAATGAAACTATCGGAGGTTATGCCTCTCAGATAGCGGTATTCCCTAAAGTTCGTCAAGCATTGCTTGAACTGCAACAAAATATGGCTAAGCGTTCAGGGTTGGTCGCCGATGGTCGCGATATGGGAACGGTCGTGTTTCCCGATGCTGATGTGAAGGTTTTTTTGACGGCTAGTGCTACAGCCCGAGCTGAGCGCCGCGTAGCCCAATTGCTGAGAGCTGGTCAAACAGCAGATTTTGAAGCCATTCTGAATACAATTAAAGCTCGTGATGAACGTGACGAAAACCGAACCACAGCACCGTCAAAACCTGCTGAAGACGCTTTGGTATTAGATAGCTCAATGTTAGATGCTGATACAGTTTATGAATTAGTCAAAAAACAATGCCAAGATAAAGGTATTTATTTTAATAGTTAATAAAAACAACATATTACGAACTAAAAACTTTCCTACGATGATTGAATTTAGTATAAAATTATAGTAATCAAGGTTAGTAGTGATTGAAGAAGTATCAAGATCTTTATATAAGACAGTTGTTGCTAGTAAGTAGAATTGACAAGAAGCTTATTATCAACAAACGTTTTTTTATATGATTGTATAAGATATAAAACCAGTATTCTCGTTTTATGCAATCATAAATTTGATCCGTACTGTGCTGGACAGGATACGGCTATACAAAGGTAGACATAATGGAATCATTTGCTGAACTATTTGAAGCGAGCATTGAAGAGCAGGGTCTGGATATTGAGCGTGGCTCAGTTATTACAGGTGCTGTTGTGGCCATCGATAGTGATTGGATCACAGTAGATACTGGTCTTAAATCTGAAGGTATCGTCGCTCGTGAAGAGTTTTTAAGCGAAGAAGGCGAACTTGAAGTTGAAGTTGGCGATAGTGTCGATGTTGTGGTTGAAGCAGTTGACAATGGTATGGGTCAAACCTTACTGTCACGTGAAAAAGCCAAACGCGTTGAGACGTGGAATGTCCTTGAAAAAATCTATGACAACGATGAGATTGTTAAAGGCATCATTTCTAGTAAAGTAAAAGGTGGTTTTACTGTAGACGTGGGTTCAGTACGCGCGTTCTTACCAGGCTCATTGGTAGATGTACGTCCGATCCGTGACACGACGCATCTTGAAGGCAAAGAGCTAGAATTCAAAGTCATCAAACTTGATCAAAAGCGTAACAACGTTGTGGTTAGCCGCCGCGCAGTTATGGAAGCTGAAAACTCAGCTGAGCGTGAAGAGCTATTGAACAAGCTTGAAGAAGGTATTGAGATCGAAGGTATCGTAAAGAACCTTACTGATTACGGTGCATTCGTTGATCTTGGTGGTATCGATGGCTTGCTACACATTACTGACATGGCATGGCGCCGTATCAAGCACCCATCTGAAGTTGTTGAAGTTGGCCAAGACTTAAAAGTTAAAGTACTGAAGTTTGATCGTGAACGTAACCGCGTAAGCTTAGGTCTAAAACAACTTGGTACTGATCCTTGGGACAACGTGGGCGGCACTTACCCAGTCGGTAGTGTGGTTAAAGCACGTGTAACTAACTTGACAGATTATGGTTGCTTCGCTGAAATTTCTGAAGGTATCGAAGGTTTGGTACACGTATCAGAAATGGATCACACTAACAAAAATATCCATCCATCGAAAGTCGTTCAAGTAGGCGATGAGATTGATGTGATGATTCTTGATATTGATGAAGAACGTCGTCGTATCAGCTTAGGTATCAAGCAAACCCTAGCAAACCCATGGGATGAGTTTGATAAAAAGCACGAGCGCGGTGATAAAATCACTGGTACGATCAAATCAATCACTGACTTTGGTATCTTTATCGGTCTAGACGGTGGTATTGATGGTCTTGTTCACTTGTCTGATATCTCTTGGAATGAGACTGGTGAAGAAGCTATCCGTAACTACAACAAAGGTGACACCGTTGAAGCAATGGTATTGTCTGTAGATGCAGAAGCAAACCGTATCAGTCTAGGCGTGAAGCAGTTAAGCTCAGATCCATTTAACGAGTACTTGGTTAGTAATGACCGCGGTGCTATCGTAAATGGTAAAGTAAAAGAAGTAGATGCTAAAGGTGCTACTATTGAACTTGCGGATGAAGTAGAAGCTTACCTACGTGCTTCTGAAATTCAACGTGATCGCGTTGAAGATGCTACTAAGCATTTAAGCGTTGGTGATGATGTTGAAGCGAAGATCATTAGTGTAGATCGTAAGACTCGTAATATCAGCTTGTCTATCAAAGCAAAAGACGAAGCCGAAGAGCGTCAAGCGATTAAAGATCTTGGCGGTGCAAGTGCTACTCCAGCAGCTGGTTCTGATGCTCAACCAAAAACGATTGGTGATCTAATCAAAGAGCAAATGCAGTAAGCTTTAAGTTATAACTATATTAACCATAAAAAAAGCGACTTCGGTCGCTTTTTTTATGATTAAAAATGATGATAGCGCTTAATCAATAAGTACAAAAACAATTTTTCAACGTTTTGTCCAAACTTTGATTCCTATTTGTGTAGAATTCCGCTATCATTTGCTACATTGAGTAAAGAAATGTAAACTCATGCCAAGTGTTTGATTATACATTAACTTTTAAGCGTTATTATTTTTATCTCTTTAAAGTAGCTGTTCCTATAAAAAACAATCGATTAGTTTTGGACGATACTTTGTAGTAATAATAACCAATTGATAACCTAGATATGATTGATATATAAATAATACATAGCGAAAAATCGCCTTTATTTATCAGTCATATTTTCATTAATTAAAGAAGGCAATTGTAACGATGCAACAAGCGATTAATAAATCCGACTTCATTAGTAATTTAAGTGTGAGCTGTGACACCATGACTGAGATGGTTGTTGATGATGCTGTGCGAGAAATACTAAACTTGATGGTAGATACTTTGGCTAATGATGGCCGAGTTGAAGTTCGAGGGTTTGGTAGCTTTTGCTTGCATCATCGACGTGCTCGTATGGGCCGTAATCCAAAGACAGGAGAGAGCGTACCGGTACCTGCCAAAGCCATTCCTCATTTTAAACCTGGCAAAGCATTGCGTGAAGCAGTCAACGACAAAGTAGCTTCATAGCTCATAAAGACTGATGGTTAACAGAACAAGTATAAAGTAATGGGTACTTATGATTTATCATGACTACTTATTATTTAATTTACTTGTTTTACCTTTGTTAGGTATTAAGAAGCAGGTGTTTTCGCACATTTTGTCGAGGTATGCATATCATGCGCTTTATACTGTTCGTTTTATTATTTTTAAGTTTTGCTTATGCGCTTGGTTTGGTGATAGCTAACAATACCGATATTGGCGTCAACCTGCTGTTCTTACAAGCTCCTACGATGAATTTAGGACTGCTACTCATACTTTGTCTGATACTCGGTATTGTGATTGGTATGCTATTAGCATTATTAATTTTCCGTGTATTACAAAATAAGTGGGAAATATCGCGTTTGCAAAAGTTAAATGCTAATTTGCAAGAACAAGTAACTCAGGCCAACGTCGTTATCGATCGTCAAGCGAATGAGCCGACAGTTGAAGAAGCTGTTTATGGTTCGACAGCGACCAACGTACATGACCAAGCCACGGTTAATGTAGATGAGAGTGCTACGCTTACTAAGCAAAAGCGAGACTAAATTATGTAATGGTTAATCAATGGTTTACCTATACATATGACGCTTAATAAATTCAATATTGATATGGCAACATCATGAATAATACAACTAATTCTCCAGTCATCATTGCTTTAGATAATATGACAATGGAAGCATCAATAGCATTGGCTGAGCAGCTAGATCCAGCGCTGTGTCGTTTAAAAGTAGGTAAGGAGCTGTTTACTCGCTGCGGGCCTGATATCATAAAAGCGCTTCATCAACGTCAATTTGAAGTGTTTTTAGATTTGAAGTTTCATGATATTCCTAACACCACAGCACAAGCAGTATTAGCGGCAGCCGAGCTTGGTATATGGATGGTTAATATTCATGCTAGCGCAGGCTTTGAAGCTATGTCTCTGGCTAAACAGCGCTTACTGGATAATGACTTAGATACCTTACTAATTGCTGTTACTGTGTTGACTTCTATGGATAATGACGCATTGATGCAAACAGGTATTACTGATGGTTTAGATGTACAAGTTAGTCGTTTAGCACAATTAACTAAGCAAGCTGGTCTTGATGGCGTGGTTTGTTCAGCACAAGAAGCTAAAACCCTCAAGACGCTGTGTGGTCAAGATTTTAAGCTAGTGACGCCTGGTATTCGTTTACCAGAAGACAATGCCGATGACCAAAAACGTATCTGTACGCCAAAGCAGGCGTTGAATGATGGCGCTGATTATCTCGTGATAGGACGTTCTATTACACAGGCTACGAACCCTGCTGCTAAATTGCAGATGATACTCAATAGTATCTAATGTTTATAATGTTATAAGAGGTGCAGCTTAAACAGCTGCATTTTTGCTTTTTGTAGGTAGCAAAAAAGGTGCTACACTATTTAACTTTATATGTATACCAGTTGCGAAACTATGATTGGCAGTGTCAAACTTGCTCAGTGCTAAGTAAACCACAAATAGAGTACTTATGCTTGTGATCATTGTTTGATGCTTCTACAGCTGGTGTTATTAGACAATAATGGATAATATGAAATTACAGATATTAAGTGACTTACATATTGACAGTTATGCACGTCAATCACATCCCGTAGGTCATATTCCCAAAACTGACGCTGACGTGATATTAGTAGCAGGGGATACTGCCAACAGCGATAGTGGTATGCCATGGTTACGAGAGCAGGCAGAACGTCTGCAAGTGCCCCTTATTACCATTGCAGGCAACCATGAGTACTTTAATGAAGATGTATTGCATTTTGATAAAAGATTAGCCACTTGGGACAACTATAATACCGATTCGCAGCTAGGCGTTCGCGTCTTACAGTGCCAGCATCTCGATATTGGTGAGGTACGTATTTTGGGGTGTACGTTGTGGACAGATTATCAGTATCAAGCCAATGAAGATACGATGGTAGTTGCTAAACGTTTTATGCGTGATTATAAGCAGATATATGCAGGTAATGGGCTATTTTCTCCTGAAATATCGATTGAGCTACATATTCAACAGCGCCAATGGTTAAAGCAGGCGTTGATTGAGGCGCAGCAATTAGGAAAAAAAACAATCGTGATGACTCATCATAGTATTAGCGCCTTATCGGTCTCTGAAAAGTATGCTACGCTGCCCAGTAACGCAGCTTTTGTTAGTGATTTATCTAGCTGGATGCATAAGGATTGGGCACCAACCCTATGGGTACACGGCCATACCCATGAAGCGTTTGATTACCGTATTGGTAATACCCGCGTGATTGTCAATCCTCGTGCATATCCTAACGAAGTTAGTAGCACTGAGATTGAGTTTGCGTGGGATAGAGTTATCGATATTGGCTAGCATATCTTGAATGATGTGAATTATGCGATACAGCCTACACAATGCTGCCTGTAAGCCATGAGCATTTGGTGTTGTAGTCTCTATATGACTTATCTATCGTTATACTTTGTTACTGACATTTTTATTGTTGGTCTGCTCATATTTCGTTCACTAGTATCCAATAATCTGCTACGCTAGCTGCTATGAGTAAATTTTCTGAATCATCACGTTCTGAGCAGTCCAATGCTCAAAAGCCTCTTAAGATGAGCGCGCCTGCCCCAGCGCATCTGCCTGATAGTATGATTTCTTCGGTTAACTTGTTACCCGAGAATAAGCGCTTGATTTTGTTTACTAGACACTCTTTGCGTGAGCGCTCCGATGGTAACGGGTTTGCCAGCTACCAGCTGCCACTTACACCTAAAGGACGCGTATTAGCAAAGTCTTGGGGGCGCTGGTTAGCTGGTCATCTACCATATTCTCTCGACGTAGATAGCATCTCAAGCCCTATTGGACGTTGTATTGATACCGCGCAGCTAATGCAAGAAGGGGCAGGATTACAACGACCGATAGCGCATCAATCGTTATTGGTTGAGCCAGGTAGCTTGGTTACTGAGCCTGAAATTGCGAATGCAGTCTTTAAAGAGATTGGTGTGCTCAATTTTATTAATCGTTTTTTACAAGGTAACCTTGAAGGTACAAAAAATGCCTATCAAGGTGGACTCGATATTTTATCGCTTTTTTATCAAAACCAGCCACAGCATGGACATTTAATGTTGGCAGTGAGTCATGATACGTTACTATCTGCTTTTTTAGCGATAATGTTCGATGTGATTGAGATTGATTGGAACGACTGGCCCAAAATGATGGAAGGCGTGTTTTTATGGTTTGATGATAAGCCATTTGAGCAGGCTAATGCATATTTTGTTTGGCGCGGAGAGGTTTATGTTCGCCCGATCAATACGTTAATAGATAGCTACCGTGCTGCTGGTTTTCATCCTAGTAAGCTATTATTACCGCCGAAAGTGAGATGGACGTAGTATTAAAGCGGCGCGAGGCTAAAACTACAAGGGACAGTATTAAATATTACATTTTGAATAGATATAAAAAAACCTTGCCACTAGGACAAGGTTTTTTTATGAACGCTTGTTAAAGCTACTAATCTTAAGCTTGAAGAGCTTTGATAGCTTTGTTTAGACGGCTCTTACGACGGGCAGATTTATTCTTATGAATAATGCCTTTGTCAGCCATACGATCAAGAACAGGTACCGCTTTTTTATAAGCTTCGGTAGCTGCATCATAATCTTTAGATTCGATTGCTGCGTCGACACGCTTTAAATAAGTACGAACCATAGAGCGTTGTGACGCTGAGTTTTGGCGACGTTTAGTGTTTTGACGGGCGCGTTTACGAGCTTGTGCAGTGTTAGCCACGCGTATCTCCTTTATGAAAGACAGATAAAAATATGAATGTTGATTGGAATAATGAGTTTAACAATCATCGGTGACGAGCAGCCGTCTCGTCAAACATGATATCGATGTTCAATATTAGACTTCCTAATATTAATAAATCATCGGTAGCGTCAAAGCCATCTGGAATAATTAAATAGCTATGACATGTAAAGCCGGATATCTTAGCAAATTATTGCGCTTAGAACAATATATTTGACCATCAAAGCGAAAAGAAGTTGTATGTGTCGTTATGCTAATATGTATAAAGTTAGGTATATAGATAAATAGTGGTTAATAATCGAACCATTGATAAAAACTCTTACAATAAATCATGAATAGTAGCGACAGTTATAGGGTAACTTAGTTATGATACTGCCCTATAATATAGGGCATAGTCCGTTTTACGTAAAACCAGTAGGTTACTAGCCACGCACTGTATGGGTTTTATAGTGAATCGTCTATAGTACGACTCGAAAACCATAAACCTAAAAGTCATAAAATAGTCTCTATAATACTTTACGATTATGAATAATGGATAGGATATGCAGCAAAAAGCAATTTTAATTGGCGCGACAGGCTTGGTTGGTCAGCATCTTGCGAAGCAGCTTAGTGAACTCTATGATACATTAATAGTCATTGCCAGACGTCCACCGAGGTATATAAATGCTAGTATGAGATTCTATCAGGTGAATGACTTTGATAACTTAGCCGACGTTTTTGCAAACATCGGTGTGGATGCTACAACGGATGCTTTCAGTTGCCTTGGTACAACTAAGAAGCAAGCAGGCAGCGATGAGGCTTTTCGAAAAGTAGATTATGACTATAACGTAAGTTTTGCCAAGTTATGCTTTGATAAAGGGGTTAAAAACTTTTTTTTATTGTCTGCAATGAATGCTGACGTTGACAGTCGGTTTTTATATAATAGAGTAAAAGCAGAAACTGAACAAACCATTATGAGCCTAGGGTTTGAGCGTTTGGCTGTTTTTCGTCCCTCATTATTATTGGGTAAGCATAAAGGTCGACCAATCGAGAGCATTAGTCAAAAAGCCTTTAAAATCATCTCGCCTTTAGTGTCTGAATCATTACCGCTGCATCCCATTTCAGCCAAACGTGTCGCGATTTCGATGGCAATGACCGCCCATGATATGTACGAACGTCGTAAATACAGCGATTATCGTTCTGAATCAAAGCTCTCTGAATCAAAGCCCAGTATGACTGATATTATCGAGAATAAGCAGATGCTAGCGATGACTCGTGTCAAAAAATGAATCACGACATTACTATGTCGGTAAGTTAGGCCAAACGACCAAACTTGTTTGGAAGATAATAGCCTAAGCATTTGCTGATAAAGTAATATCAATAATAGCAAGACCATAGATTGCAAAATAACTGATAGTCATTAACAAGGAGTAAATAGCTATGTCAGAATCAACAGCAATGAATAAAGAGAACTTTGTAACCTGTGATTTATTGGATGCCAATCCTGAATCACAAGTCTGCTTACCAAATATTGAGGGCAAGACCTTTCAGAGTTTTGGCGCAAAAGATAAGTTTTGCGGCGAAATTGTGACAGTAAAATGCTTTGAAGATAATAGCCGTGTGAAGGCATTATTGAATAGTAATGGCAAAGACGATAACGGTGCAGGCAAAGTGTTGGTCGTCGATGGTGGTGGTTCAATGCGCTGTGCGCTGCTCGGCGATATGATTGCACAGTCAGCGATTGATAATGGCTGGGCTGGAGTTATTGTGTATGGCTGCGTCCGTGATGTCGATGACATGGCGCAAATGAATATCGGTGTGATGGCATTAGGCTGTATCCCGCGCAAGTCAACACGCCGAAATGAGGGTCAAACAGATATTGAAATTAGCTTTGGCGACCTGACTTTAAATTCTGGCATGTTTGTCTATGCAGATAATAATGGCATTATTGCAAGTCATAAGTCTTTAATAGCGTAAAGTATTGTTAGTATAAATCGATTGTAATTATAAATAATTATATATTATAAGTAATTATATGATAATTAAAAAACCCAGTTCAAATTACGGAACTGGGTTTTTTGGTTGAAAGTAAATGATTCATTAGTATTTTTCAAGCTCTGAGAGTAGTTGTTCGCGTGCTTTATAAATCCTGCGTAGACCAAGCCATAAGCTAATACACATAACGATCAACACCGAGGTAAAAGGCAAGCCCGTACTTACTGAGCCTGCTTGAATGGTTTTTAGGGCTTGCGCACCGCCGCCATAGAGAAGAGCAATAGCGATAAGTCCTTGAGCAACAGCCCAAAATATACGCTGATATATTGAAGCTTCAAGCTTACCACCTGCCGTAATCGTATCAACCACTAAAGAGCCTGAGTCTGATGAAGTCACAAAAAACACCATTACTAGAATAATAGCAATTAAAGAGGTAATGGTCCCTAGAGGAAGATTTGCCAGCATCTGAAATAAGGTTAAGGAAGCATCACTGACCCCTCCTGCCAGCTCACCGACTTGATTATCATATTGGCTCAATCCTGACTGTCCAAATACCGTCATCCAGACGATGGTTACAAGCGTAGGGGCCAACATTACTGAGGTAATAAACTCACGTACTGTACGGCCTTTTGAAATACGAGCAATAAACATACCTACAAAAGGTGACCAGCTGATCCACCATGCCCAATAAAACACTGTCCAGCCATGAAAGAATTCGTCGTCACCGCGGCCTATAGGATTCGATAACGGGATAATATAAGTTGCATAATCAACAGCAGTGGCACCGATTTTACTCAGCAATCCGATTGAGTTGCCAACGAAAAACACAAACAGCAACAAAGATAAAGCGACTAACATATTGACGTTACTCAATAGCTTAACCCCGCCATCAAGGCCACGTGCTACAGATATTGTAGCAAGAGCAGTCACTACAACTATAATGGTAATCTCAAGCGAATTACCTGCAAAGTCCCAACCAAACAAATAATTAAGTCCGCTGGCCGCTTGTTGAGCACCCAAACCCAGCGAAGTCGCTAGACCAAATATCGTCGCTAGTACGGCCAATATATCAATAATATGACCAGGCAGCCCCCATGTCTTTTCTTTAAAAATAGGATAAAATACGGAGCGCATGGTCAATGGGAAGCGAAAATTGTAAGCAAATAGGGCCAATGACAAACCAACTACTGCATAGATACCCCAAGGGTGCAAACCCCAGTGGTACATGGTCGCACCCATAGCAGCATGGTAAGCTTCAGGGCTGCCTGCTGCGACACCAAGTGGTGTACCTGCCCAACCGCTTGCATAAGCCAATGGCTCAGCCACACTCCAAAACATAAGGCCGATGCCCATGCCAGCTGCGAACAACATGGAGAGCCACGAGCGCCGATTGAACTCAGGTTTGGCATTTATACCGCCAATTCGGATGCTGCCATAGGGAGACACAACCAATATCAGACTAAATATCACCATAATATTAGCTGTGCTGACAAAGAGCCAGTCAAAACCATTGACCACCCAATCTTTAGTACCATTAAGCCAAGAATTGGCTATATTCGGTAGTAATAAAGCAAATAATACAAAGCCAACAACGGCAATAGCGGTAAAGAAGAATACAGGTCTGTGTAAATCTAAACCCAATATTTCAGTGTTATTTTCACCAACTGTATGTTCAGTGGTATAAAGCCTGCGACGAAATTTATCGAGAAGGGGCTTTGGAATCTGTTTTTGCTCGTTCATAGGTGACGAATCTCCTGATGAGTTAGCTGAGCTGGACACCGTCAAAGTATCGACTATTTATGACTAATAAACAGTTTTTGGCAGCTACAAGCTTTAGATTTTAGGTAATGTAAAAATGCTGTTGGCGCTTTACAGAGAGTGCAAGCTACTGAATAATCGAGACTCAATAAAAGGCATGTATAGGAGATATTTATTCAAAATACTATGCAAAAGTTTATATAGAAATAATTAAATGCTAACAATGGAAAGTTAGCTTAAAACAAGAATAGCCAAAAGCGTGCCATGTTAACAAACCGTTTAGTTTTGTCAAATCGTAGCAGCCTGTTAAAGTGTAAATTAGTTTTGGTCAATTGCGAAAATATTCGTATAATAACTGCCAGATTCTTAAATAGATCCTACCTGCTATGTCTATCACTGCCCTAACTGACGCTTTTGCTCCCATTAATGAACAGCTATTTCCTATCCAAAACTTGCAAAGACGCTGGCTTGCACCCGTACATGGTGCAGTAGGCAGTCTATGGTTAGCAAGTTTGGTCAAAACGACTATATGGGAAGTGTCAGAACGTTTGAAAGTGGTCGTAGCTCGAGATCAAAACCAGCTCAACCAGATAGAGACTGAACTGGCATTTTGCGGCGTTGATGCTTATGTCTTTCCTGACTGGGAGACGCTAACGTATGATGAGCTGTCCCCGCACCAAGATATCGTTAGTGAACGAATCAACTTATTGACAGATATGCCAACGTCAGGTGTGCTACTCATATCTGTACAAGCTTTGATGCATCGCGTTGCACCGCCTAGCTGGCTGATTGGACAACACTTTGATTTAGGTGTTGGTGATCAATTTGATATCCATACTCAACGTGAGCTACTAGCGAAAGCGGGCTACCGTGCGGTTGACAATGTATTTGAGCCAGGCGAGTTTGCAGTACGCGGTAGTATTATTGATATTTTTGCGATGGGTCAGCCATTTCCACTGCGCCTAGATTTATTTGATGATGAAATTGAGACAATTCGCTTTTTTCACCCGCAGACTCAGCGTACGTTGACCGATGATGATCTAAAGGCTATGGTCTCCGGTAATGATAAAAGTATGGGTCAAGAGTCGCTATCGTTGTTGCATAAATTGCCCGATATCTCAAAACCTATTAAGAAGTTTCAAATACTACCTGCAAAAGAGTTTCCTTTAGAAGATGGGAAAGACACTTTTCGCATGAATTTTGCTGCAATGTTCCCAAATGCTAGTAGCCGTAAATCTGAGTTACATAAAGATGTGATGGCAGGAATTGCGAGTAGTGGGCTTGAATATTATCAACCGTTGTTTTTTGATCTAGAAGATTGGCAGCAAGAGAGCAGCTTATTCAATTATTTGCCTAAAGATGCTTTGTTCATTACAGATGAGCTAATCAATGAGCGCCAAGCGGATTACTGGTCGCAAATCCAGCGCCGCTATGAAGAGCGTCGTCATGATATTGATAAACCTATCGTAGCACCAGAGCTATTGTATTTATTATCCAATACGCTGAATGAGCATTTAAACCAGTATCCACGAGTGATATTAAGTGCAAGAGAAGAGCTTGCATCTATGACAGATGTAGCAGATCTTAATGGCCAAGAAGCATCCGCATCTACTGTATCGCAAACCAAACAACAAGGCCTAGTCACATTAAGCGCGCAAATGCCGCCACAACTGACAGTAAACCACCAAAAGGCAGAACCTTTAACCGAACTGTTGGATTTTTTACATCTGCAGGTAGAAACAGGTACACCAGTATTAATTGTCGCTGAAACTGCAGGTCGTCGAGAGATTCTCATTGAGCTGTTCAAAGGTAAAATTGATATAAAAACCTATGACAGCTTCAAAGATTTTTTAGCAGCAGACAAGGTCAGTGACAACAATTCAAGCCAAAAACCATATGTTGGTCTGACAGTTGCACCGATTGAGCGCGGAGTCTTTGTCCCCGAACGTTTGGTGCTGATTAGTGAGACTCAGCTATTCGGTAGGCAAGTACTACAAACACGTCGCCGTCGACAAAGTGGCGTATCAGAAGAGTTCTTGGTCAAAAGTGTCACTGAAATGACACAAGGCAGTCCTATTGTCCATATCGAGCATGGTATTGGTCGCTATAATGGCCTCATTATTTTAGATGTGGGTGACGGTGAGCAAGAATTTATCCATCTAAAATACGCCGATGATGCCAGTATTTATGTACCAGTAGCCAGTCTACAAATGATCAGTCGTTACAGTGGTGGTGATCCAGCACTTGCTCCTCTACACAAAATTGGTAGTGGAAAATGGGACAAAGCCAAGCAAAAAGCATTGCAGCAAATTCATGATGTGGCGGCAGAGCTGCTCAATATGCAAGCAAGGCGCGAAGCCAAAGTGGGTATTCATTTTAAAATAAATATCTCACAATATGATCTGTTTGCCAGCCAGTTTGCTTTTGAAGAGACCCCGGATCAAGCCAACGCTATTCACGCGGTTATCGAAGATATGAGACAAAACCAGCCGATGGATCGTCTTATTTGTGGTGATGTGGGCTTTGGTAAAACAGAGGTTGCCATGCGAGCTGCGTTTATTGCCGTCAGCGCTGGTTATCAGGTTGCCGTATTAGTACCGACTACTTTGCTTGCAGGACAGCACGAAGACAACTTCCGCGACCGTTTTGCTGATTGGCCTGTCCGTATCGAGACCTTATCACGGTTTGGTGGTAAAAAGCATCAGGAGACGGTGCTAGCAGATTTGGCTGCTGGTAAAGTTGATATTGTGATAGGTACGCATAAGCTATTACAGCCTGATGTCAAGTTTTCTAACTTGGGGTTGATGATCGTCGATGAAGAACATCGCTTTGGTGTACGTCACAAAGAGCGTATTAAGGCTATTCAGACTGATGTAGATAGTTTGTCGATGACAGCGACACCGATACCTAGAACGCTTAACATGGCGTTATCTGGTATGCGAGATATGTCTATTATTGCAACCCCGCCTGCACGTCGTTTGGCTATTAAAACTTTTGTCATGCAAAAGACAGAAGCTCTAATGAAAGAGGCTATTTTACGTGAGTTGCTACGCGGCGGACAGGTATACTTATTGCACAATGATGTCGCAAGTATTGAGCGTATGGCAGAGACTATTCGCGAGCTGGTACCAGAGGCGCGCGTAGGGGTCGCTCATGGACAGATGCAGGAGCGTCAGCTTGAACAAATCATGCAGCAGTACTACCATAAAAAATTCAATGTGTTAATTTGTACAACTATTATTGAAACTGGTATCGATGTACCGAATGCCAATACTATTATTATTGAGCGCGCTGACAAATTTGGCCTGGCTCAGCTGCATCAGTTGCGTGGCCGTGTCGGTCGCAGTCATCATCAAGCCTACTGCTATCTATTAGTACCATCGCTTAAGGGTCTTAAAGGGGATGCCAAACGCCGATTACATGCGATTGAGCGCGCCAATACATTGGGTGCAGGCTTTATGCTGGCGAGTGAAGATTTAGAGATTCGCGGTGCTGGTGAAATACTGGGTAAACAGCAAAGCGGTAATATGCAGGCAATTGGTTTTAGTCTGTATATGGATATGCTCGAACGGGCTACCAAAGCCATCAAGGCAGGCAAAGAGCCAGATTTGAGCACGCCGTTATCGTTAACCAGTGAAATAAACTTACACAGCTCAGCACTGATACCAGAAGAGTATCTGCACGATGTACACCAGCGCCTATTATTTTATAAACGGATTAGTAATGCGGATAGTAAAGAAACCTTGATCGACATACGTACTGAAATGATCGACCGTTTTGGCGTGCTGCCAGATCAAACCAAGCAGCTATTTGCCATTCATGACCTCCGTTTACAAACAGAGCCATTAAAAATTAATAAAATTGATGCCAATAGCCATAGTGTGACGCTAGAATTTGCACCCGATACACCAGTTGACGCTTTGGCAATCATTAAATTGATTCAATCTGATGGTCAACGTTATCGTATGAACGGCGCTTCAGGTATTCGTTATAATGACGCAGATAAACTTGAGACACCGCAGCAGCGGGTCACTGCTATCCAAGAGCTACTGCATTATTTTAGCGAACATACAGTAGCCGAAACAGCTTAAAAACGTGTTCTGTTTTCTTTAGTCAAGGGTGTTATATTGTTATCATCTCGCCTCGATATAGAACACAGTTTTGATAGATGAGTATGATCAGCAGTAGGTATGTGTGAATGTTCAACACGTCGTTACAGATAACTGATAAAATAGCGCCATTATAGATAGCTGTTAACTGATTTTATTGATATTTTATAACAAGAGAAGCCGTTATTATGTTCCAACTACATCCTAAGCTTGCTGCTGATAGTTTTTTAGTAGGGGATTTTCCCTTGTCGACATGTCGTTTGATTAATGACTGCCAGTTTCCTTGGCTGGTTTTAATACCACGTGTATCAGGTATCAAAGAATTGTATGAATTGTCTGAATCCGACCAAGCACAATTTTTACGTGAGTCAAGCTGGTTGTCAAGCCAACTTGCCAAGACATTCCAAGCCGACAAAATGAATGTTGCAGCACTCGGCAACCAAGTTCCACAGCTACACTTTCATCATATAGTACGCTATCAAAACGATCTGCAATGGCCAAATCCAGTATGGGGCGTACCTGCAGTACCATATACAAAAGATATATTGGCACAAATGCAGCAAACATTAATGATTGCATTGCGAGGTCATCATCAAATGCCGTTTGATTGGCAAATGTAGTTGTTAATCAACAGTTAGATACAATGTTAGATACAGTACTTGGCGAATGGTTACGTTTATATTTTTTGCGTTGTACTGTTTCTTACGTTATAACCAGAACGTCAACTACTGACACTACTGAGTAATGTTAAACGGTATCTAGGATGAATAGTATTGATTAACTGTTGTTCATTTTTAGCAATGTACGTTACTAGTAACTTATACAACATCTACATAGATCATTACCGCCAATCAACCAGCTGTATTCCTCTCTATTTTATTATAAAATTTAACACTCACTCTTCTAAGCTTTTTTAGCTTGTCTTAATCTAAGCGACTGTCAAGTATGCCTCTTTTAGGTAGATTGAAATCATCGACTTTATTGAAAAATCAAGAATATGCTCGGTTTGACTATCCAGAGATATTCGTCCTACTGCTTACTGTAGTGCTGGTCGCTATGCATTTTGAGTTTAATTCTATTTCAATGGTATTGTTTACAATTGTAAGCCTACCAAGTCTAATGATTTTAATTTACAACTACCGGCGTCAACCAAGCTTTTGGACATCCAATATCGTTGTAATGCTATTGTCAACAGTCATTGGAAGTATGCAGTTTTGTACCATCTTATCACTGAGTTTGTCATTATTGATCGGTATTCGAATCATCTTAAGTGAGCCTGAAAATCGACTTAAGCTGATTATTGTTTCGATCGTCATTACTGTCATGTTTTATTACGTCAGTACCATGCTAAATAGCGATATGATGGTTTGCAATGATGACTTTATATCACCCATTGTATTACTAGCTAGTATTATTACTATATGCTGTCAGTTTTGGGAGATTTATCATAAATATTTGAGTTACGAAAACACGGCAGAGAAGACAAAGGGACGACTTAATACTTTGGTATCAGTCATTAGTAAATTGTCCCGTTTCATACCTCCTCAGGTCTGGCAACCAATTGTAAAGTCAGACAATGTGGTAGATGTGAATAATAAACGAGCGAAACTTACGATCATGTTTTCAGACATCGCTGGATTCACTGAGCTGTCTGACAGTCTAAGCTCTGATAACCTAGCTGATATTTTAAATACTTATATGAAATGTATGACAGTTATTGCCAACAAACACGGCGCGATGCTAGACAAGTTTGTTGGTGATGGTATGATATGTTTTTTTGGTGAACCCAACAGTCGAGGGACGCGGCAAGATGCATTGGACTGCGTGGCCATGGCAATTGATATGCGCCGAGAAATGCGCAGTTTACGTCAGGAATGGCGTTTGATGGGCTTTGAAGGACTGTATGTACGCATTGGGATTACCACCGGTTACTGTCATGTAGGGAACTTTGGCAGTAATAGTCGCATGAGCTATACTATCATTGGTAAAGAGGCAAATCTTGCATCTCGTCTTGAATCGATAGCAGGAAAGGGAGATATTCTTATTAGTCAAAGGACTTATGATTATGTCTGCCACGATTACGAATGCGAATATGCTGGCACCTATCAGTTAAAAGGTTTTGATAGTAGTATCAATGCTTGGCAAGTATTAGACCCTGACGCTAATAAAGGCCGCTTATCTAAGTGGGTGGATCATACTCTACCTGGCTTTAATCTACATTTAAATTTTAAAGACATGCAAAATTATGATTATAAAGAGATTAAAAGCAAACTGAACTTCGCACTTGAACGTATTGAAAAGGAAGAAAAAGAGCATTCTTTAATCAATAAGTAAAAGATAACTGGGGCAGTTTTTTTAATCAACACAATGAACGAAGATTACTAGCTTTTCATCCAAACAAAAAGCCAGCTATTATATTTTAATAGCTGGCTTTTTAGTGTAGAAAAACTTTATGCTTATTCTTTAATGATTTTCTTTAGCATGGTTAAGCGTATATTTGGGAATTTCTATGGTTAAATCTTCTTCATCAAGCATCACCTGACAAGACAGGCGTGAATCAGGTTCCAGTCCCCAAGCACGATCTAACAAGTCGGCTTCAATATCATCCATTTCTTCTAAGCTATTAAATCCTTTACGAACCACGACATGACAGGTCGTACATGCTTTTGACATCTCACAAGCATGTTCAATCTTAACGCCTTTTTCAAGCAAGGCTTTACATAAGTTATCACCAGATTGAAGCTCGACCTCAGTACCTTCAGGGCAAATCTCGTGATGGGGTAGTACAGTAATCTTTGGCATAAATTGTCTGTCCAATACTAATCGATTAAAAATCTAAAAATGAAATGTTATAACGTATAAATATATTATATTAAATGAATTATACTTATTGATTTATAGTCATCAGTGTAGCTATTACCAGTCCTGAGCACTTGTACCTGCCATGCTGGCTTTGACACTCTGATTCATAATACGAGCAGCAAAAGCGTCGCTGTGCGGTTTAAGTGAAGCTTGTTCTCTCTCGATAACTGATAAGTCGTCAGTTTCAAGGGCCGTTTGTAACCCTTGAATATGCTTAGCAAGGGACTGCTGCTCCTCCGATGTTAATAAAGCAGCAAACTCGTTCAGGGCGGATTGTAGCGCGAGCACTTCGCGCTCAGCTTCTACTTTAGTCTCAATTAAAGAACGAGCGTTTTTATCTTCTTCTGCATGCTTAAATCCAGCAGTCAAAAGCTGCTCTTTTTGCTCATCTGATAATCCATAAGAAGGCACAATCTCAATCTGACTCTCTGTCTTTGTTGTGGTTTCTTGTGCACTAACTGTCAACTGTCCATTAGCATCAATACTAAAAGTCACTTCAATACGGGCAAAACCTGCTTTCATTGGCGGAATGCCATATAGCTCAAAACGTCCCAGTGAACGGCAGTTCTCTACTGTTTCGCGCTCACCTTGTACTACGTGAACAACCATGCCCGTTTGTCCGTCTTGATAAGTGGTAAACACTTGACGCTTTTTAACAGGAATAGGGGTATTACGTGGGATTAATACTTCAACCAAACCGCCCATGGTTTCAAGACCAAGCGATAATGGTGTCACATCTAATAATAGTAAATGGTCATCACTATCACCACTAACCAGTTGATGCGCTGTCTGAGCCGCACCTAAGGCAACGACCTCATCTGGATTTAGGCGACAAAGTGGCTGCTTATTGAAAAACTCAGCCACAACGTCTTGGATAGCAGGCATACGGGTTGAGCCGCCCACCAAAATTACTTCATCTAAATCAGTGCTAGATAGCTTTGCATCACGCAGTACTTGTTCACACACGCTTAATGTACGGCGACTAACAGGGTTAGCGATGGCGACTAAGTCTTCATGACGCAGTACGCCTTGATAAGACTGCTCATTGACAATAATGTCAATATCGACTTGTTTGGCATCAGTTAGCGCTTGCTTGTAGGCTTTAGCCTGCTGCGCAAGTATTGATTTATCATGAGGGCTGACGTCTTTAGGATCGACGTTTGCTTGTTTGATGAGCCAATTGGTCACCAAACGATCAATATCATCACCGCCTAGGGCACTGTTACCACCCGTTGCTAATACTTCAAAGACACCATCATTAAGCTTTAAAATAGACACATCAAAAGTGCCACCACCAAGATCATAAATTAAGTAGTAGTTTTCTTTAGTCTCGCTATTAACAGAGTCTTCAGCGGGTTTGTCGAGACCATATGCAACTGCAGCAGCGGTAGGTTCATTCAATAAACGCAGTACATTAATACCAGCCGCTTGTGCCGCATCTTTGGTCGCCTGACGCTGCGCTTCATCAAAATAGGCAGGCACGGTAATCACAGCACCTTCTACACTATCTATAGGTAGGGCACTCGTAGCTCGCTGTTCAAGAGCCGCTAAAATCCGTGCTGATACTTCAACAGGAGAGACCTCACCTTGAGCGGTGACAAACGTTGGCATATCATCTTTGTGACCAGACAGCTCATAAGGATGAGAGAACTTGATATCAGCTTGGCTACGGCCCATAAAACGTTTAGCTGAAACAATCGTATTTTTTGGATCATCTGCTAAGTGCGCTAGAGCGTCGTAACCGACAAGGGGGTTACCTGTACTTGGATAATAAACTACAGAAGGTAATAAAGTATCAGTCGTTGTAGCTGCCTCTAAGACTTGCGCTTTGCCTGAACGTACCACAGCGACCAGTGAGCGTGTGGTACCAAGATCAATTCCTAAACCAAAACGATGTTGGTGAGGTTGGGCGCTTTGATTGGGTTCGGCAATTTGCAATAAAGACATAAAATAACTCAAAGATAAAATAGATAAGTAAAATGAAGCAAATGTAGTATGCAGGCGACGATAGTTTAACGGCTAAAGTCTTACTCTACAATAGAAGAAAATAGCGCTTAAAATAAGAAAATATTGTTAGTAATATTTTGACCATACATATAGAGTGTAATACTCATACGTCAAGTTTAAACATATAGGTCATCATCATCTGAGTGTTCAGCGCTCGCTACTTCATCAAGACCGATCGTCACATCAGCATTTAATTTGACCAAAAACTTCAGCTTTTGTGTGGCATCAATGGCAGTCTGCCAGTCTTCACTTTCATAAGCTTCTTCAAAACGTTTAGATTGACGCGCTAAGCGCTCTATGATTTGCGGATGCAGTTGTTGTAATGTCGCACGATCTTTATCTTCGATGGCTTCATCTAAATCAATACGCATCTGCATCGCATCTTCTAAAAAATCCAAATCAGCAATAGAGTGTTCTACATTCTGTGCTTGGTCAGCCATATCAAGTAAATAGCTGGCACGACTATCAGGAGCACTAAGGGTTTGATAAGCTTGATTGATCAAGGCTGATGCCTGCTCAGATTGTTGCTTTGCTTGCGCGGTATCTGTTACGCTCTCTTTACCATTAACAGAAAGATTATCTGGATGATAACGCTTTTGTAGTAAACGTAAACGCTGATCAAGGCTATCTTGATCGACTTCAAACTGTACAGGATGCTCAAATAGAGCAAAAAAGTTATCAAACTGAGCTTCTAAAGTGACATCTGTCATATTATGCGCCTTGCTGTTCTGTTTGTTTTTCAGGTCTTTGCTTAACTGAATATTGTAAATACATACTTATATGAGGCTTAATGGCCAATACTAACTTTGCAACATTTACATCAAGATGCTGCTACTTGCTCAATATCGTAATCGTACATTTTAAACAGTAAAGGATTCCCCGCAGCCACATTCGCCTTTTTGATTGGGGTTGGTAAATTTAAAGCCTTCGTTCAAGCCTTCCTTTTCATAATCCATCAATAAGCCGTCTAAATAAACCAAGCTTTTAGGATCAATAAAAATGCTGACACCGCGACTTTCATAGCGTGTATCGTTATCATCAGGTACATCTACAAACTCTAAAACATAGGCTAGGCCTGAACAACCAGCTGTACGAATACCAACTCGAATACCTTCACCTTTGCCGCGATTATCCAAAAAATCTCGAACATGCTGAGCGGCGCGTTCTGTCATCTCAATCATGCCAACTCCTATTTACTATTAAATTTGATGACGACTAACAATATAGTAACTTATACAATATGGTAATTTATGCATTGATAACAACCACTATAAATGTATGGTCATATCAATAAACTCATCACAATCTAATGACTTTTAAAAATAAAAGGTGACAAGCACCTATAAGCATCATTGTCACCTCTAAGCGTTATTAGTAATGCAACTCACACTACTACAGCAGTGCTAACAGCATACATTGTGTATGCTATCAGATTTAACTTGTCGCTTCTTCTGCTACTTTGGCAGTACCATGCTTACCTTTATAATCGGTTATGGCAGCTTTAATAGCATCTTCTGCAAGCACAGAACAATGAACTTTTACTGGTGGCAATGCCAATTCTTCAGCAATATCCATATTTTTAATTTCGCCAGCTTGATCTAAACTTTTGCCTTTTAACCACTCAGTAACGAGTGAGCTTGACGCAATAGCTGAGCCGCAACCATAAGTTTTGAAGCGAGCGTCTTCAATGATACCTTTATCATCAACTTGAATTTGTAGACGCATCACATCACCACAAGCTGGGGCACCGACCATGCCAGTTCCAACGTTTTTGGCATTTTTATCAAGATTGCCAACGTTGCGTGGATTTTCGTAATGATCAATAACTTGGTCACTATAGGCCATGGGGTTTTCTCCTAGTTAGATGATGAGTAGTTATTTATTAACATTGAAAGGTTTAACTACTCATCGATAATTGGGGTCAAACACTTCATATAAAAACGTTATTTATAATTGTCTGATTTCTCACTAAATGGCTATATTTTATAACCATATTATTATCTAATTCATTAAATATATCTTACCAAATATTAATGTTCTGCCCACTCAACTGAATCTAAATCAACACCTTCTTGATACATATCCCAAAGTGGCGATAGGGCACGCAGCTTATCAACCGCTTCATGCATTTGCTTAACCACAGTATCAATATCTTCTTCAGTCGTATAACGACCAAAACTGAATCGAATCGAGCTGTGAGCTAACTCATCTGGACGACCAATTGCACGTAGCACATAAGATGGCTCAAGCGTCGCTGATGTACAGGCTGAACCAGATGATACCGCTAAGTCTTTCAATGACATCATCAGTGATTCGCCTTCAACAAAGTTAAAGCTGATATTTACGATGTTAGGAACACTGTGTTCTAAATCGCCATTCAAGTAAATCTCTTCGATATCTTGTAGGCCATCCCAAAGCTTTTGACGTAGTTTGGCTGCGTGCGCATGATCCTCTTCATAACGCTCATTAGCTAAAGCGAATGCTGCACCAATACCGACAATTTGATGCGTCGGTAATGTACCTGAACGCATACCACGCTCATGACCACCACCATGCTGCTCTGCTTTTAGGCGAATGCGCGGTTTACGGCGAACAAATAATGCGCCAATGCCTTTAGGACCATATGCTTTGTGACCAGAAAAACTCATCAAGTCAATTTTCATCTCTTCAAGGTTGATCACTACCTTGCCGACAGCTTGAGCACCATCAACATGGAAAATAACACCTGCGTCACGCGTAATCTCACCAATAGCAGCAACATCGGTAATCGTACCAAGCTCATTATTTACCATCATAAGTGATACTAAGATGGTATCGTCACGAAGGGCTTCTTTAACTTGCTCTGGCAAAATGAGACCAGTACTTGCTTGCGGCTCAAGGTACGTGATCTCAAAACCTTCTTGCTCAAGCTCACGGCAAGTATCTAATACTGCTTTATGCTCAATCTTACTTGTAATAATATGCTTACCACGAGACTGATAAAAATGTGCTGCACCTTTGATTGCTAGGTTATCAGATTCTGTTGCACCAGAAGTAAAGACGATTTCGCGCGGATCAGCATTGATTACTTCAGCTATTTGCCCACGAGCAGTCTCTACCGCTTCTTCTGCTTGCCAACCATAGCCATGTGAGCGCGAGGCTGGATTACCAAAGATGCCATCTACAGTCAGATACTCGCTCATCTTAGCAGCTACTGGTTTAGCAACTGGCGTAGTAGCGGCATAATCTAAATATATAAGGGTGTTATGTTGGCTCATGCTGGGTTTGCCTCGCTGGTCGATAAAGTAATAGTATTAATGTCTTTTAAGGAAATCTCTTTAGTAGAGGTATGCTGACGTTCTGATACTGACTGCACGTTTTCCATATCTAATAATTGCGCTAATGTTATATTTTTCAAGTACTGTTCTATATGATTTGATAATGCACACCATAAATCATGGGTCAAACACATTGTACCGCCTTGACAATCACCGCGTCCTTCACACTGCATCGCGTTAACAGATTCATCAACAGCAGAGATGATGGTCATCACGTCTATTTCATCTAAAGGTTTTGCCAAATGGTAACCACCTGCCGCGCCGCGGATACTAGTAACCAAGCCACGTTTACGAAGTTTGGAGAACAGCTGTTCAAGATAGGAGATAGAGATAGACTGTCGCTTTGCAATATCAGATAAGGACACAGCGCTGTCTTGCTGACTAGTCTGTAAAGCCAGATCTAATAAAGCGGTAACGGCGTACCTACCTCGAGTAGTTAAACGCATAAAATATCTCCAAGCTGATCAGTTATAAGCCAAATTTAATAACGAGCTTAAGCATATTGATTAATAAAATTAATGTAAGACTACTTACATCATGGCGATACTAAACAGATTAAATGCTAGCACCATCAAACAACAAATGATTAACCAGATATGTGCTGTGATAGAGTTATTATACTTAATCCTGAGTAATTTAGTCAAGATTAAAGTGTCTTAGTATGGTTAATCTTATCTATCACGGTTATTAATAAAAGTAATCGGTAAACTTAAGACTTAAAAAGAGACATAACAAAGAGGGGAACAGTAAGAGTAGAACACTTAACGACAGCTCTGTAGCGTCATTAAGTGTCGTTGTTTAACAAGAGCAAAGCTAAATAGATCAATTCATTAATAAAGCAATGATGGCACCGATCGCGATGATAGTCGCTACAACTGATACAATGGTAAGCGTTTTTTGTCTACTTTGTAGCTCTTTTACTGTTGTTTCAAACTCGCGATTTTTTATGGTCAACGTATTTATTTGAGTCTGTTGTTCTGCAATACGTATTTTATAATTATGCTTCTTTTCTTCCATCTCCTCTGTACTAGGCTTTTTCTTAGTACTGCCGCCTTTGAATTTTTTTACGATACCTTGGATCAAACTGCCTAGCCCTAGCTGAGTGATAAACTGCTTAACCAGTTGCACTTGAATGGCTTCACCGCGCATTTGTAATTTTTCAGTTGTTTCACTGTCGTGTGAGGTAAGAGCATTCAACACTTGAATACTATAAGCGTTGATAACGACGTCAGGCTCACTACGATCAACAGGTAGTTGAGCGTCGAGTAACACACCTTTGTAGCTAAAAGTTGCAAAAACCTCTACATGAGGTAAATAGAGGCGCAGACAAACCAAAGTGCCCTGTTTAGCAAGTGGGTAGGCAGCTTTACGTAGCTCAGGATCTAGACGTAGCAACAGGGTCAATGCTGACTCAATGAACACTAAAATGATATTAAGAAGAGAGTGAGACAATGTAGTACGCTTCATGTAAGTAATCCATTTTATTGGGCAGGTTAAAAGAAAACATAAAATATAAGTAACAATGAATGTTTGCAAACATAGGATTGATTATAGTTCGGTTTTTTATAACATACTATGCGACAGCTATCATAACGTTTTCATCATAAAAAGTAATGTATCTCTATGTCAGTTAATAAATTGTTGTGCTATGAACTAACAGCAAACAGTAAATTGATAAGCATTAATAGAATGATAATACAAGCCGCTAAAAACTATACTAACGTTGTTGGCTATCAATCAATAGTCTTATGTGGTCATAAAGAATCATTGTATAAGATGAATTTCTACCTTTAACGTTGAGTTAACCATTTAAATTATATTAAAAGCGACACTTTTTTAGTAAAGTTTGTATTGTAGAGTACGAAAATTACATTAGAAGTCTACTAAACCATTCTTTTATAAGTAGTATTTTTAAAGCAAATTTATACATCAAATAAAGAGTTACAGGAGATTTGCGTAACGTTAAGTGTCAAATACGTAGTTTCGCAAGCGAAAAAATGTAAAATCGCTTGCGCTCCTTTTGTTGCCTTGATATAAAGACGTTAATAACGCGCAACCTGCAAACAAAAGCGTCTAAAATGGTTTTTATTGCTTATATCATGTGAGAGCGATACAATGCCGGACGTTAGCGTTTATTTCAGCCCTTAAACTTGAAGGAAATTTTATGAATAAGTCAGAATTAATTGATAGCATCGCAGATAAAAGTGGTCTAAACAAAACTCAAGCTGGTGATGCATTGAACGCCGTTATGGAAAGCGTTGGCGAAGCTCTAGAAGCTGGTGAAAGCATCTCATTGGTCGGTTTTGGTACATTTAGCGTAAAAGACCGTAAAGCTCGTACTGGCCGCAATCCTAAGACAGGTGAAGAGCTAAGCATTCCAGCAAGTAAAGTACCAAGCTTTAAAGCTGGTAAAAACTTAAAAGAGCGCTTAAACTAGGCGAATATTGGCTTGTTTTTTATATTTGTTGTTTAATCTTTAATAGCAAAGCAAGCAATGAAAAGCACCTTTAAACAAAGGTGCTTTTTTTATTGCTAAAATTTGTGCCGTACAAGCTTGGAATATTTTGAGTATAGACCAAAATTCACGTATCATAGGGCGCGCGTAACGATATTGCTTTATTGAATTACGATTTTATCAGTTTCAAATAACACACATACCATTTATCATTTCATTGTTTTACATGTCATCGACAGTGTTGCAATGGTTCATCATCAATATGAGTTAAAAGTAGAAATAACTATGGATAAATTGCGCGATTTTTTAAAAAGCTGGCCTGGTCGCATTTTATTGATTCTATGCTTATCGCCACTTGCTTTATTGGGCATTGAAAGCTACTTTCAGGGTAATGTTGACCCCAATCAAGTTGCTCAAGTAGGTGAAGCAAGTGTAGGCTTATCAGAGTATCAGAACGCAGTCAACAATAGACGTTCTGAGATTTTAGACCAAATTGATGATGCAAGCTTATTAAATGAAGACGTATTACATGAGCAAGTGTTAAAAGGGTTGATTGATCGTACTTTGCTTGAGCAGCAAGCTGGCAAGCTAGGTATGACAGTATCAGATGAAACGATTAATCGTCTGTTACGTCAAGAGGAAGCTTTTAAAGATGAAAATGGTGAGTTTTCTAATGCTCAGTTTTCAAACTTTTTACGTCAACGTGGCATGAATAAAAACCAACTTTTTGCTGAATTTCGCAATCAACTAAGTCTTGACCAGCTCAATGCTAGTATCGTTGGTACTGCCATTTACCCTATGCAAGCGGTAAATCAATTGATTGATTTGCAGCTAGAATCGCGTGATATTTGGCTGCACCGCTTTGATTGGCAAGACTATCAGCAGCAAGTTAAGCTTAGCGAAAACGATATTCAAGCCTACTATGATGCCAATAAAGAAACGCTAAAAAGTGATGCGATGGTTGACTTGGCGTACATTCAGCTGAGCCCAGCGATGATCAAAGTTGATACAGTGACAGAAGAAGAGCTGCAACAGCAATATGAAAGCTATAAGCAAGGTCTTGCTGTGGTCGACGAACGTAAGATTAGCCAAATCTTATTGACTGGTGATGATGCAAAGGCACGCGCCAGCGATGTTAAAGCCCGTCTTGATAAAGGTGAGTCATTTGTAACATTGGCTAAGTCAGAGTCAGACGATCCATCAGGAGCAAGTGGTGGTAATATTGGACTGTTTAATGCCTCAGTATTCGGCAACGATGCTGCCACTGTTGAATCAGCATTACAAGGTTTGAGTGTTGGTGATGTTACACCACCTATCAAAACCAGTTTTGGTTATCAGATATTTACGGTAACAGAAGACAATGGTAGCAAAATACCAAGCCTAGAAAGCATGCGTGACGAGCTAACAATCAAGGCAAAAGAATATAAACGTCAATCTATTTATGCTGATAAAGTAACGGCGATTAATGACTTGGCAGCTGATGGTTTTAGTATCGAAGATATTGCGCAGCAAGAAAATGTGGCATTGAAAAATATTAAAGATTATCGTAAAGAAAATAACACCTCAGTGTTGTCGCAACCTGCTGTTATTAAACAGGCGTTTGATGAGTTTACTATTCAAGATCAAGCAGTAACAGCCGGGATTGAGGTCGGTAATGGTACGGCGTGGGTACAACCAAGTAACTATCGTCCTACTCAGACTCTTACGCTTGCAGCAGCAACACCGATAATCACGCAAAAGCTACGTCAACAAAAAGCCAGTGCTATGGCTCTTGAAGACGCTAAACAATTAGCTGCTGGTATTAAGACTGTGGCTGATATTAATGAGCAACCAGTAAACTTTCAAGCATTAGGTCAAGTGAATCGTCAAACAACGTTATTGACCAATAAAGAACGCAGTTTAGCATTCAGTCAGCAAGCGCCTAAAGATGGGGTTGTAGCGTTAGCTAGCGAGACTGAGATAGGCGCTAGTGTGATAGTTGGCAATCGCATCGAAACTGAACAACAATCACAGTTATCGGATATAGAAAAAGCCCAAACCGCACGTATCATTCGCGACAATCTAGGTCAAGATCAGCTACAAGATTATTTAGATTATCTGCGCTTAGTATATAAAGTTGAAATCAATGAAGCCAATATAGCCGGCGCACAAAGTCAATAAAAGTATCATGGCTTTAGTTTTAGCGATTAAGAATGGCTAAAAGATGGGCGAGATTTACTGAATAAAAAAGCCACTGTACTATACAGTGGCTTTTTTGATGGATGATAAATAAATACTAACTGGCTGAGTACTAGTGGCGGAAATGGCGCATACCAGTAAAGACCATGGCAATGCCGTGCTCATTTGCTGCAGCAATGGTTTCATCATCACGCATAGAGCCACCAGGCTGAATAATCGCTGAAATACCTACTTCTGCAGCATTATCAATACCGTCACGGAATGGGAAGAAAGCATCTGATGCCATGACAGCTCCTTCAGTAACCAATCCAGCGTGCTCCGCCTTGATAGCTGCGATACGAGCTGAGTTGACGCGGCTCATTTGACCTGCACCCACACCAATAGTACGCTGATTTTTGGCATAAACAATAGCGTTGGATTTGACATACTTTGCAACGTTCCAGCTAAACAGCAAGTCAGCGATTTGGGCTTCAGTTGGTTGAACATCGGTAACGATTTTTAGATCATTAGCCGTAATCAAACCTAAATCCTGCTCTTGTACGAGTAAACCACCGTTGACGCGCTTATAGTCAAGTTGAGAGTCACGCTGAGCCGGCGCTGGCAACTCGCCGCAAACCAATACACGTACGTTTTTCTTAGTCGCAGTTGTCTCAAGCACGCCGTCTTCAATACTTGGGGCGATAATGACTTCAACGAATTGGTTGTCAATAATAGCTTTAGCAGCCGCCACGGTTAATGGACGATTAAAAGCAATGATACCGCCAAAAGAAGACTCAGGGTCTGTGCTAAATGCTGTCTTATAAGCTGCGACCTGGTCTTGATCCACTGCTACGCCGCAAGGATTAGCGTGCTTTACGATGACGCAAGCAGATGCATTAAAAGCTTTAACGCACTCAAGAGCTGCATCAGTATCAGCGATATTGTTATAAGAGAGCGCTTTACCTTGTAATTGCTTTGCAGTAGCAATAGAAGCTTGCTGGCTTTTTAAAGACTGGTTTTCGGTATAGAAGGCTGCATTTTGATGAGGGTTTTCACCGTAACGTAGGTCTTGTGCTTTTTCAAACTGCACATTAAAGGTACGCGGAAAACTTTCAGGCTCTTGAGTATCATTGACACGGCTGCCTAGGAAGTTGGCGATCATACCATCATATTGTGCCGTATGTTCAAACGCTTTGACAGCTAAGTCATAGCGTAGAGCCGTTGTCAGCTCCGTGCCGTCACCTAAAGCGGTAAGCACACGCTCATAATCAGCTGGGTCAGTTACGATACCTACATGAGCATGATTTTTAGCAGCGGCACGTACCATAGTTGGACCACCAATATCGATGTTTTCAATAGCATCATTCATAGTGACATTGGCACGAGCAATCGTTTCAGCAAATGGATACAGATTAACCACGACCAAATCGATACGATCAATGCTATGTGAATTCATTACTGTATCGTCTGTACCACGGCGACCTAAGATACCGCCATGAATTTTTGGATGTAATGTTTTAACACGGCCATCCATCATTTCAGGAAAACCAGTATAATCTGATACTTCAGTTACCGCCACATCATGCTCTTTGAGCAACCGATAAGTACCACCAGTGGATAATAAGTCAAATCCTGACTGAATAAGCCCTTGAGCAAATTCTATGATATTAGATTTATCAGAGACTGAGAGTAGAGCAAACGGTTTGGTAGCCATAAAAACGATTCCATAGAAAAAGCCCGACAAAACGTCCGGCAAGATAGTAGTAGCAATCACAGATACAATTACATTTAATCTATAAATTGCCTTATACAATAATGATAAAGCGTGATATTAACAGCATGAAGTGAAGCTTTAAGGTTATAACAGCGTATCTGCAGTCAGCTATATACCGTCTAACCTTAAAAACACCCTAATAATCACGATGCCTATAATAAAACATCTGACTCATTTACACAAAACTCAATATCATTTTAGAGCATAAATACTAACTTCTATACAACCAACTACATTAAATTATGAATTTTTAGTTTCTTACGTAATGTGCCACGGTTGAGACCCAAGATTTGAGCACACTTGGTTTGATTGCCACGAGTTTGTTCAAGCACGACTGTTAACAAAGGTAGCTCTACTTCTCTTAAGATAAGCTCATAAAAGTCTGTTGGCATCTCGTCCTCCAAAGCAGCAAAGTATTCACGTACGACACGTTCGACATGTACTCGCAAGGGTGCATTGACTGGAGCAAGCTCTGAGTTGCCATACAAGTCATTGTTTGAGCTGCTTTGTGCGTCCATTGTTGGCTGCTGAATGCTATCTTGATTATCAGACTCGCGAAGATGATCATGATGGTGGGCAAGATGGTTGGCAGTAGGAGGAACTGAGTGTGCCATAAGATAATGTCCTTAAATATTGTCATACGACAAAGGTTATAAATAAAAGGCTAACTGGGTGTCAAACTGCATATCAATGTAAACATCAGGTTAGAGACAGGCAGGCATAAAAGATTAATAAATAGGATCAATAATTACTTTATTAATCTCATCATTGACCACAGGGACGGTAAACATAAAGGGTTTGTTTTGTTCAGCAGAGAGTAGGTTTTGTTTGCTGACTAGATAGTCCTTTGGCATGGCAATGAACTCTCCAATAACATCGTCATTACTATAGATACTGACTTTTAGATTGGGTAATAACTGAGATTTTGTGCTTTGATTTGCCAGGGTAGCTGCTATATCGGTAAACCCATCAGCAGCATTTACCTTACTAGGCCGATAAATCACGTCAACGATATCAAAAGCTGTCATATCAGCAGTGGGTAGACTACAAGCGGCAATAGCGCAAACTGCTTGTAAGCGCTCTGCATACATTGGATTTTTGACTAGATTGTCTAAATTAAAAATAACATATTGTGCAAACAATAGCATTATCAACACCAAACAGCCGGCCAGCCACAGTAACGAAGCGATGGATGTTTGTACACGAGATTGTACTGGATAAATACGTGACTGAACTTTGCTTGCGCGCTTAGGAGTAGCTTGAAATTGATCTCTCAGTGGTACGCCCATACTCACCAGCAATTGTGATAAATCAGTACCAGGTTCTATAACGTCTGTTTTATGGTTTTGCTCTTCAAGAAGTTTTTCGAGCCATGCATTATCATTATTAGTATTTCTGTTAGAAGTATCAATAGGGACTGAAACATTGTCGTATCGAGACATGGTGTTTATAGCATTATTTGTTTCTTCAAACATGTTTTCTGGTTCGTTATAGATATCATGATCAATGAAAGCGTCGCTATCTGCAGTGGCTATTGATTTATCAGCTGCGTTTGCAGAGTTTTGATGCGTTGATGATATTTGCGTAGCGTCCAAATCAAAAGACCAAGCGCTCATCTCATCCAATGAATTGTGTGCTGAGTTTGGCGATTCAAGATCATCAATAGGCATATCATCATAGATAAGCGTGTCAGAAGATAAAAAGTCATCATCCTTTCGTTGCGCGTTATTATGCTTATTTTTTTGGTTGAAAGTAGAGGTGCTATTGATACCTGAAGGCTCATCACCAGAAACCACAAGGTTTTCATTGATCAAAAATATCTGCTGACAGCGTTTGCAGCGTACTTTGGCATCCAGCTCATTTAATAAAGTTTGTGGTAAACTAAAGTAGGCTTGACAAGAAGGACATTGTGTTTTGATAAGCGTAGTCATGTAATTGAGTCCAAAGAAATACAGTAATAATCACCATATACTCACTCACCAAAAACTGTCTTATTTGAGATATCTGTAGCACGATAGACAATAGGGAGTAGTATTGCATTTGCAAAATCCAACCAATTACCTATCGTAACAGATGTAATAAATTGTTGCTAGTGTGTAAATAAAACTATTTTTTATTGCTATTGTGTAAATACTCCTGACAAACGTTGCCAATGTTGATCTTCTTGAGAAGTGAAAGCATGTTTAGAATCGAGGTCAAAGTAAGGACGATAAGCCTCTGCAACTTGCTCGGTTTGAGACTCAATTAATCCTGCTAACACTATGCGTCCTTTAGGTGTCATTAAAGTTGCAAAATAGGGAGCGAGACTAATAAGAGGTTTCGCTAAAATATTGGCAACAATAACATCCACTGGAATAATATCGTGCTGCGCGCAATAATCTGCAAACGCTTCTGGTAAAAATGCTTGCAATTGTCCATCAACCTTATTGCGTGCAGCGTTTTGGTTCGTAGCTAGAACTGCTTGTGGATCAATATCGACTGCGTAGACGTGTTTGGCACCTAATAACAACGCGCCAATGCCCAATATACCCGAGCCGCAACCATAATCTATTATTACTTTATTCTCTAAGTCTTGCTCGGTTAGCCAGTCTAGACATAGACGCGTAGTGGCGTGATAACCTGTGCCAAAGGCAAGTCCTGGATCCATAACAATATTAGTGGCATCAGCGTCGGGTGGCGTTAACCAGTTAGGCACAATCCATAGGTTGTTAGCGCATTCAATTGGATGATAATGAGTCATCCATTCACGTTCCCAGTCCTTATCGTCAACTGCTGTCAACCAAATGCGACTGGCTTGTATTTGTGCTGCAATATCATGACTGAGCTGCTCAACGGCCTGTCGACTGCCGTCTTCGGTAGTAGCGTCAAAAAGGCCGGTTAGTATTACGTCATCCCACAAAGGTGATTCGCCAGGCAATGGCTCAAATAAGGGTTGATCACCTGCGTCGTCTAACGCGATAGATAGTGCGCCTGCCTCTAACAACAGTGCTTCTGCAAGTTCGACGTTTGCTTTTTCACACTGGAGGTGCAGTTGTTGCCATGCCATAAAGATACCTTTGATTAGATTAAAGTGAGTAAAACAAATGTAAGCTACTGTACTTTATGTAAAAGTAGCTCAAAATTACTTAAGTGCTTGTTGCGCTTCACGAACAACACGCGAATTGTTTTGTTGTTGACCTGAGCGTAGGATAAGCTGCCATAATGAACGCCGGCGATTGGCATCTTCAGAAACAGTCAGACCACGCCGCGCCATGGCCTCAGCTTTACGCGGTTGCCCTTTTTTTAGGGCTACTTGTGATAGATAAAAGTATACTGCTGATGATCTCGGTGCTAAACGCTGCGCACGGGTAAAGCTGTTCTCAGCAGACGTTAGATTGCCTGATTTTAAATGACTAGTACCAGTTTGCATGAGATTGCGAAAAGCTGGCAAGTTACTTTGATTATCAGTAGGTTGACGGCTTTTTTGTTTTGAATTCTGACGCGCCTGCTCTAATAGCTCGTTATGTGACGGTGCAGTAGGGGGCTGCGAGATCATATAATCGTCACGCGGGGGAGTATATACAGGCTCGTTAAATATGATTTCTGGTTGTTCTATGACCTGTGTTTGCTGTGTTAAAGGGTTGTTAGCGTCTGAGGTGTTTTCTGAGTAAGTATTATTCTTTGGCGTAGCATCAGTAGGCGGTATATATGGTTTGGTTTGGTAGATATTTGTACCATCAGGACGATTTTGAATATCAGACGGTGTTTTAGTTGTGGTAGGTGCTACAGTCACAGGCGTTTTGGTTATCACCGTAGCAGTGTTGCTAGGTAGCGATGATGTCGTTTGACAAGCACTCAACATCAAAGTACTGATGAGCGCACTTGTTAGCAATAAAGATCTGCTGAGACTTTTGTAGCTTTTGTTCTGTACTACCAAGTACTGATGTTGCATAAATACCGCCATATCAAACCCCTTATTCTGTGTCATTTTAACCAACAGTATGAATCAACAGCTTATCAGATATTTTACTAGAACCACTCAAGAGCTCGATCGTACCAAGTATCCGTACGTCTTTGAGTATCGTTATCACCATTTTCGTCAGTTGGCTCGATTATCTCACTGTTTGGTATATTTAGACCTTCACGCTGACGCTGCTGATTGATCGATCCTTGCTCATTTTCCCATTGTATTTGACCACGTGCTTGCTCCTGCTGATACAAAGAGATCGCACAGCTGCTCGCTTCTTCTGGCAAATGTGCCGACATGACTGGTAAATATCGAGCCGAGGCGCAGCGCTCATTAGATAGTTTGCCAGTGTTATTCTCAAGCCATAACCATTCAATTCCTTCAGGCTCTGGCATCGCGACAGGCGTCAATTTTATACGATTCATATAATCAACCCATACTGGCAGTGCTCCAGTACCACCGCTAAGCCCAATTGGTTTATTGTCGTCACGTCCAACCCAGACGACGCTCACATAGTTGCCGCTATAGCCTGCAAACCAGGCATCACGGTAGTCATTGGTCGTCCCAGTCTTACCCGCTAGGTTTAAATTGCTACCAAGTGATTGGGCACGTTTGGCAGTACCGTTTTTGACCACTTCTTGTAAGGCGTAGTTGGTTAAGTAATTGGTTTCAGGTGGTATGCTACGTTGAGTGTTCAGACCAGTACGCTGCAAAATTCGCCCACGATTGTCAATAACGGTTCGAATACTATGAATAGGGGTGCGAAAGCCACCAGTTGCAAAGACTTGATACACGCCAAGCATGTCCATAGGACTTAAGTTAACTGAGCCTAATAGCGCTGAGGGATAAGCGGGGATCTTTTCTTCAATACCCAAACGGTGTAACTGTTTGGCAAATGTGTCAATGCCAAATTCCATTCCCAAACGCACGGCGCTTTGATTATACGATTTGGCAAGTGCTGTTGTTAATGGAACATAACCATGATCACGACCACTATAGTTTTTAGGGTTCCACTTGCTACCATCCCCTAAGTTTACCGTAATCGGAGAATCATCGACGGGGCTGGCTAAATTGTAGCGACCGCTTTCAAGCGCTGTCATATAAATAACAGGTTTTAACAATGATCCAACTTGACGCTTGGCATCAACAGCACGGTTAAAACCAGTAAACTCGCTACCACTACCAACGACAGCGACAAGCTCACCGGTTTCAGGATTGGCACTGACCAAGGCACTTTGCAAGTCTTTGGTCTTACTACTGTTGCGACGTAATTCGCCAAGTTTTTTATCAACCGCTTTGTCGGCTGCTAATTGCGCAATAGGGTCAAGGGTACTAATAATGGTAAGACCTTCGTTTTTTAGGTCATCAGAGTAATAGACGTCATTAAGCTCGCGCTTGACGATGTCCAAAAAGTCTGGAAATTGGCTTTTGCCTTCAACAGGCTTGTCTACCACTCCAAGAGGCTTTTCTAGTGCCGTATCGTATTGCTCTTGACTGATAGAACCCATCTGTAGCATATTGTTGAGCACTACATCACGACGTGCCTTTGAATCATTAGGATGGCGACGAGGATTGTAGACGCTTGGCCCTTTAGCCATACCGACTAGCATGGCTTGTTGATCCAAGCGCAGCTCATTTAGAGGTTGGTTAAAATAAAATTGTGCTGCCAAGCCAAAACCATTTATAGAGCGGTTACCATTTTGACCAAGATAGATCTCATTAAGATAGGTTTGCAAAATCTCATCTTTACTATAATGCAGCTCTAGTAATACGGCCATCAGTGCTTCATTGGCTTTACGCTTAAGGGTGCGATCAGAATTCAGATAAAAGTTTTTGATAAGCTGCTGGGTGATGGTCGACCCCCCCTGCATAGAGCCACCAGAAAAGTTGTTGATCACGGCACGGGCGATACCGCGTATAGATACTCCTTTGTGCTCATAAAAACCGCGATCTTCAGTCGCGATTAAGGCATCAATTAATGGTTGCGGTACGTCATCTAAAGAGACAACCATGCGATCTTCATTGCTATCCGGATAAATGCCGCCAATACTTACAGGCTCAAGACGAATAATGCCAGTCTTATTTTGTTCAGTGCTCTGAATCGACTTAATCTTATCGTTGGCAATCGTCATTTTGATGACTTGTTCTTTATCAATATCGTTTGCGCTATAAGTAAAGCCGCGCGTATGAATAAAGTAGTTATTGCCTGACTTATAGAAGCTACCTGTGCGATCATAGGCTTTGTTGCTACGATAATTAAGCAGCTCAAGCCAAGTCTTCATCATACTGTTGTCAACTGCCGCACCTTGATAAAGCTCAAGCGGTTGCGAATACACTTTGGCAGGAATATCCCAGCGCTTACCTTCAAACTTATGAGTAATAGTACGGTCAAGCTTGACCAGATACAGCGCCAACAAAACCATGCCAACGATGACAATGATTAATAGAATACTACTAAATACAATTCCGCGTTGCTGCGAGGGGGGATTACTTGCAGCAGACTGAGGTAACTTAGGATTAGATTTTCGCACTGATAACGCACCGTATTGGGATAAAAAACTGCCTCATAATGACGCAAATTGACAAAATTTTCAATCTATCATCATCGACTTAAGGTTTTATTGGGTTTAGCTAGGAAGGTGTATAATGATATAACATCGAATATCAATATATAAATGAACTAATGAAAGCGTAGTAATAGTACTAATATGAGTTTAAAAGAACTAAGAGTAGGGCAAATATTGTATTTAACGAATGAGTTTTAATATGGCATTCGCTTATATATGACTGTCTATAAGGTTTTAATTTATTTAATAAGTGCCATATAGGATAACAGCCTATACGCCCAAAAATGGTGTTTTTTGTATGGATTATCTGCTGTTATTTTATCAATAGTTGCTAGGTTATTGTTAAGCTTAAATTTAGTCTAAATCAAGCAATATTTATGCAACACAATATCTGTAAAGCAGTATGTCTAAAGGAAGTAAGCACGATTATGTCTAGTGTCTCGTCATCAATACCCGCAATCATATCTCATGAAGACAGCTCAATCATTGAAGGTTTGGTATTGCCGCTTGCCGGTCACTGTTTCCATTGCGGTGATCCAGTACCGCAGCCACCCTTTCATGCTGAGATATTAGGGGAGTCACGTGAGATGTGTTGTATGGGCTGTCAACTGGCTTCTCAAAGCATTGTAGAAGCTGGACTTGAGCAGTATTACCTTGATCGCTCAGAAATCAACCGTACAGCCAGTCTACCCACTCAATTAACACGCCTTGAAGCCTACGATAATGACGAAATAAAGTCGCAGTTTGTCTATGCCCAAGATGGTATGTCAGTTGCGGAGTTGTCTGTCAACAATCTACGCTGTGCCGCTTGTACGTGGTTGATTGAATCACGATTAGATGAGTTAGATGGTATTCGCAAATGTCAGGTAAATCTGACCAATCAGCGTATGCGAGTGATTTGGGACGAGAGCAAGCTGCCTATTAGCCGTATCTTAGCTGTCATTAACGAGATCGGCTATGAAGCAAAACCTTATCGGCAAGATACCCATGAGGCTATGCTGGCACGTCACAACAATCAGATGCTACTAAGGCTTGGTATTGCAGCATTGGGTTCCATGCAGGCGATGATGTATGCCGTAGCGATCTATTTTGGCGAGTATAGCGATATGCTGATATTCCAGCGCGACTTTTTACGCTGGGTATCTTTATTTGTGAGTACGCCTGTGTTTTTTTATGCAGGTATACCGTTTTTTACCTCGGCTTGGTCAGCGATTCGTGCACGCCAAGTCAATATGGATGTGCCAGTTAGTATTGCCTTGATTGTTACTTTCTTTACCAGTCTTTATGCCACTGTTACTGGTCAAGGAGAGACGTATTATGACTCAGTCAGTATGTTTATTTTCTTCTTATTGGCAGGACGTTATATTGAGCATAATGCACGTCTAAAAGCAGCTACTATGGCAAATGACCTAGTCGTTGTAGAGCCGGTACTGGTACAAAAAATTGCTGAAGACAAAGAGTCTGCCGAACGTATTTTGCAGCAATTAAAGCAAAGTACGACTGGGGAGAGTGATGTTAATAAAGCAGGAAAAAATCTTGCTGAGCAGATTGATAATGTGACTATTGAGGGTACAAGCAATCAGCATGCGTCAAGCTCTATACCTAACTTTATGCAGAACATGGAGGACGACGTCCAGCAACTAACCTTGCGTATTGCTAAAGACTGGCAGCAGACACGTAATCGACAATTGGGTCTCTTAAAACGACAAAACGAAGATGAAGAAAAGCAAATGGTCACCGCTCATAGTTTACAAGTGGGCGATATCATCATAGTTGAGGCGGGTTCCGAGATTATTAGTGATGGTATTTTGCTAAGTCCAACTGCTACAGTCTCTCAGAGCCTATTAACAGGTGAAGGCAACTTGATCGCCAAAACTCAAGGTGACTATATTATTGGCGGCGCTCAGAACGACAGTCAGCCGTTTGAGATGTTGATTACCGCACTGCCAGCAGACAGTCAAATAGGCCTGATTGATAGGCTAATGAACCGTGCTATGAGCGAAAAGCCAAAGCTGGCTCAGCAAGCAGATAAGCTGGCACGTTGGTTTGTTGCGCGCATTTTAGTACTGTCGGCGTTGGTGTTTATCGGCTGGTATGTCGTTGATCCAAGCCAAGCGATTTGGGCAACTGTAGCGGTACTAGTAGCGACCTGTCCCTGTGCGCTGTCATTGGCCACACCAATTGCATTGACTGTCTCGACCAATCGCTTGGCAAGCTATGGTTTTTTGACGACTCGTGGACATACGCTACAAACACTAGCAGAAATCACCCACGTGGCTTTTGATAAAACGGGCACACTTACTTATGGTAAACCAAACTTATTGAATATTGAGCTATTAGACTCTGTACAACAACATGAAAAAGATGAATCAAAGACAGCTTCACAAAAAAACAGTCTCTTAGCCACTGCTGCCGCTTTAGAAGTAGGCAGTCGTCATCCTATTGCTCATGCATTGCTAACAGCGGCTCATCAATTGCATTTACCACTTACCCAAGGTTTGCAGCATTATCCAGCGGGCGGGGTGGAAGCCGTGATTGATGGCGTATTGTACCGTATTGGACATATAGATTTCGCTTTGGATAGGGTCAACGATAGTTCTGTCAACGATAATTTTGATAGTCATATAAGCCCCATTGATGACTCCATTATTAATTTAGTTACTCATCGTGCCAGCTCCGCGGTGGTGTTATCGTGCCAAGCAAACGGTGGCAGTACGTGGCAGGGAATGGCATGTTTTTATTTCAATGACAAGATACGTGATGATGCCAAACCGATGCTTGATACCCTTAAGGAGTATGGTATCGAGTCAGTGATGCTAACAGGAGATCCAAGCCCGCAAGCGCTCGTAATGGCTAAAGATTTGGGAATGCAGTCTGCTTACAACGGTTTATCGCCAACCGATAAGGTTAACCACTTACAAAAACTGCAAGCTGAAGGCGCAGTCGTCCTAATGGTCGGCGATGGTATCAATGATGCCCCTGTGTTGGCAGCAGCAGACGTGTCGACCTCGATTGCTGGGGCCGCAGATTTGGCACAAGTATCTAGTGACAGTATCATATTGAACGGTCAAATCGATGCAATTACTGCTGCTAAACGTATCGCTGATAAAACCGAACGTATTATTAAACAAAACTTTCGCTGGGCTCTCGCTTATAACGGTATCGTGTTAATACCAGCGGCGCTAGGCTATGTTCCGCCTTGGCTCGCTGCTATTGGCATGTCGCTAAGCTCATTATTAGTGGTGTTAAATGCGCTGCGTTTAAAACGAGCTTAACCTATATTTGCATATAACAACTGTTATCATCTAGTTACTTGAAGCTTATCAGACTTGCTAATCTCAATCACAATGCTTCTTTCATCGCAACTTAAGTTTTAACAAGCCATTAGTTTTATCCATAAAAAAACCGCCTGTTATTAAAGGCGGTTTTTAAGCATAATTTTAATAAAACGTTACTTTTAGTTAGTCTTGTAAATAACTTAGCAAACGTAGGAACTCGATATACATCCATACTAAAGTCGCTACAATGCCTACACTAAATATCCATTCGTAGTCTTCAGAAACGCCTGCTGCTACTCCGCGCTCAATGTTATCAAAATCCAACAACAGACTGAATGAGGCGATAACGATGACAAACAAGCTAAAGCCAATAGCAATCATCCCGCCATCAAATAAAAACGGTAAGCTTGAGCCAAACAACACAAAACCCCACTGCACAACGTATAAGATCATAATCGCAAAAACTGCTGACATCATAATAGAGCGAAACTTATCCGTGACCTTCACTAGGCCTGAGCGATATAGACCTAACATAACCGCGGCTGTCACAAAGGTTGCACATAACGCAGTCAACGGCACACTTGGATACATACTCATAAATATCATCGAGATGCCGCCCAAGAACAAACCTTCTAGTAAAGCATAAGGAATGGCTAGGGTCTTAGCCATATGAGGCTTAAAAATCATAAAAAACGCTAAACCAACACCTGCAAACATACTAACGATTGCAGTCATATAGATAAAGCTACTAGATAATCCAGCAGCAATTGCATAAAAGAAAAAGCCTAAACCAGAGAGTGCTGACAAGCCTAATAGCATTGTTGTCTTTTGTACCACACCTTTGACGGTCATCGACTTACCGCCGACCGCAAGTTCTGCGCGACTGACAATAGGATTGGCCATACATGTATCCTTAATAAAAAATATAAATAAAATAATACAGATGTCAGTTACTTTAGCAAAACCGTTATTATTGTCAACTGTGTTTGCGTGACACCATGAGAGATAGAGGTTTTATGCGACTGCTAAATCGCTTATTGACTAATATAGACGATACTTTTAGTAGTCAAAAAAACATCTAAAAAATGCGTACGTTAGTTATTATATGGGGTCGATTATGACAGTTAACAACGATAATTGATAAAACATGCTAGTTTAAACGCTCATTTATCGCTATCATTACTCTGTACTTTACAGTGATACCGAGTCGTTTTATGGAAAACTCAGCGCAGTCAGAAAGATTGCCGCATTTGCACGAATCAGAGCTATTTCATGCTATAAAAAACCCAGCTTTTAGGCGTATTGGTCTGATGGGCCGAGCTGGTAAACGTAGCGTCACCCAAAGCCTTGTTCAAATTGCACAAACCATCAATGATATGGGTTTGATGTTGATTATGGATGTACAAACTGCTAACTTGCCTACTCTAGATTTGACGGAAGTAGAAAAAGTCAAAATCGTCAAGCGTAGTTTGATAGGCGAGATTTGTGATCTTGTCATCGTAGTAGGGGGAGATGGTTCTATTTTACATGCAGCTGAAGCACTAGCGCGCTACCGTGTACCTGTATTGGGTGTCAACCGTGGCCGACTTGGGTTCTTGGCTGATGTAAAGCCTGATGAAGCTGCCTTTAAGCTGCGTCAAGTATTAATGGGCGACTATCAGCTTGACCATCGGTTTTTATTGACCATGGAGATAAGAGAAGGACGCGACATTATCCATGAAGACATGGCGCTTAATGACATTGTTTTACATGCCGGAAAATCGGTACATATGATTGATTTTCAAATGAAAATTGATGGTCAAGATGTTTATCGACAGCATAGCGATGGTTTAATCGCTGCAACGCCGACAGGATCGACCGCTTATGCCTTGTCAGGTGGCGGCCCTATTATCCATCCTAGTATGGATGCAATATGTCTAGTGCCTATGCATCCACATACGCTATCGAGCAGACCGATTGTAGTCAGTGGCAATAGCGAAGTCTGTATTCGCATTCATGAGGACAATCGTACGCAGCCGATGGTCAGTGCAGACGGCAAAGCGAGCATGCCACTTGAACAAGAACAGCGTTTATACATTCGTAAACATCCAGATAAGCTGACTTTGCTGCATCCTCCAGGCTTTGACTTTTATGAAGCTTGCCGTACTAAGCTACACTGGAACGTCCACGCTGAAGAATTTAGTCTCGACAGTGATGATGATATTACAGATGACGAGTAAACGTATCTAAAATAATAGTAGAGAGTAGATATAATGGATAAACAAACAATCTTAGCGAGTTTAACCTCAGAGTTGGTTGATAAGTTCCGCGTTGCTATTGAGCTAGGTAAATGGGCTGATGGCACTAAGTTAAATGCTGAACAGCGTGCTACTTGCATGCAGGCAGTCATGATTTGGGAACACGAACATCTAGCACCTGCTGAGCGTACTGGCTTCATTCATAAACCTATAAAAGACGATGGTTCAACCGTTGGAGCTGAGTGTGATGTAGAGCATGAACATCATTATCCTAATATGCCCAATCCTAAGGGGGCGATTCAACCGGTCAAATTTCGCGATAAGTAATGTTATAAATGGAATAGTATTGAGTAATACTGGGTTGAACAATCTGAATCAACTTGATATAAAAAAGCCACGCTATCATCATAACGTGGCTTTTTTATAGTGGCAGATACTATATAGCTTACAGTGCAGTAGTATCTACGTTTGGACGTAATGTCAGTGGATTTGTTTCCATTAAAAATCCCTGCCAGCCCCAATGTAAAAAATTACGAATGTTAGCATGGTCTGTACCATTCGGCGTAGCTTGTACCTTTTCGTAATGCTCACCGAAAAGCTTTAGGGTATCTAATTGATCTAAGCCATGATGTCTAGCAAAGCCAAAGACTTTTGCACTCCCTTCATTTTCACCAGCATCATTATGCAGTAAGCCATTTACGAATGGCACTGGTGCATAGCGATAAAAATCATCAATAAAGCTGATAACATCATTAAATCCAATGGCTTTTTTGTTCAATCCATTAAGCAAAGCCGATACGTCTGATTGGCGGATACTCATAAGTAAATGACCTCAAAGCAGGTTAAATTAACGATTAAAGTAGTCTTCATCATCGAATGATGGCGCAAAATTGCCTTGTTCAAGATGTTGCATCTGTGATTGTACTGTACGCTCTTGCTGGATACGCTGATAAATCTCTTCACGATGTACTGCAATATCTTTAGGTGCATTGACACCTATACGTACTTGATTGCCTTTAACGCCCAGAACAGTAACACTCACTTCATCACCGATCATTAACGTCTCGCCCACACGGCGTGTCAAAATTAGCATGCGTCACACTCCTTATGTCGCATTAAAAAATTATTACTCATTACATTACATCTCAATTACAGATCATCACTAAATCGTCATGACATGGAACCTATGTACGACAACCATAAAGTAATATAGGCGCCTCATACGATAAGTAAAGTGTTACACGATAAGCGATGATGATAGGTAGGTTCATTTAGCCCAAATGAGCCCCCATTATAGGTGGCATAACAGATGCTGTCACGGGTTTTCATAAAACTATTAGGTAAACTACAACGTTAATAACGTTAAAATTACAAAAAGGGTATAAAAAGTACCTTCCTAACCAAATACTTATTAGAAACGATAAATAGCTATTTAATTGAAAACCGTCAAAACAATGCTACCAAAATAGGCTTACAGTTTTAACGGTTTCAATAATAACCAACACTAAATCGACGAACCATAGTATTTTGCATTGGTTTTATAAACCCGCAATTTTGCTATCGCCGTCTTCACGGTCCAGACCAAAGGCCGTATGTAGTGATTTAACGGCTTTTTCTAAATGTTGATCTTGAATCAAAACCGAAACTTTAATCTCACTAGTTGATATCATTTGAATATTGATATTGTTTTCAGCAAGCGTCTGAAACATAAGGCTAGCGACACCTGCGTGTGAGCGCATACCGACACCAACCAGTGACACTTTGACAACCTCGCTATTGCCTAGTATCTCTTTTGCACCAATCTCGTCTTTTACCTCATCATTTAGCACTTTCATGGTTTTGTCTAAGTCAGTGCGATTGACGGTAAAAGTAAAATCTGTTGTACCCTGATCCGAAAGATTTTGCACAATCATATCGATCTCAATGTTAGCGCGACCAATCGGGCTTAGGATAGCAGAGGCAATACCAGGATGGTCAGGTACACCGCGTACTACAATTTTTGCTTCGTCTCGGTTGAATGCGATACCTGAGATGATTGCCTGTTCCATATTGTCTCCTTCGTCTATTGTAATTAGGGTGCCGACATTGTCTTGAAAATCTTGATCAAAGCTGCCGTCGGTATTTTCATCAAAGCTAGAGAGTACACGTAAAGGCACACCATACTTACCAGCGAACTCTACAGAGCGAATTTGTAGAATCTTGGAGCCAAGACTGGCCATTTCGAGCATTTCTTCAAAGGTGATCTTTTCAAGCTTTTTGGCTTTTGAGGTCACACGTGGGTCGGTGGTATAGACGCCATCAACATCCGTATAAATTTGACACTCATCTGCGCCTAAGGCAGCTGCAATCGCAACACCTGTAGTGTCAGAGCCGCCGCGTCCTAAGGTAGTAGCATTGCCATACTCGTCGATACCTTGAAAGCCTGCCACGATAACGATATTATCAGCGTCTAGTTGTTCACGTATGTTTTTATCATCAATACTCTCGATACGTGCTTTATTGTGCGCGTTATCCGTTTTGATCGCTACTTGACGCCCAGTCATTGAGCGAGCACCCACGCCAAGGTCTTTAATTGCCATGGCTAAGAGTGAGATAGAAACTTGCTCACCAGTTGAGACCATTTGATCATATTCGCGGGGATCTGGTTGGCTACTAATTTGGCGAGCCAGATCAATCAAACGGTTGGTTTCACCACTCATGGCTGAAACTACAACGACAATCTGATGGCCATTATCGTGCCAACGTTTGACGCGCTTTGCGACATTTTTGATACGGTCGATACTGCCCATCGACGTACCACCATACTTTTGCACTATTAAAGCCATAAAATTTACCTATTATTCGTCAATGGCTGTCTATAAGTTGCTAGTGTTAACCTGTAATGAGTCTATTTATTCCTATTGCTTGAGGTAAATACTAACAAAGATAAAGCCGGATCATAAAAACTGCTGTGCTATTGATTGTTTTTTTCGTTGGCAGACTAGATTAAGAGCTGACCGCCATACTTTATACCACACTAGCACACTGATTTTAAGTCGCAACAGCCATTAGATACATGGCGATTGGTTATAACTGTTATAACCAATCAGATAAGTTATAGAACTCTGAGCCTCTTGTTAACCAAGTTGTGACTCAATCCACGCTGGTAGAGCTGTAATAACCGCGCCTATGTTATCGGTCTTGGACGCGCCACCTTGGGCATAATCAGGCTTACCACCGCCTTTACCTCCTAACTCGCCAGCAAGATGACGAACAATGTCACCAGCTTTAATACGAGCAGTGACGGACTTGGCTACGCTGGCCGCCAACGCTAGCTGTCCATCTTTATCACCCACTAAGACGATCACGCTGTCTTGCAGTTTGGACTTAATATCATCCATCAATGGGCGAATCGACTTACCATCAATGCCTTCTACCATACTAATTAATACTGGCGTGCCTGCAATGGTCTGTACATCGTCTAATAAGCTGGCTGCTTGAGCACTGGCCATTTTTTGTTGCAGACGCTCCAGTTGTTTTTCTAAATCGCGCTGTTTGTCTGCCATAGTCTGTACACGCTGGGCCACTTCAGGGCGTTTGACTTTGAGCTGGGAGGCTAAAGTACTCAACTGCTGATCGTTTTGTTGGATGTATTTTATCGCACCTATGCCAGTAACGGCTTCGATCCGGCGAATACCTGCGGCAATACCAGACTCACTGACAATTTTGAAGACACCGATGTCACCGGTACGCTGTACATGAAGGCCACCACATAGCTCGATAGAAAAGGGCTGACGCTGTCCATCAACGATACTGTCTGTGCCCATAGTTAAGACCCGAACGTCACTACCATACTTTTCACCAAACAGCGCGACTGCGCCTTTTTGCATGGCTTCATCGATGGGCATATTCTCAATACAAGCAGGTGCGTTAGCTTGTATTTGTTCATTGACTAAACGTTCTACGCGCATGATTTCAGCGCTACTGACGGGCTTGTCATAAGCAAAATCAAAACGTAATACATCGCTTGATACCAGCGAACCTTTTTGTGCAACCTCATCGCCCAATACCACTTTTAATGCTGCATGCAATAGGTGCGTGGCAGAATGGTTTTTGGCACTAGCGGCACGAACATCAGAAAGCACGTGCGCGTCCGCCGTTTGCTGCACACTAACGCGGCCCATATTTACGACACCATAGTGAATAATAGCTTGTCCAGACTTTTTAGTATCTTGTACTTCAAACACCCCTGTTGTCGTACGAATTTCGCCAAGCTCGCCAACTTGCCCGCCGCCCTCAGCATAAAATGGTGTGCGATCAATGATGACGACACCTTCCATTCCTTCATCTAAGTGTTCAGTAGATTTACCGTCTTGGTATAAGGCAATAACATTGACGTTGTTTTCTTCCAGTTGCTCATAACCGATAAATTCGGTAGGGCTCTCAACTTGAATGACACTACTATAATCAACGTCAAACTTGCCAGCATCACGTGCTCGCGTGCGCTGTGCCTGCATATGCTCATCAAACTCAGCTTCGTTAATCGCAATACCACGCTCTCGAGTGATATCAGCAGTCAAGTCTAGCGGGAAGCCATAAGTATCATAGAGTTTAAAGGCTGCTTCACCAGAGAGAATATCGCCATCTTTTAAGTCTTCAAGCTCGCTGGCAAGTAAACGTAAACCTTGCGCCAGTGTTTTGGCAAATTGTGCTTCTTCTTTTTGAATCGCGTTTTCGATGACGCTCTGCTTATCTTTTAGCTCAGGATAAGCTTCTCCCATTTCAGCTACGAGTGGCGCGACCATCTTATAGAAGAAATCGCTATCGGCGCCAAGCTTATTTCCATGACGCACGGCTCGACGAATGACACGACGGAGCACATAGCCGCGCCCTTCATTGCTTGGCAGGACACCATCAGCAATCAAAAAGGCAACCGCACGAATGTGATCGGCAATCACTTTAAGCGATGACTGCTGCTCATTTTGTATATCTAAAATCTCAGCAGAGGCATCCATCAAATGCACGAATAAATCGATCTCATAGTTGCCATGGACGCCTTGCATAATCGCGCTAATACGCTCAAGCCCCATACCAGTATCGACACTAGGCGCAGGTAATGGCAGCATAGTGCCGTCTTTTTGACGATTAAACTGCATAAACACGCAGTTCCAAATTTCAATAAAGCGGTCGCCATCTTCTTCAGGAGTACCGGGTAGTCCACCTTCAATCTCAGGACCATGATCGTAAAAGACTTCGGTACAAGGGCCACAAGGACCAGTATCACCCATCGTCCAAAAGTTATCGGATGCGTAGGGTGCGCCTTTATTATCACCGATACGAATGATGCGATCGCTGGGGATGCCAATGTCTTTATTCCAGATATCAAAGGCTTCGTCATCAGTTTCGTAAATGGTCACATATAGACGATCTTTATCTATCCCAAGCCATTCATCAGATGTCAAAAACTCCCAAATATAAGCAATACCTGCTTGCTTAAAGTAATCCCCAAACGAGAAGTTACCCAGCATCTCAAAAAAGGTATGATGGCGCGCGGTATAGCCAACGTTATCCAAATCGTTGTGCTTACCACCTGCACGGACACATTTTTGTGAAGATACTGCCCGTGTGTAGTCACGTGGCTCCATACCCAAAAACGTCTCTTTAAACTGGTTCATACCGGCATTGGTAAACAGCAGTGTGGGATCATTATGCGGGATGAGACTCGATGAAGACACAACGGTATGCTGCTTGCTCACAAAAAAATCTAGAAAAGCTTGGCGAATATCGGCTGAGCGAAATGGCTGACTCACAGCGGCTCCTTACTGACAAATAGAGATAAATAAAAAGGACAAAATAAAGAAAATAATTTTGCAAGCGATTTTAGCACAAACATATAAGGTGTGTTGAAGATTAACAAATAGACGTGTGGTAAACATCAGTCACCTTTGTATGCCACTCTTATAAGTATGGATAGGTTTGGTATTAACATTACTTAGTCAAAATTGCAGCATCAGTTTCGTCAAGTCTATTTTGGATAAAAGGATCAGATTCGATTATTTTTACAGGCAGATAACGCAGTTGTAACTTGATAGGCAAATAATCAGGAAAGTTATCCGCCATATCTTGGGTGATAACCGCTTCAATATCTTGTACATCAAAAGAGGTCGGACTTTTTTCACCACGAATGACCGCACGTACATTTTGATAACCATCAGCTTTTACAAATTGCATGTTGGTTAATACGTTACCTTTGTCTATAAAATGGCTGTTTATAGCGTCCTTTACGTTATTTTCAAAAGTTTGTTGTGTGGCACTGATGTTTAAGTTAATGGTCAAATAAATACCTAACCCAACCAATAATAATAACGCAACGGCATTACGGCGAAAGAACGTTATATAAGTGTTTGATTTGTAATCATCATCGACCAAACGACGAAAGCCCAAAAACCAAAGCACCATCGCATTCGTAAATTGAATAGCAATAATATTGGTCAAGGCGAGCAGGGCTGCACCAAAACCCAATGTAGTCTCTCCATTGGCAAACAAAATACCACTTGCTGCAAGGGGTGGTACAAGAGCGGTTGCAACCGCCACACCAACCACTGCGACAGACAGATGCGGTGAGACCATTGCGTACGCACCAGCAGTACCGCCAGCAAGTGCAATCATTAAGTCCATTGAAGTCGGCTGCGTACGCGAGAGAATTTCAGAGGAAAGCGGCTGGCCTTGATGCATATAACCGACAACAAAACCTACTAAGACAACTAAAGAGACGCCAGCTATAACGGTAAATAGTGTTCTGCGTAGTAGCGGCATGCGATAGTCAATGATAGCTAATGCAGCTCCCGTAATAGGCCCCAACATCATAGCGACTAACATTGCACCGATAACGACTGCCGCTGAATTGGTTATCAATCCATAACTGGCGATGATGGCAGAAAGGGTATTCATCATAAAATACATTTTACTAGGTAATGCATTGGCCTCGATAGTGAGACGTACTTTTGGATAGTCTACCTTTTGATTGCTAAATTGCTCCGCTATAAATTGCTTATAAGACTCAAGTTTTGCTTCCTTTTCTTCTTTGACTTTATCGACTTTATCATCGTCTGTTAGATGGCTTTCTGTGTCATTCGCACTTTTTTCGTTTTCATCCTCGCTTTGATGTGGCTTAACATTGCCGTCAACATCATCGTTCAACGTCGAATTTGGCGCAGGTGATGATGAGTTATTATTGGATTCTGCTGGTATTGTAGGAGGCGTTTGAGACGAAGAAGTATTTTCTGATTCGGTAGTGCGGTGCTGGTTGTTATCTTTATCATCAGGTTGTGCTGCCGCAGTTTCTGATTGAGGTGAGATATTTTCGACAGAGGCGATAACTACATCTGGACTGGGTGAAGTCATCGTTATCTCAGGGTCGGAATGTTGAGCCTCTGCTTCTATTTCATTTGCTTGTTGCCTGTCTTCTTCAACCAAACGGTTACTGTCTAATACATAGTCCGATGGATCTTGCTTTTTTACCTCAGTAGCATTGGTACTGTTAGCGTTGGTACTGTTTTGAAAGTTGGATGTGTCCTTTTTTGAAGGGGCAGGTTCAGAAGAGTCGTTGATTGATGATGTCATAGCATTTTGGCTTTACAAGTCAAATAAGAGAGGAGTGCTATTGTAATGATAAAACATGAAGAGCGTAATAATTTTTTAGTTAATAGACACTATGATGAGAAATAGTAGATGACTGATTGTTAGAGCAGTATTATTAAGAAGTGATGAAGAAAATAAGGAGGATTAAAGTAAATATATGAGTTGACAAATAATCCCTTATATTAGCATGGTTTTTTGAAGAAGTCAGTCGATATGTATGCCCTGTGAGTATATGCTAAAAGCTTACTATTAGTGTGGATTTGACGTATAAAGGTGTTATACCCACACAATTTATAAGGATTAAGCGATGAACTGGACACTATTTTCTATGATCTATTCAATGACGGCAACAGTCATCACTGGCGTACTTATAATCGCAGCATTGGTAACAGGATTAAATGAAATACCGCACATTAAGATCGCTGTAGTGATTGGTATCTTAATCTCAATACCAGTCGGATTGTTCTTTACCAAAAAAATAGGCAGCATTACTGGTGAAGAAAATAACGACGGTCAGCGAGTATAATGTTTCAGCTATATGAGCTATTCGAGGTTTATAAAACTTGAAATATTTGGAGTTTTTGACCATATAACCTCGCTTCATTGATGCTTTATATTTGTAGAGCTTGATTAATCTGATGACACAAACGTAAAGCACTAAATGCAGCTAAGCTTGAAGTTTTGGGATTTTCAGCTAATGGTAATCCAGTTATGCTAATTTCAAGCTTACCAAATATGCCTTCAGCTATTATATGATGAATGTTGTGAGAAAGCGTGGGATCGGCGATCAACTCTACTTGTGTCTCATCTAAGCCAACCCCTGCTAAAGCAATGGTTGCGGCGACATTAGAATTGGCAGGAAATAAAGTCGCAGCTTCTCTAGCAGTACCTGTAAAGAATACGGTCGATTTTTTTAAAGAGTCGTAATCAATGAGCTTGTCAGCATAACTGCCTTTCCAACTCGAAGGGCTTTTTCTACCTTGATAAATAACTTTACTAAGTCCGGCCAAGCTTGCAGCATTGATGCCATCTATACCTGCTACCGCTCCTGCTAAAATATGAATTTTTACCCCATGTCTTTTTGCAGCATCATGTAGCGAAATCGCAAATTTTTCATCAGTAAAAGCACCCACTGAGACAATCCCAAGAGGTATGTTTCTCTCTAAGATTTTGATACCGTGCTCTTTAAGCCCATCTTGTCCCGCCATCTCAATAGCGATATCAGGAACTTCTAGTAAATCGTCTACAGAAGTAATCACATTTATAGATTCGCCCATCTCTATTGTTAAATGATTTGCGCTCCTTGGACTGGCTAATACAGTCGATAATTTGACGTTTTTAGGTAGCATCTCGTGCACCTTTCTTGCCATCGATCCATAACCTATGAACATCACTGTCTTCATATTTGATCCCTATAATCTATGAATAAAAATCTATCAGTAAACAAAAAAAGACCTTTAAAATAAAGGTCTTTTTAAAATGAACGATGAATATATCAATGAAGTATTATCGAGTCGGCTACTACTTAAGCTCAACTGTCGCGCCATTTTCGATATTGGCATAAACTTCTAATACATCCCAGTTGGTTAGACGAACACAACCTGCTGATGCTTGGCGACTGATACCTTCAGGTTTGGGTGAACCGTGAATACCATAAGAAGGCTTTGATAAACCCATCCAGACGACACCAACGGGGTTATTTGGCCCTGGTGGTAACATATGTACTTTTTTGTCGCCACCTTCACCGACAGTCGCTTTATACCATGGCATCTTAACTCTATTAATGATCTTAAAGGTACCTTGTGGTGAAGGAGTGGCATCGCTACCAATCGTCGTTGGATAAGTAGCAACCAGCTTATCATCATTATAAGCATATAGTGTTTTGCTTGCTTTATCAGCAACCACGCGATTAATACGCTCATTGAGCGGCTTACGTGTGTTAAGTACGGTAATGGTTTCACCCGCTCGATAGTTTTTATTTTTATTTAACTTATCAAGGTAGCGTATGTCCATATGAAAGCGCTCAGCAAGCATCTCTTTAATATCTTGATAATATAAACCTTTCACTTTTGATTTGGCTTCCGAACCTGAAGGCGTAGTCAAAAAGTTGGTTTTGATATCATCTTCAGTCAACGTATACGTGACTAAGACAGGCTTATTGGCAGGGATATTCTTAGTCAATGCATCCCATGTTTTTTGATCCATCGTACCAGTCGCTGGTAATCCTTTCATCGTTTGAAAGTTGATTAACGCCTTTTTACTATTCATGCCCCAACCACCATCGATTGGACCAGGAGAGGCATAGTTCCAGTCAAGCAAAGCCTGCATTTTGATAGTCATCGCTGAATTGACGTTCATATTCGGCGACCATGTGGCGTTGTTTACTTGCTTGGCATAATTTGACAAATTAAGCGTGGTATATCTTTTACCATCTTTATCTTCGATATTTTTGATCGCAGGATCAGTGTTGAAGTCTAGACTCTTTTCATATTGAGGCATCTCAAAAGATGAAGGATCTGTTGCGTCTATAGATGAGGCGTCACTAGGACCCGCCACAGCTTGGCCTTCACTAATATCGTCAGTACGATCAGATTGTTCATCCTTACGCGTCAGCTCAGCTGCGCTCATATTGTCTGCAGCGACTGGTTCTGATGCTGACTGTATTCTGTTATCTTGCTTAGTGTCGATCAGATCACTCATACTGTCAGTGGTCTTAGGCTCGATGCTAGGCGTAGCAACTGTGTTATTTTTGTCAATTGATGTGCTACGATTTTCTTGTACATCAAGGCTTGCCAATACAGCAATACCAGGTAATTTGTCAGCCGTACGTGCTGGCGTTGTACGCGTATCATCAGTTGCAGCAACGGCACTGAGGCTCATACTAGCGCTAATGATAGCGATAGACATAGAAGCAATAAGAGGTTTTATTTTCATCATATTTGACCATAGTAGGTTATTACAATGGAGCTATTATGCGCACAATTAAGATTCTAAGCAAACTTTTGATACATCTTTTTGTACCTGTAGAGTGCTAAGCGTCAATAGCTGACGTATGACATACAATATAGTTATATTTGGCTGATATTTTAGCTGGTATGTTGCTCAAAATGTTTGATTAGCAATTTTTAAGTAAGATTATCTTTTTATAAAAAATTCCAAAAAATGAATAAATGCTGGTCAATTACTAAATAATGATCAATTAATTTTATTGCTATAGATAGCTGTAAACTCTTACTTCAAAGTTTTATTGCAGTAAGATTTATAGTCATTGGCGCTATATAGCGTTTACGTCTATAATGCATGCACAGCGTTTTATTTAATCCACTATCATGTGACTAACGAGCATGTAATCAACAAGGTGCGATATGTCAGAACACCAGACTATGAGTGCAGAAGAGTTTCAAAATCAATATTCTAACGATCAAGCGTCTCAACATTTTGAGCAGAATCTACAAGATGGGTTGGATACAGATGAAACGGATCTAATCACTGAAGAAGATCAATTTGCAAACTTACATAGCGAGCTTGAAGAGGCGCGTGAACAATTATCTAGCATACGTGATTTCATTCGTTTTTCAGTCACTCAACTACGCAATTATGATGTGGTTGTGGCACAAGGTACTACTGACGAGTTTGCTGAAGCGTCAGCGATTGTTTTGCATTCTCTGTCTTTAGATTGGGCCGCCAATGAGCAAATACTTGATTGCCGTTTGACGACGTCAGAAAAACAGCAGGTGCTAAGCTTATTAGAAGAGCGTATCGCTGAACGAAAACCGCTGAGTTACCTAATCAATTTGGCCTATTTTTGTGATCTGCCTTTTTATGTCGATGAACGCGTTCTTATTCCGCGCTCGCCCATAGCGGAGTTAATCCGCCAGCAGTTTCACCCATATTTTGATGTCAATGAGCTTGCAAAGCCTCTAGGTGCAACTGTTAATGGTCAACCGGCTGTGTTTTATGATCATGGGCTTGATATGAAACAATTGTCACAACCAGAGCGTATTTTAGATCTATGCACTGGGTCAGGTTGTATTGCTATTGCACTGGCGACACGTTTTGTCGATGCCTTAGTCGATGCGGTTGATATTGACAAAGGAGCATTAGAAGTGGCGATGGTCAACGTTGATCATCACGATCTTGGTCATCAAGTGAACGTGATCGAATCAGATCTATTTGCAAAGATTCCAGCGGAAAATCAATATGAACTTATTGTGACCAACCCTCCTTATGTTGATGCTGCTATCATGGCCGACTTACCGCCTGAGTTTTTATATGAGCCTGAGCAAGCACTGGCTGCTGGACAAGATGGACTGGATTTGGTGCATCGTATTTTATTTGAAGCGCCAGAATATCTAAGTCCTGAAGGCTTGTTAGTGTGTGAAGTGGGTGATAGTGAGTGGGCGCTTAGACAAGCTTATCCAGACATTCAGTTTGACTGGCTAAAATTTGCACTCGGTGGTCATGGTATTTTTGCGATTACTTTTGATGAGCTAATGGCGCATCGTGAATTGTTCGCACATTACGTACAGTTATTGGACAAGAGTCAATAACGAATCAGCGCTTTTGATCCACTAGTAAATACATATAAACAGATTTTTATTGGTTTAGGGATAGTTATGGCAGGTAATAGTATTGGTCAGGTTTTCACCGTCACCACTTGCGGTGAGTCACATGGTGCAGGTTTGTTGGCTATCGTTGATGGCGTACCTCCAGGTTTAGTATTATCTGCAGAAGATTTACAGGTAGATTTAGACCGCCGCAAACCAGGCACCTCTAAGTATTCAACCCAGCGCCGTGAGTCTGATGAAGTTGAGATTATCTCCGGTGTGTTTGAAGGTAAAACCACGGGTACGTCCATCGGTCTGCTTATTCGTAATACCAATCAAAAATCAAAAGACTATAGTGAGATTAAAGATACTTTTCGTCCTGGTCATGCTGATTATACTTATAGTATGAAGTATGGCTTTCGCGACTATCGCGGCGGCGGTCGCTCATCAGCCCGTGAGACAGCGATGCGAGTCGCGGCTGGTGCTATCGCTAAGAAGTATCTCCAAGAGCGCTTGGGTGTGCAAATCCGTGGTCATGTCACCCAAATTGGTAATGAATATAGTAACGTCACAGACCCAAGCCAGATCGATTGGGGTTTTGTGAATAGTAATCCGTTCTTCACTGCTGACAAAGAGGCGGTTGGTCGCTTTGAAACATTAATAGATAGCCTACGCCGAGAAGGTACTAGCTGCGGAGCGAAGTTAGAAGTTATTGCCAGTGGCGTACCAGTCGGACTTGGAGAGCCTGTCTTTGATCGTTTAGACGCTGATATTGCCCATGCGATGATGAGCATCAATGCCGTCAAAGGGGTAGAGATTGGCGATGGTATGGCTGTTGCTGGGCAGTTTGGTCATCGTTCACGCGATGAGCTGACTCCAGATGGGTTTACTGCCAATCATGCTGGCGGTATCCTAGGTGGTATCTCGTCAGGTCAGAATGTTAGCGTTAGTATCGCGCTTAAACCGACTTCTAGCATTACTACCCCTGGTAAGAGCATAAATACAGATGGTGAAGCAATTGATATGCTAACTAAAGGTCGTCATGACCCTTGTGTGGGGGTACGTGCCACGCCCATTGCAGAAGCCATGCTAGCGATTGTATTGCTCGATCATTATCTGCGTCATCGTGGTCAAAATGGGGATGTTAAGCAGCCGGTAGAATCAATTACTTAAAACCGCATTCAAAGAGTTATCAGCCTTTTGTTGATTCTAGTCTTATCTAATTAGAAACAACCAAAGGCTTTTTTTGTGCGGAACTAAAAAATAAAGAACAAAACCTACTACAGAAACCAGTTCTATAGAAAGCATAAATTGTTTGTATCCATAATTTTATTCAAAGGAACCTAAAGAATATGAGTAATTATTTAGATGCGGTCATTGTTGAACATAACCCATCACAAAAGAATATAGACAGAGCAGTGATTTGGCTGCATGGCTTGGGCGCTAGCGGCAATGACTTTGAGCCAGTGGTACCGCAGTTAGGCTTAGCGAATGACATGGCCGTACGCTTTATCTTTCCGCATGCGCCTAAACGCCCAGTGACAGTAAACGGTGGTATGGTGATGCCAGCATGGTATGATATTTTAGAGATGAGCCTTGAGCGCAAAGTCGATCTGGCTCAGATAGAGACATCTTCTCAGCAAATCCATGACTTGATTTGTCGTGAGATTGAACGCGGCATCAAACCTAAACATATCGTTATCGCAGGGTTTTCGCAGGGCGGGGCAGTGGCTTATCATGTCGCGCTTGGCTATCCTGAGCGGCTAGCGGGACTGATGACCTTATCTACGTATTTGGCAACCGATGATCATATCGACTATAGCACTGCTAATAAAGAGATACCGATATTGATCGAACACGGTACTCACGATCCAGTTGTTCCTGTAATCTTGGGACAGCAGGCACAGCAACTGTTATCAGATAAGGGATATGGTGTTGAATATAACACTTATCCAATGGCGCATCAGGTCTGTATGCCGCAAATACAAAATATTGGTAAATGGCTAAATAAAGTCTTGGCTTGAAGGCTAAAAAACAACAGAACAACAAAACATCAAAGCCAGTCAGGTAATTTGACTGGCTTTTTTATGGCAGTTATTATCAATTACTGGCCGGCTACTGTATATTTATATAGGAGAATGTAACTATAGGAGTACATCATGCAAGCCACCTATTTGGCGTTTTACATTGCAGAAAAAGGAAAGTTATTAGACCATATTATTAGTACAATCGATGGTTCTCCCTATAGTCATTGTGAGCTTGTGATTAATGAATTGGGCGAGCAACGTTACGATTGTATTAGCTCAAGTCATCGCGATGGTGGACTGCGGCGTAAGACGATCTATATGGAGCCTAGTCACTGGGTATTGATTCCAGTTATGTGTGATATTGACTATGCCGTACGTTGGTTCAACAAACGTAAAAGCTTTAAATATGACTATTTGGCTTTGATTAGAACTATAATTCCAGGATTTTATAATCCTGAGTATCGGTTGTTCTGTTCTGAAGCATGCGCTGATATGTTAGAGCTGGTCGATCCAGGTAGTTATGGTCTTAAAAAGCTCTATCGCTGGGCAGTGGCTAATTAACCTCTATAATCAAAACCTATCAAAATCATGTCATAAAAAAAGCCAACCACCTAAGTGATTGACTTAATTTAATATATTTGGTGGAGATGGCGGGAGTTGAACCCGCGTCCGCCAGCATTACGCTCATGACTCTACATGTTTAGATTCTGTCTTTGATTTTAGTCCGCACCGATCCGACAGGCAGGATGGATTGGACGATTCTCTACTTTTGAACCCAAGCGATTGAGACAATCCCTTGTGGCGAACCTATATACGGACGCTTCAACTGGGCTGGTCAACTATAGGTAATCGGCAGCGCAGTAAGCAGGGTTTAAGCTGCTAGAGCGTAAGTTTCGTCGTTTGCGACTATAACAATATATGTTTGATTTACGAGAGGACATACACTCTCGACATGCATCATTGAGTTTCATCACCAGCGTCGAAGCCAGAACATCCCCAATAGAACGACGTATTATAATATATAATGGTGGTTTTGGCAATGGTCTTATATGCGGACATTACACTTAATAACATACTATATTATAATAGCCCGATGAATACTATTGTTCGTTCATAGAACTATTATATGGGGCGTTTTTACGATAAATAAAGAGAGGCTGTCTATTTTCCTATTAATTCAAGAAGATGAATTGCTAAACCATAAATTCTCATGTAACTTACCATCTTTATGAGGCGTGGCAATATTAAGCGCGGTTGTAGCGAATATATCATGTGATGCCTTTGAAAACGCTTGCCATTCAGCCCAGCGCTTTAGCACATAAACGGTCTTAGGTACATGCTCATCAAGGCTGTCGGTCGTCGCTTGCAAGGTCTGTAGCCACCAAGCTTTGTCATCATCACTTAATTGATGGTTGTTAGATGTATTTTTATCTGCTTGCCACCTTTTAATAATAGCTAGCGTGTTTTTATGGTTAGGACGGTCTTGAATGATGAACGTTGCCACCAAGGCGCGAAACCAATAACCCAATGCATCGCGCTGTGCTAACTCGTTGAGATGGGGTAGTACGCATAAAACGCTGTGCAAACTGGTTAATCCATGAATGATAAAAAATTCATTATCACTACCGTACACTATGCTTGCTGCCATCACGGTTAGCGCTTCGATAGAGTTAGTCAAATTATTGCCAGTCTCAGGTAGCTTTAGTACAACCTTATCATTAAGAAACTGTGCCATTGGCTCATTAGGGTTATCGAAGGTAATTAAACGCTGCTGGAAGCCGCCTCTATTCAATTGCTTATAATCTTCAGTTTGACTCAGCTGAACAGCTCTTTTGGTTAATTGAGATAGGCTATCGTCAGCTAAAATTTGCTCAAGCATGTCAATAGGGTGCGGCGCATCAGGTGACCATAACTGATACAAGCTATGATGTGCGCCCGTCGCTAAGGGCTGGAAGGCAGTTGCCATATAGGCCAGTCCTTCCGCTGCCATATTATCGGACTCAACATCGACCGCCCAACCTGTATGTATTACTGGATGCATTGCCGCTCCTGCCATACCCTCTGATAACGCAGGGTAGTAGCGTTTTAAGCAAGTATTTAACCCAAGCTTTGCTATTTTCTTATCAAAAAAGTCACGATAGGCTTCAAATGCGATACGCGTAGACTGTATATTGTATAGCCAATTGACATCCGTTATCGCTGTGTAGTCAAGCGCATTTTGGCGCGGCGGCACAAGCATTTCAGACCCTTTTGCCGTACTTGTAGCACCTTTATCTATGACATTGTTAATATATACGTCTTGCCACCATTGCATTTTATTTTGACTGACACCTGCAGCATCAAGCGCAATCCAATTATGGGTAATATGATTGGACAGATAGTCGTCATATTCGATATGCCAATTGCGGCCACGTTTAAGCCAATCGTGTAAGTGCTTTGAATAATTTGGCTTTGAATAATATGTCATATGAACGTCTCAGTGCTTAGATCTATTTAGAGTAATGATTTATAAGATATAAGTTATACCATACTACGATAAGAACCAAACTGCTAAAGATTGTTCGTTATGATGGAGATGGCGGGAGTTGAACCCGCGTCTCCTAAACAAAAAAGAGCCAGCAACTTAAAGTCACTGGCTCTTTTTGATCTAAACGAGATATTCTAAAACTTACTCTTCAGAGTAATCTTCGCTCTCGTCTTGTGTCTCATCATCTTCTACTGCAATGTTTTCTTCATCACCATCTTCAGAAAGAATGGTTACTAAAATGCTAGCAGTAACGTCATGATGTAGCTGAATATCAACATTATATTCGCCAACTTGACGCAGAGTGCCTTCAGGCAGCTTGATTTCAGCACGGTCAACTTCTAGACCTGAGTTAGTCAATGCTTCGGCGATATCGCGAGTACCGATAGAGCCGAATAGCTTGCCTTCGTCACCAGATTTTGCACGCATGATCACATTAACGTCAGTTAGTGCATCAGCACGCTCTTGAGCAACAGCGATCTCTTTTGCTTCTTCAGCTTCAAGCTCAGCACGACGTGCTTCGAACTTTTCAATGTTAGCTTTAGTAGCAGGTAGTGCTTTGCCCTGAGGGATAAGAAAGTTACGTCCGTAACCTGGTTTTACATCGACAGTTTCACCGAGTTTACCAAGGTTGACGATACGCTGTAACAAAATAATTTGCATGAGTCATTCCTAGTTAACGGTTAAATTACTGATGGTTGTCAGTATACGGAAGTAGCGATAAATAGCGAGCCTGCTTGATAGCAGTGGCTAGTTGACGCTGATATTTAGTAGATGTACCGGTAATACGGCTAGGTACAATCTTGCCATTGTCACTGATATACTGTTTTAGCAACTCAACATCTTTATAGTCAATGTGAGTGATGCCTTCAGCAGTGAAACGGCAGAATTTGCGACGGCGATAGAAACGTGCCATAAGTATTCTCCTTTAATTAGTCTTCACTGTTGTCGTTGTCGTCGTTTTCACGACTGTCTGGACGACGAGTAGTTGCTTTACGTGCACGTTTTTCATCGGCATTTTTAGCTAACTGTGACTCTTCAGTGATAGCATCGTCACGGCGCATAACTAGGCTACGAATGATCGCGTCGTTATAACGGAATAACTCTTCAAGCTCAGCCAAAGTCTCACCGTCAGTTTCGATATTGAAAAGAACGTAATGAGCTTTGTGAATCTTGTTGATTGGGTAAGCCAGTTGACGACGGCCCCAATCTTCTAAACGATGAATAACACCACCGTTGTCTTGAACCAACTTAATATAGCGTTCAACCATGCCGACCACTTGGTCGCTTTGGTCTGGGTGTACGATTAACACCAGCTCGTAATGTCTCATTTGGACTCCTTACGGATTAGTAGCTATTAACCCTATGTTAATAGCAAGGAGATTTATAAGGTAAGCTGCCTCTCAAACAAATCATTAAAGAAAAGTTGAAAATAAGCTTAGGATATAAAGCGCCGTATTATAGCAGTAGTCGAGTCTTAACACAAAGGTTAATACTGTTGTCTGCCGATAAATAAAAAAGCAACGACTAAGCGCTGCTTTTAGTGAGTCTATATAGTTTTAAGTGGCTAAATATATTTATTTTACTACAGGTTGCTTAGCCAATTGGCTACTATCAGCTTTAACTACCAAAGTTTTAGCAATCTTATCATGCCACCCTATATTTTCAGGGCTTTTAGATGCTATAAAGTAGTGAACAGCAATGACGACAAATCCTAAGAAACTTGTAAATGAAAATAATAGGTTGTAGATAATAAAGAGTAGCAAGGTTCGCATACCGATAAGCTTAAGAAAAGAGGGTATACGATGTGTGGTTTGATCGACAACACGAATGCCAGTGATAAGCTTACCAAGCGACTGTCCACGTAATGTAATAAATACCAGTTGTAGCGCAAACAGTCCAAACACCATCACTTGTGACATCATTAAAGTAGAGCTAGGTAAGCTCTCCATGAGTGTCATTGAGTACTGGTATGCAGCGTCCATGTTTTGAATATCTTGAAACTTTGAATAGTCTATGTCCATTTTGGTTAATGCCAGTACCAGCGGAAAAATCGCTAATACATACAATAGGCCATTAAGCGCAGTGGCTAATACTCGTGACATGATAGGTGCCAAGACGACATTACCAATAACTTTATCTTTTTGAGACCCAGTCTTATTGACAGTTGACTTATTTAGTGACACGTTACTATGAGGCGTGTGATGACGGTTGGTTGTCATATCCGCTTTTGTGTTTTTGGCGGTATCTTTTGAGCGTTCAGGCTTACCATATAATCTATCTAGCGATACCGATTTACTACTTTGGGGGTTACTAGCATTGTCTTCTGGAAAGACTGTCACATTGTTGACAATAGAGTCGTTAGAAGGAGAAGAGATATCAGCAGGACGATAAGAATATTGGTTACCTGTTAAGTCACCAATACGTTGCCATTTATCTAAACCTTCATGCCATACCAAATCATCCAATACTACTTCACCAGATGTCAGCATAATATTTAACTGATCCAATGTATATGGACCTGCTTGTACGTTGTCTCGAGCAAGGAAAATCTGCATAGTTGCCTACATAATTAGTCATATCTTAAATCATTATATTAGGGTCTATTCGAAAAAATCAAATAGACCCTAATCAAAGTAACTTTAATGACTGTGTGAATTACTGCGGTGACTGAATACTGCAGTTTATTGTGCTTCTTCACCCGCTAAAAAGAACCAAGTGTCAAGGACTGAATCAGGGTTTAGTGATACAGAGCTGATACCTTGCTCCATGAGCCAAAACGCAAGGTCTGGATGATCTGATGGACCTTGACCACAGATACCGATGTATTTATCCGCTTTACGGCAAGCTTCAATCGCCATAGACAATAGTTTCTTAACTGCAGGATCACGCTCATCAAACAAATGTGAGACGATACCTGAGTCACGATCAAGACCAAGCGTTAACTGAGTCAAGTCGTTTGAACCGATTGAGAAACCATCAAAGTGCTCTAGGAATTCTTCTGCTAGTAAGGCGTTGGTAGGTAGCTCACACATCATAATAACGCGTAGACCATTTTCGCCACGTTTTAAACCATTTTTCTCAAGCAACTCGATGACTTCTGCTGCTTCACCAACGGTACGTACGAAAGGAATCATAATCTCGACGTTAGTCAAACCCATCTCATCACGTACGCGTTTTAGTGCTTTACACTCAAGCTCAAAGCAGTCACGGAAGTTGTCAGACACGTAACGACTGGCGCCGCGGAAGCCCAACATTGGGTTTTCTTCTGATGGCTCATATAATTTACCACCAAGCAAGTTAGCATATTCGTTTGATTTGAAATCTGACATACGAACGATAACGGGTTGATCCACGAAGGCAACAGCGAGCGTTGAGATACCTTCGACCAATTTATCGACATAAAAATCAACAGGTGATGCATAGCCTGCAATACGCTCATTGATCGCTTGTGATATCTCACGTGGCAAGCTATTCATGTTAAGCAGTGCTTTTGGATGCACGCCGATCATACGGTTGATGATAAATTCAAGACGTGCAAGGCCGATACCTTCGTTTGGCATTTGGGTAAATGAGAAAGCACGGTCTGGGTTACCCACGTTCATCATGACTTTAAATGCAAGTTCTGGCATAGATTCAATAGAGTTGGTCTGGATTTCAAAATCAATTTGACTCTCATAAATAAAGCCTGTGTCACCTTCAGCACAAGAGACAGTCACGTCTTGACCGTCGACCAGTAATTCAGTAGCGTTACCACAGCCAACGATGGCTGGGACACCAAGCTCACGCGCAATAATAGCAGCGTGACAAGTACGGCCACCGCGGTTAGTAATGATAGCTGAAGCACGCTTCATGACTGGTTCCCAATCTGGGTCTGTCATGTCTGATACTAAAACATCACCGTCTTGGACTTTGTCCATCTCGTTTAGATTGCTCACGATACGTATTTTACCAGCGCCAATACGTTGACCGATTGAGCGACCTTCACACAATACTTTAGCACCAGCTGTATCAATGACATAGCGCTCCATAACAGTACTGTCTTGACGACTTTTTACCGTTTCAGGACGAGCTTGTACGATAAATATCTCATTAGTATCGCCATCTTTTGCCCACTCAATATCCATCGCTTGACCATAATGCTTTTCGATAGTCATGGCTTGTTTGGCAAGATCAGTCAGCTCTTCAGTAGATAACGAGAACTGCATACGTTCTTGCTTTTCGACATCGACTGTTTTGACAGATTTGGTTGTGCTACCTTCATCACCGTAAATCATTTTCTTGTGCTTGCTACCAAGGTTACGGCGAATAATTGCAGGTTTACCATCCGTGAGTAGGCGTTTTGATAAATAAAACTCATCAGGGTTAACAGCACCTTGAACGACCATCTCACCCAAGCCATAGCTCGATGTGATAAACACTACTTGATCAAAACCACTTTCTGTATCTAACGTAAACATAACGCCAGCTGCGCCTGTTTCTGAGCGTACCATACGTTGTACAGCAGCAGAGAGGGCAACGCCTTCGTGCTCAAAACCTTTGTGTACACGATAAGAGATGGCACGGTCGTTGTATAAAGAAGCAAATACCTCTTTAATAGCGAGTAGCACGTTATCAATACCACGAATGTTCAAGAAAGTCTCTTGCTGACCGGCAAATGACGCGTCTGGCAAATCTTCAGCAGTTGCAGAAGAACGTACCGCCACAGCAATGTCTTTACCATCGCTCATCTCTTCAAATGATTGGCGAACCTCTTTTTCAAGATCTTCTGGCAATTCTTGTTCGATAATCCAATTACGGATTTTTTTACCTGTGGCAGTTAGCTTATTTACATCGTCTACATCGAGCGCTTTAAGTTCACTATTGATTTTATCAAGCAAACCTGTTTCAGTCAGAAAACGATTGAAAGCATTTGAAGTTGTAGCAAAACCGCCTGGGACGCTAACGCCCAGATCGGACAGATGACTGATCATCTCGCCAAGCGAGGCATTCTTACCACCGACCATATCAATGTCGTTTTTTCCTAACTGATCAAGATTGATCACAAGTGCTGTAGATTGCGCTGCCATGATAACTCCAGAAAATAAGGTTATTTAGTAAAGATTATAACGGTGAATTATACCGCTATATTTGGACAATTTCGAGGGGTTAGACCGAAAAACTTATGAAAAAGATACAAATTATAGAGTCTAGCAATAATTTGTGAGTAAATAATCGAACTATTGTCTCACTTATCCGAATATAAAGCAGCCAACTTAAGATAAATATTTTCGTAAATGATATGTATTTCTGTCATCTGCAACGTTTAATGTGCTCAAATCCACATAAAGGATTGTATTAAATGTCTGTCATTTAGATTTTATAGTTGTGCTAACTTTGATTCCTATTAAGTGTCTATTATGAGTATAATGTAGGACATAAAGTAACAAGCGTATAAGACCCTAATGGCAGCTAGTAAATTCATTAGAGACACAACTATCAGTGTACTAAATAAGTTGCCTATTTATATATACGTTATTACCATTCACCATATATTTGCCACATAGCGATTCAGTTTTAAAAATTGACACACTAAATATCATGAGTCGATTAAAGCTTACTATTGAGGTTTACACTAAGGTTTTCAAGTTATGTATTCAAACAGTCTGTCTGAGCAAGATAAAACGACTATTCAAAACCGTCATGCTTTAGGTTTGGACAATTCACAGGCGATAAGAAGCGCGTTCTTTATCTCTGATGGTACCGCCATTACAGCCGAAACGTTGGGCCGTTCTATATTGAGTCAATTTGCCTCAGTGCCATTCGAAACTCGAGTATTGCCCTATGTCGATAGTATCGAACGTGCTGAAAACGCAGTTGAGCAAATCAACATCGCTTATCAACGCGATGGATTATTGCCGTTAGTATTTGATACTATTGTCAGTCCAGAAATTCGCGAAAAGATTAATTCTGCTCATAGCTGTAATTTAGATATGTACGAAGGTTTGATCGGCCGTATCGCGGAAGAAACTGGTATAGAGCCAGATGCTCATTCTGGTCATGCTCACGATAACGTCGACTCTGAGACTTATAAAGAGCGTATCGATGCGGTACATTTTGCTTTGGATAATGATGATGGAGCACGTACGCGTCATTACAATATGGCAGATATCATATTAATTGGCGTATCACGTTCAGGTAAAACGCCAACCTCACTGTATTTGGCTTTACAGTTTGGTATTCGCGCCGCTAACTACCCATTGACTGAAGATGATCTATACGACAATCAGCTACCAAAAGCATTGCGCGAGCATAAAGACAAGCTGTTTGGTTTGTTGATTGATACGGATCGTCTAGTAAAAATCCGCCAAGAACGCCGCGCAGGTAGTCGCTATTCTAGCTATCAGCAGTGTCAGCAAGAGCAGCGCGCTATACAAGGTATCTACACTTCACAAGGTATTCAAAGCCTTGATGTCTCCGAGATGTCTGTTGAAGAGATTGCCACTCGCATTTTGCAAATGACGGGCCTAAAACGTCGCATTGGTTAATCTGATACATGTGTTTATAGTCGACCATTATTATCACTATATACTACATTTTATATAAGTATCGCTATACATTTATCACCACATAGAGAGTGTTATGAGTCTATCCCATCAACCTAAAACATCGCCCTTGTTTTTGTTAGGCCTGCTATGCAGTGTCACGTTACTTAGTGCTTGTCAAACGTCACCTTTTGCGCGCAAGCCTGTACCCGAGCCGCGCTATATACCTACTATCGTCTTAGGTGACGCGCAAACGTTAACCATTATGCCAAACCGCGTGGCCTGTGCCTCAGCATTACCGATGCAGTGTCTGCTAGCCAAGTCCAATAAAGATGGTTCGGTATTTCAAATCCCCTATGATTGGATTGATGACTTTACGCCAAGTCTTGGTACAGAGTATGTGATTAGTGCGCGTCCGCAGGTTGATGAGGGGCGTCAGAGCCTAAATGGGCATTGGACATTGCAAAATATTTTGTCACAACGTATGGTGGGCACGCCATAATACTGGCTATTAACGCATGAATGTATTGATTCACGTATAGATGGCTTCATAACAGTATGAGTAGATTGACAGACAAGTCAGTAAATAAATAATTAAAGAGGTTATCATGGGAAGCAAACGCAAAGATGATGCAACTAACGATACTGGTCGTGATACAAAGACTGAAGTATCAAACAAAGACAGCGGCGCTGCACCTGCTACATCTCCTGAGCAGACCAAAGAAAAAAATAAACAAGAACAAATCGAGCAAACCCACGAACAAGTCACAGAAGATGTTATGCATCATCCCGATTTGGTCAATCCGTTAGATGATACGCGTATCGATATCAAATCAGGCTTTACTAAAGATTCGCAGCGTATAAAAAGCGATCAGCATAATTTTGAATACGATGCAGTTGTGCTAGGCGCAGGTCCTGCTGGTGAGGCTGCAGCGATGAAGCTGGCTAAGTCTGGTAAAAAGGTAGCGGTCATTGATCCACGCGATCAGGTTGGTGGTAACTCTACTCACGTCGGTACGATTCCTAGTAAAGCGCTGCGTCAATCCGTATTTAATCTGATCAATTTTCGCCGTGATCCTATGTTTACCAAAGCGCTTGAATATGAGCAAGTGCCACTAAACAAGGTGCTGGCCAATGCTCGTCGCGTGATACGTAGCCAAGTGAGTACTCATACACGCTTTTATGAGCGTAACCGTATTGAAGTCATTCATGGCTGGGCAAGTTTTGTAGATGCCAATACCTTGCGTGTTGAAACTGACGAAAATATCTTTGAAACCTTTACTTTTAATAAGGCGATTATCACGGTTGGCAGCAGACCTTATCGTCCTGAGATTTTAGATTTTGATCATCCGCGCGTTTTTGATTCTGATAAAATTTTGCAAATGGATTATGTGGTCAAAAAAATCATCATTTATGGTGCAGGTGTCATCGGCTGTGAATATGCTTCCATCTTCACCGGTCTTGGCTACAAAGTTGACTTAATCAATAACCAAAATCAGCTACTAAGCTACCTTGATAGTGAAATCAGTGATGCCATCGCGCATGACTTTAGACAGTTCGGTGTCCTTATTCGTAGTAATGAAGAGATCGACCATCTTGAGACTCACGACGATTGTGTGATTTTACATCTCAAAAGTGGTAAAAAAATCAAGTCTGATGCAATTTTATGGTCAAATGGGCGCTCAGGTAATACTGAGGGCTTAAATTTAGAAGCCATAGGTTTAGAGGCTAATAGCCGTGGACAGCTCAAAGTAGATGATACTTACTGTACAGGGGTTAAAAACATTTATGCAGCTGGAGACGTTATAGGCTGGCCATCTCTTGCTTCTGCAGCTTATGACCAAGGACGCTGCGCTGCTGCCTTTATGGTCGGTGATAGAGATGCCGAACCAGTATCAAGTGTACCGACTGGTATCTATACCATTCCTGAAATCTCGAGTATCGGTAAAACTGAGCAAGAGCTGACAGACGAAAAGGTTCCTTATGAAGTGGGCCAGGCGTTTTTTAAACATTTGGCGCGTGCGCAGATTATCGGCGAGCGCTCTGGTGTATTAAAGATATTGTTTCATCGTGAAACGCTTGAAATCTTGGGTATCCATTGTTACGGCAATCATGCGTCAGAGATCATCCATATCGGACAGGCCGTGATGAAGTGTAATAATACCCTTGAGTATTTCGTCAATACGACGTTTAACTATCCAACGATGGCAGAAGCTTATCGGGTAGCGGCGTTAAATGGACTCAACCGAGTGTTTTAGATTTTGAGAAAAGACATAAAAAAGCGCTTGTTATTGATGTAACAAGTGTTTTTTTTGGCAAAGTGTTTTTAACTTTGTTTTTCTAAATGAGTATTGCTTCATTAAATACTTTTGGGTCAAGGGCATTTAAAAGTAGATTGTTTTGATTGTGTGCGCTTACGCATAAATAGAAGCAAGATAAAGTAAAACAGCCATAAACCAAACAAGGCATAAAACCCTATAGCGACTTGCGAGAGACTGGCGCCCATCTGATTTAGCTGTACTGAAGTATTGATCGCAGGGGTAGTAGGTATTAGCCAACGTAAAATTTGTAGTATTTCTGGCAACTGGTTAGCAGGCCAAGGATAACCACTCATAAAAAACATCGGCAGTGAGCTGAAAATCAAGATTTGCATACTGCGTTCACGCAAGCGAAACCACAAGCCAAACACACAACCAAGCGTCGCTACTGTCGGACAAAAAATCATCAGAAATAGCAAACTACCAAGCATGTTTTGTCCGCGCGGATAATGATGCAGCTCAAAGGTCCAGCCATAATAAAAGCAGCCAACTGTAAAGCTAAGTATACTCATGGCTGCAATCCGGCCGAGCCAGCCGCGAATACTGGTACTATGACGACGCTGCTCGTACCAAGTACTAATCAGCATTGCCGTGGCTATCAATAAAGTCTGTTGTAAAATAATAATAGACACTGCTGGTACCACATAAGCACCATAACCCTCAGTTTGATTATACAAAGGCATAATCTGTAATGGTACGGCTTGAGTGTTTTGCGCAGCAGTAGGCGCATAAGCCCCTTGAGCGACGTTTTTTTTGACTTCTATACCTGCAGATACTGTACTGACCGCCTGTAAGAATCCCATCTGCACGTTTTTATTTAATAAAAAGTAACCACCATTACCGAGTACGCTGACGCTGGCGGCTTTGCCTGATAACACTTGCTGCTCAAGTCCGCTTGGGATAATCATGTAGCCTGCAATCTGGTCTGTCCAAATGGCTTCTTTGGCTGCTTGCTCATTAAGGAAGCGTTTGGTGTTTAGTTGCGGACTGGCACTACTATAACGCACAATGGTACGCGATAAGTCGCTGTTATCATAATCAACAATACCGACCGGCACATGATTGACTACCTCAGATGAATAGGGCCATGGATAAAAAAAACCATAAATAATAGGCGCTATAACCAACATTAAGAGCACGCCTTTATCGGTAAACACGTCTTTAAACGTTTGGGTAAAGTTTGTCCAAAATGACTGTGGCACTGATGGTTTCTTTAAGGAGATTGGTGTTTTTATAGCATTGGTTTTAGATGGCTTTGACATTAGCGGGCTCCCCAGCGCTCAGGATGCGACAAGGCACGTTTGGTCAAAAAAACCATCAATATCAGCGCAATGATGGTTGCTAAAAGTAGGCCGTAGACAATGGGCAGTGATACCGCAACCGGAGCTTGCATTTGTAGCTGCGCAATGTGCAGCTGTAGATAATGCGTCAATGGTAGTGCATCCGCCCAATATTTGGCGCTGTCGGTAATGGCGATATAAGGATAGGTCACGCCTGCGAACGCATAGGAAGGTACGGAGATGAATCCCGTCGCAGATAATCCCATACGTAATGAAAACGAGCCGAGCGTAAACACGGCACCAAGCCAAAATGACAACATCATTAGTAATACTAGACTGATATAAGTGACTATCAAGGACTCTATGGCTACACCTTGTTGCGGTGTGGCAAGCCATAATGCCAATGCAGACCAGATGCTATAGGCCAGTATGGGCCAAAAATACTTACCTAATAATCCTGCAAATAATACAGCTAAGCTTGATTTTCTGACGTCAGCTATAGGTTTAGTAGGTTTAATATTTGGTACACTACTTAGCTCGTGTTGAGTATCTGTCACAGATTTACTGTGTTCGTTATATTGGTTGCTATCGCTGGTTGACTTTAAATAAGGTAAATCAGGCGTACCTGTATCAATAAAGCGAGACCAATGTCCAAGCTGCTTATCGCGCAGCTCGCGGCCAATTGTCGTTGCGCCAATCACCATTACTAAAATATGTAATAGTGCAGGAATCACCGTCGATGCCAAAAACTGCTGATAATTATTGATGGTATTAAATAGACTGGTACGCTGAATGGCGATAGGAGAGTAGTTGATTGCTGCCTGCGAAGGTGCCATCCCTTGCTTGACCATACGCTGTATCTCAACGCCTGCTGATAAAGTACCGACGACTGCTTGTACACTGGTCTGAATGATGCCTGAATGCGTACCATACTGAGCATTCACTTGCAGAATGACTGGTGCTGGTTTACTAGATGAGATATTGCGTGAAAAGTTCTCAGGTATGACGACGACCGCATAAACATCCAGTTGCAATATAGCCGCTTCGACATCGGCTGGCGAGTGGTACTGTTGATAGATGCTTAGCTCAGGACTGGCTTCTAAATAGCGCACCAGCGTATTGGCAATAGGGCCGTTATCTTGATCAACCACACCAATAGGCAAATCTTTGATTTGGGTTTGCGAAAATATCCACCAAACCAGCAATACCGTCGCTAATGGTATCCAGACTACCATTGCCAAATCCCATGGGTTTTTGGCTAAAAACCGCCGCTCGTACGCAGCACTACGTATGAATGCTTTTAACAGACGCATGCTTTACTCTTGAGCCTGAATAACAGCGGCCGGATCAATCTGGACAATAACACTCATACCAGAGCGAATCCGGCTGTCTGGGTTTGAAGGTCTTGCCTTGATTTCAAAAGTGCGTACATCAAAGCCGTCATTATTGTTGGTTGGTCGCCAAGTAGCGAAATCAGACAGTGTTGAAGTCGCATAAACTGTAAACTCTTTAGTAAAAGGCTTATCTGTAGACGATAGCGCTGGGATAGTACCCGTAAAATGCTGTCCAATGGCGAATTGGTTTAAATAATTTTCGGTAACGTTTAACACGACCCACTGCTCGTCTGTATTGACTAAGGTCAGTATTGGTACACCTTGTCCAATGACTTCACCTGCGCTGACGATGACATCATCCACAATACCAGCAATCGGGCTTTTGAGGTTGGCTTCTTCTTTTGCGACCAGCGCTTCATCTAGCTGAGCGTCGACTTGCGCGACTTGTGCGGTGGCAGCAGACTTATCTTCGCTGCGCGCGCCTTCTAATGCCAAGTCATACTGCAAACGCGCCGCTTCAGTTTGGTCTTGCGTAGCCAGATACTGTGCATAGGCTTCATCGCGCTTCTGCCTTGCCATAAGTCCTTCTTCATAAAGGCGATTGACACGTTGGTAGGTATTCTGTGCCAAATCAGAAGCGGCTTTATTGGCTTGCCAAGCGGCTTTTGCTTGCGCGATCTCTTGCGGGCGCGCGCCGTTTTCTGCCTTGTCTAACTGGCTTTGTGCCATATCTTTACCGGCACGAGCTTGAGCAATCTTTGCGTTGATTTCGGGAGAGTCCATCTCAATCAGCTGCTGACCCAGTGTTACTCTATCGCCCTCAGTGACCATAATCTGCGCAATACGCCCTGGTACTTTCGCTGCGATGGACGTTTGCTGCATTTGCATTTGTCCTTGTAGTGTCATGACTTGCGGCTTGCTCTGCCCAGTACTTTTGTACAAGCCATAAGCAATGACGCCAATGATGATGAGCAACACCATAGCAAGCAGCACTTTTTTTATCATGGCCGAGTCATTTGCTTTAGGCTTATTGTGATGATAATTGGGCGTAGCCTGTTCTTGTTTTGCATCTGACATATCCTCTATAGGCTCAGCAGCCAGCGCCGACTCATCAGAATCAGTTGGCTTGCTTGAGTCGTCTGATTCGTTTGGAAGTTTAGTCATGATGGTGATATTCCTAAAGCAACTAAGTTGAGGATAAAGGGGTTTATTACTAGGGGTGCTCTAATACACTCGAATAGTACAAGGTTTGTCGTTTCTTATGGCTTTAGAATTAAAAATAGCACCAAAGGCGACAACAAATGCGGAATAATAAAGCCACAGCATAATGACCACAGCTGCTGACAACGCTCCAAACTCGGCACTATAATTATTAAAGTTTTGCACATAAATCGAGAACAGCACAGACAATACAATCCAGAGAACGGTTGCAAGAACTGCGCCTGGTACCAGTTTCTTTAATGCTACAGCATCACGGTTTGGCGCTAGACGATAAAGACTTAGAAAGCTTAAAAATATGATACCTGCCAATATCGGCCATCTGCTCCAAAGCGCAATCGTCTTGGCTACTTGAGGGAAGGGAAAATAAGCCGCTCCTAAAGGAATTATAGCGATAGAAGAGATCGCTATAATTAAAATCACCACTGCTCCAAAGGTCAAACTGATGGCTCGAATCGTACCTTGTATAAAGCTGCGTTCTTGCGTGATATGGAAGGCAAGATTGATAAGAATAATCAATGACTTGATACCTTTAGAGCCAGCATAGAGGGCGAGCAAAGTCGATACAATAAGACTGAAAGTTAATGTAGATGTGGTGCTAGAGACCAATTCGCTTAAACGCGAGTTGAGGACTTCATATACTGTGTCAGGTATAAATGGACGCAAAATTAAAATCTGCTCTTGAATCTCAGTCGGTGAAAACGCGAGTCCATAAACTAGCACAAACACAGCCATTACTGGAAAAATCGATAAAAAACCAAAAAATCCTACGTTTGCACAATGTGCCCAAACATTAGAATTGTTCGCGGTACGCCATGTCTGTAGTAAAATCTGCAGCCAACTACTGGTCGATTTAGAAGTCATTTCTTTCATAAAAAATTGGTTCACAATAGGATTGGTGATGGAATGGTTATGAGATTATCTACAGTCATGAGTACAAAGGCCTATCGACGTAGCTTATTACTTTTAGTCATAAATCACTGTTTAGTATATAAAGTTGGCAATCGAATATCAGCCACCTTCAGATAATCGTTAAAGGCAAGCGGTGTACCGCAGCTTTGCATGAGAGCTGCAAGCCCTTGTACATAGTCGTTTGCAGCCTGCGCTTGTTCAGTACGGGCTTTAAGAGCTTGCGTTTGTGCTTGTACGACTTCGATAGTAGTATTCACACCTTCTTGCAGACCAAGGCGACGCAAGCGTAATACCTCTGCGGCTAAGTCGACATTGCTTTGAAGAGCCTGGTAGCGCGATTGAGCATTGTTCACATCGTTCCAGTTTTTTTCGACTAACAACAATAGGTTGTCACTGACTTCAATTTCGGACAAATTTGCTTGCCGTATCTTAGCATCATTGGATGCTAGCGACGCTGCTTTATCGAGTCCGCCCCACAGCTTCCAACTGGCTGACACACCTGCAATCCAGCTAGGATCTCTTTCAACCTGTCCATAGCCATACAGCATCACAGTTGGTTTATAACCTGTATCAGATAACTTACGTAGTTGCTCGGCTTGCATGCGCTTTGCAGCGACTTTTTGTAAACCTGGATGATGATTTAGTGCCAAGTTCTGAAAGTAACTGACATCTGGTAAAGAGCGGCTGGATACAAATAGTGGGGTGGTTGGTTTGATACGGTAGTCTGTTCGCAACAGACGTTGTAAGGCTATCATCGCCAGACGTGCGTCATTATTGGCATTCACTGATTCACTTTTTGCATCTGCCAATGCTGATTGCGCCTCCAATCTATCAACACGTGAGATAAAACCCTCTTCATAAAGTCGCTTCGCCATATAGTCGGTCTGTTGCAGCGTGTCATAAGCGTCTTCACGCAAGTAAGCGGCAATAATCGCCAGTTGCGCCTTGAAGTAACGCTCAATCAACGTGTTATAAAGCGCATTTTTATCAAGTACGCTGTCTGCCACTGCCTCTTGAGTGCGCGCATCTGATGCACCAGTGAGTGCTGAAGTGCGTCCAGCAGTATAAACAGGCCAAGCAAAACCAAGACCTGCCCCTGCTGTAGAGCCTGAGCGCTTAAAGTCGTAGGAGTCAGGGATACGATCACCAATCATCTCACCAAAGTTTGGCAAATCTGGTACAGGTGGCATCGGAGGAATAACGTCACCAGTATTAGCACCAGCATTATTTACACCGTTTTTGAGCGTTGATAAGTCAATATCTTCTTGTACATTGTAGGCATTGGCCGATAACTGCGCGAATACAAAAGGATTGTCTATTGTTTTAAGAGCATCGGTTTGATATTCATTGGCTACAATGGCAGCTTGATTGGCAGCAAGTTTGGGTGAAACTTGTAATAAGATTTCTTGTGCTTGCTCAAGACTTAAAAAGCTAGATACATCTAATGGATAGCTGTTAGCGACTTCTTTATGAGTAATAGGGTCAATGAGAGTGTCTAAAGTAGGGCTACTTGATGGCTGCAGTAAAACCGAGTGAACTGGTTTAGGATGAGTTTTATTCATTGAAACAAGTTTTTGGCCATCATCTGTACTTACAGTATGGTCGTTCGCTGTGCTGTGAGTTGATACTCCTACTAGCATAATAGTTGCAATCGTACATGGCAGAGATAAGATGGCAGATTTCATGAAATATAAACCGTCAATCAAGAAGCAAATGGTCGTCGTATAATAAGGTATTGCGATACAGAATACTTAAGTAAAAAACAATTGAACCCACTGTCACCTATAGTAGAAGCTTTAATACAGGTAGCAAGGCGTATACTGTAGAGATACAACTGTAACAGGTCAATGCTTATTACTTACTTATCGTTCATTCAGTGTTGAGGTTTTATATAATATGCATCAAGAGATAGGGGCATTATAATACTATACCGCTATAAATTTTGTAGAATGATGGTGTATGCTTTATTTTAGGGACTATCATAAAAACAGACAACTATATAACTGGCTTTAATACGGTTGGTCTTAAAAACATCGGGTAAGTAGAGCCAAAGATATTGCTTGATAAAGTTGAGGAGTAAAAAATGGCAGGATATATAGTGGCATTGGATCAAGGAACAACATCGAGCCGCGCGATTTTGTATGATGATCGTGCGCGTCCTATCGAGATTGCCCAGCAGCCCACTACGTTACACACGCCAAAAGCTGGCTATGTAGAGCAAGATGCGCGGCAAATCTGGCAAACTCAAATTAGCTGTGCGCACGATGTCATTAATCAAGCGGGGTTACTGGCAACTGATGTCACTAGTATTGCTATTACCAACCAGCGTGAATCTATTGTCGTTTGGGACAAACAAACAGGTACACCGCTAGCGCCAGCGATTATTTGGCAAGATAGGCGTACGACAAGCTACTGTAAAAACTTGGCCAGAGATAGTGTTGATGATGTAGCGATGCACATTCAACAGATTACAGGCCTGCGCTTAGATGCCTACTTTAGTGCCAGTAAGATTGCTTGGCTGCTTGAACATAATCCCAAGATTAAAGCGCGCGCTGCCAGCGGTCAGTTAGCGGTAGGTACCATCGACAGCTGGCTAATTTATCAGCTGACTGGTGGCGAGCATGTTATCGATATCACCAATGCTTCACGTACACTATTATATGATATTCATAAGCTGGCATGGTCAGAAGATCTGTGCGCGCGCTTTGATATTCCAATGAATATATTACCGAAAGTACTGCCATCAGATGGTGAGTTTGGCAAGACCAAAAAAGGCTTGTTTGCCAAACAAATTCCTATTCATGCCGTGCTAGGAGATCAGCAAGCAGCGTTATTCGGACAAGGTTGTCTTAAGCCTGGCATGGCCAAAAATACTTACGGTACTGGGTGTTTTATGCTGATGAATATTGGTCAGATACCCAAACTTAGTGAGCACCAACTACTGACTACGATAGCTTGGCAGCGTAAAGCTCCTATTAATCGTGTAGATAACCTATCTATCAGTGACATTGTGCAGTCTGGTAAACGTATGATACAAGCGCCCGCTTCTTTCTTTGGTCGCGAAGTTACTTACGCGCTAGAAGGTAGCGTCTTTATGGCAGGCGCTATCGTCCAGTGGCTACGTGATAATCTTGGCATGATCAAACAAAGCTGCGATGTTGAAGATTTAGCGCGGCAGGTAGACAGCAGCGAAGATGTCGTATTGCTTCCAGCCTTCACTGGGCTTGGCACCCCTTATTGGCGCTCGGATATACATGCTAGCATTAGCGGTATGAGCCGCGGTACTACTAAAGCACATATCGCTCGTGCCGCACTCGAAGCAATTGCCTTTCAAACTTATGATGTGCTGATTGCTATGCAAAAAGACAGTCCGCATTCATTAACGGAGCTAAGAGTCGATGGTGGTGCGGCAAACAATGATTTACTTATGCAGTTTCAAGCAGATTTACTCAATGTCCCTGTTTTACGACCTAAAGACACTGAAATTACCGCTAAAGGAGCAGCATTATTGGCTGGTCTAAAGAATGGTTTATATGACGATCAAACAATTAAGGAGTCGTGGAAAGTCGACCAGATTTTTGAGCCTCAAATGCCTTCTGATAGACGAGCGCAGCACATTGATAAATGGCAACAAGTGATTGCTAAAGCGCTAATGGAAGTTTGAGAGATATACAAATATAAGATGCCTTTGTTTAACATTCTTAATATAAGGTTTATATGGCTGACTAACAACTATACATCCTGTAACCTAAGGTCATCATGACATCGACATATTTTACATAAACGTTCTATCGACAAGTGTTGATGATTTTTATACTTTAATTGTGGTTAACCAAGAATAGTAGCCAATTAGAAGTTTGGCTTATCAATCTAAATTTATAAATAATAACCAATTTAAGGATAAAATTATGAGTAATAAAAATATAAATCGTAGCGACCGTGTGATTTTAGAAGATGAACACATAAATGACGATCAAAATAATAAAACTTTTGCTGGTGACCCATTAGTTAGTACCGATGGTTCTATCATAGAAGATCCCAACTCACATCCCTCTACTCATATTAGTGACCAGTTAGTTAGTACAGATGGGCACATTGTCACTGATGATGATTTAGGAATCTCTGATAAAGAGCGTATCATTGCTGACAATGCCCGTAGAACGGCCGATCCTGAAGTGGTCGACAGAAAAGTAGTTACTAATGATCGAGACAACATTGATCGGACTGAAGTAAAAAATATGTCTAAAGAGACAAAGAAAGATCTTAATGCAGATCCTATTACTGGCAAGCCAGGATCTCATCCGGTAGGTACAGGTGTCGGTGGTGTTGGTGGCGCAGCTGCAGGAGCAGCAATTGGTACAATGGCAGGACCACTTGGTACCTTAATCGGTGGTGCTATCGGTGCAGTTGTTGGTGGCGGCGCAGGACATGCAGCAGCAGAAGCGATAGATCCAACTCGCGAAGAAGCTTACTGGCGTGCAGAACATGCCAATACTAGCTATTATCAGCAAGGCCATGATTTTGAGCGTGACTTACACCCAGCTTATGCAGTAGGTTATGCCAACAGAGCACGTTATCCTGCTGATGCACGTTTTGAAGATCATGAGCACGACCTAAGACGTTCTTGGGAAGAGGTGAAAGGTGATTCACGTTTGGCATGGGATGATGCCCGCCTTGCATCACGTGATGCATGGAACCGTGTTAGCTAGTAATTACTGTTAGTAAGTTACATGTCGTCTAACAGCGTAGGTTTACAAATAGTTTAAGTTGTATACATTATTACTACTTAAAAGTAAAGGGTGGTAATTATTGTGTATAAAATATTGCTGGTTTGTGAGTCACAAGGGAACAAATGTATATGCAGTATAACGAATATACCCAACTAATGTAATTTGTGCTATGTTGAAGCTTCCAAAGGTAACTTTGGAGGCTTTTTTGTTTGCTTTTATTTAGTATCAATGAATATTGAGCAATAATGGATCGAAACACAATATTTAAAACAGTCATTTAAAGCCATATAAAAATAAAAATAGGTAATCTATGGATCGTCATACAGGTAAAAATGAACAAAGGCAATTTTATATAGCGACTGCTAATTTACTCAATTTTGCCAATCCAAATCGAATTTATTATGAGAATGCGCCAGCTTACAATCAAAAGACCTATCAAGATAAATTGCAAGGAATAACTGAATTACTCACCAAGGCTCATGCAGATATTATCGCAGTACAAGAAGTATGGGACAGTGAGGCGTTGGAAGCGTTGGCAGTATCACTGGGATTTAAAGCAGAACATGCGATCATTCCACTTGCTAGTAACGATAGCTCTAGTAAACATACCTACGGTCAAGGCGCACAAAAGACGCCAGCTGTTGGTTTTATTAGCCGTTTTGCTCAGTTAGAGAGCACACTATTGACAGATATAGTGTCCGAAGCTGTCATTGATATTCCTGATGTTGGAGCTTATCGTCAATTTAATCGCCCACCACTGTTATTACGGGTTGATGTGCATGGTCAGCCAATGACAATCATCACGGCCCACCTTAAAAGTAAACGTGCATACTTTTTAAGAGATGAGTCTGGTGATTTGTTAGAAGATATGGATGATCCTAATATTCGTGTGCGCGCTAAGTTACGCAGTTTATGTATGCGAGCGGCAGAAGCTGCATCGATACGTATGTCTATCATTCAGCGATTACAGCATACCCGTGAACCGTTGATATTGTTAGGTGATATGAACGATGTCACTGGTAGTGTGACTACGCAGTTAATGTCTGAGACAGGAGAGGTGAACTATGACAAAAGTATGCGTGACACAGCCTTGTTCGATGCGGCGCGTATTCAGGCTCGTTATGGTTGGATGAAAGACGTGGCATATACACATATTCATCAGGGCATGCCAGAAGTTATCGACCAATTATTTGTTTCAGAAGAGTTTTTGCCTGACAGTAAGTTTTCGCTAGGCCATGTAGAACGTGTGGATTATTTTAATGATCACTTAAAGTGGGATTATGATGATAGAGTCACTGACCATGGTATTGTTCGAGCAAAGATAAGACTTCACAATTAACCGTACAACATAACGAGCCAAATTATCAATAGGTACATTATCATCTAATCTATTCACGCCCCTTGTTTGATAATGTGCAAGTGTTTATGATGCTCCCTCATCGAATTTAGTAGCAACAATACTTACTATTAAATTGACATTAGTATGCTGGTTTAATGTTAGTGTTATTCGATGAAGATCATATCTATAAATAATAGGGCGTAATAACAAGAGGTTCATAATGAGTGATCATAAAGACGACAAAATAGAAGACATATTGGTCGATTCAGAATTGGCTAAGAAGTTGGTACCAAACAAGTTCAAGTTTACAAGCCAGCAAGGTCGAGTACGCCGTCAAAAACTGCTGATGGGCGCAAAAAAACTGAGTGAGACTCGCTCTATTAATGATATTAGCTTGGCTGATGTGTGTGAAGAAGCGGGTATTCCGCGAGCCTCTGCTTATCATTTTTTTCCAAACATTGAAGCGATATTTTTAGCATTACGCTTTTTGAATGCAATCGAGATTTTAGAAATACTAACCACGGTTGAGACCGTAGATTATGATAGATGGCAGGGTTATCTAACGGCTCTTATCCAGCGCTGCGTAAGTATCTTCCATGATGACCAGACCAAAGCCAAATTGATCTATGATACCAATACACCAGATTTTGAAGGTGATGGTTTTGGTGAAGACATGGATCATCAAATTGTTGAGCTAGTGTATAAGCGTCTATCAGAACGCTATGAGATGCCAAAGTTTGAAGACATACAAGATATACTATTAGTAACTTACAGTATTATCAATGGTGTATTTACTTTGTCTTATCGTCGTCATGAACGAATCACAGATAACTATCTACAAGAAGCTACCACAGCGTCTATTGCTTATCTACGTTGCTATTTACCAGAGAAGCTTCCTCGTAAAAACCGTTAAGACTCGGTTGTACTCATTTAAGCTTTATTTCATCATAGATAATACCGTTTACTATGAATAAATAACGAAACAACTGATATTGAAAAGCCGACATAATGTCGGCTTTTTTTGTTTTACAGATCTCTATAGAGCCATAACTTAGTTGATGAGATGTTTTATGGTGTTATGACCAATACTATATTTGGCAGTTGGCATAGTCATATTTAGTGTTATAGACTGAGTTAAAGACGAGTTTTTAACGTCATTAATGTTTGATGTATGGGAGGTCAAAGACAATGATTGACCACGACAAATATCATCTTGCGGATCTAATGGTACGTATTGCTTATAGTAATCGACGATTGAGTTCTCAAGTGCTACGTTGGTCTTTGAATCATGAGCGTTAACGTAGGCTTCACGTGCCTGCTCTAACCAACGCTCAGCCATCCGAAAATGCGTACCAGACTCACGTCTACCATGCGCACATTGATCAGCTGCTGCCCAAATGAGAGCGACTTCACTAAATGCTAACTCACGTGGAGCAATGATTTTGTTATCACTGTTTGTTGAAGCGCTACCTTTCAAGGCACTTATTATTGCCCACAGATCAGGCCTCATCAAAGCAGATGTCGATGGAATATCAGTTGTTAAACGTAGCTCCTCATCGGCATTACTTTGTAGCTTTTGTAAAATAGTAGCGGCAGCTTCTAATGCTTGTCTGCCAGCAGATGAGTGGCTTTTTATACTGTTCTCATAAGAAGCGTAGTTTAGCCAAGCTTGGGCTTTATAAGCAAAGTATTGCTGGCGTGCGGTTAGAGGGTTTTGTTGGTATGAAGCAAGCTCGGTCAGCATACAATCAATAGTTTGCGGCTCAGACAGCTGATACTGTAAGCGGGCATTTGGTTTTACTTCATTATCATAGCAATAGTTAATTGTACTGGGGTTGTCTTTAGCTGGGCTCTTGTTGTGACGATTACTATCTGCAGCCTCTGCCAAAGGCAAAAATGCTATTAGCGTCATTGCAGATAGTGCAGTACGTTTGCAAAGCTTGTAGACAGATACTATCGTCGTCAAGTTTGAAGTATTTAACATAGTGCAAGCCTTGTTGTATGTCGACTCATGCATGAGCCAACTTATAATTTTTACAAAATATCGTTATATATGAAGCTATTTTATCAACAAACATGCTCTCAACAATAGGTTTTTTTAGGTCTTAGGCTTAGCGCTTATATGTTTGTTTTTACGTGGGTCGGTACGTTCAAATAAGTCTTCATCAAACTTAAAGCGTAGCCTAAAGTAAGCGCCTTCTTGGGTGCTGTCATCATAGGCGATATCTTCGTCTTCAAAGCCCATAAAGTTATAACCAAGTGATAACCATAAGTTGGTCATTGGACTATAACCAACCTCCGCACCAAGCATATAAGCTAAATCATTGGCTTGATTGTTCCAGTAGGTGCCTGCTTGTAAGCCAATATCCCAACGCTCACTAATATCGTATAGACCACGTACATAAGCAGCATGAGCTGTGTTTTCGCTTTCTAAATTATCAGCTTCGTATTGGTTATATTTACCCGCATAATGTCCAGATAATGTTAATGGACGGGTTGGATGGTAGTTGCCACTCCATGACCATATCAGTGAGTCTTTTTGATATGGATCTGTTCCAGTACTGTTATCGTCTAAGCGATACTCAAGCTTTGCGAGCATATCTAACTGGTTGCTATCATAATCACGATACGCTGCACCCAGCTGGAAGCGGTTGATAGTACGATGACCATCATCATAGTCTACTCGTGAGTAGATGTCTTTTGCCAGTAGGGTAATGTCATCAGTATAGCGATAGGCGATACCGGCACTACCTAATAATGTATCACTAGAATTGCCCCAACGTTTCTCTAAGCGACCTGATGCTTTGTAGTTTTCTTGAGCCAAGTATTCAACACCAAAGCCAGCAGCGGTTGCCGTGCTGTCCTCTTCGCCTTCAAGCGATTCAACCCGCTCAAATAAAGTATTTAGGGTTAGACCTTCTTGGACATACCATTTGTTTTTCAAACCAATAGCCGCTTCGGCTTCACGTGCGCTAATGGCATCGCGGGCACGGTATTCACTATAGACTTTACCGTCTTTCATATAGGTCGCATCAAAACCTACAACAGTACGTTGACGCTCATCGGTATCATCAAGACCGTAGCTACCTGATAAGCTATTGATTAGGTCATGACGCGCATAAAGACGACCTAGATTACCTAGTGGAGTTTCACCGCCGATAGACGTTGCGTTACGTGCACTGTGCTCAACATCTTGCTCATATTCAGCAAATACCAAGGCTTTATTGAGCTTAGGTAGGCGAGCAGTGATACGGGCGCGGGCTGTCATGCCTTCTATATCTTTTTCTAAAGTATTCACGCCGTTGAGTGCTGACTGGTTAATCAAACTGTCATTAAATATTGGATTCTCATTTTGATCGACGATATCAGTGTCTACGACGTCGGTCGCTGCTTGCGTATTACGTGAGGCAGCAGTCGCTTCTTGTTTATAATAACGTAGTCCAATTTCACCAACGATGTTTTGGCTTAAGCGCTGCTCAATACTCGCCTGTACGCCTTCGCGACTGGCATTGGTAGTATGGTCTTCGGTACGTATACCTTCAAACGTTAGTACAGTTGTTTTGTTTTTAAATTTATGATTGGCTTCTATCCCAGATTCAGTACGTCCAGCGGTTAGAGGAGAGGCACCTGTAACGAAGCCTTCATCAGCTTTATTATAATAAGCTTTAGCGCGCGTGCGGTTTTTGTCGTCGTAATTTAGCTCGATACGTAGGGCATCGCCATCAGTATTGTCGCCTTCTAATAACTCTGCATTGATCTGATTGCTAGGTTCATAATTAGGATTTTCAGCTTTGTTCTTGGCATACTCTGCGACCAGATTCAAATTGTTGTTAAATTTGATGACACTGTTAATGCTGGCAAGCTCTTCTTTGTTTAGTGGATCATCACTATTGATATAGCTACCACCGACAGAGATTTTGCCAGTTAGCTGCTGTTTGGCTGCTACGCCGCCGACCCAGTAGTTTTCGCCGCCTTCGTCTACTTCAACAGTGACGCGCAGGTAGATAGGATTGCCATCAATATCTTGGCTAGCAATAGGAGCTTTGAGATATAGGCTGCGACTAATAGGATCGATCTCATAGTCAGCAAAGCGCGTTAATGTCTCACGGCGCACGATCAAGCCAGGATTGTTTGCATCGCGGGTGATGACTTCGATGGTTTCAGAATTTTCGAGTACCGCGTCAAAGTCGCCAGCGAGTAGATAGGGGCCTGAAATACCGAGACCACGAGTTTCATTTACACGTTGTGATGAGCTGGTTTCAGCAATGAAAGTCGTAACACGAGTATCTGCATCCTCATATTGGGCTTTAACACCCGTTAAGGTACGGTTGTATTGACCAAGCTTGATACCTTCGTCATTGTCGATCTGAGTTTTTAGGTCGCCGTACATAGCAAATGAGCGGCCTTTATCTAAGCGGATATATAGCTTGCTCGTAGATTGAGCGTCGAAACCTTTGGCGGATGAATCGCCATATACTGGGTAGTATTCACCTGGATCGATATCACGAAATAGACGCTCACCTTTTTTGTCGCTGTCATAAGCTAGGGTCAACAGATAATCACCACGTACTTTCCCTTTTAAAAACATTGCCGCGCGAACAGATGCTGCATAGTCGTCACTGCCTGCAAATTCATGCAGCTCTTGTTCAAATGCGCCTTGAGCATCAGTGATACTGCCGCTATCAAAGTCTTTTAGTGATATAGCGCCTTCTACAATACCTACCGCGATAAGCGGACGTAGTTTTGCGGTAAACTGCAGCGGAATCACTTGCTTGCTGCTACCAGTATCAATAATTAGCTCACCTTTACCAGGAGCATTTGGCGCAATTACTGGAATCAGTAGCTCGCCACCGTCTACGCTAAACTGGGTGCCAGCTTGATCTTTGTTGTTGTCTTTTAGATTGATACGGCCAATATTGGTATCAATAGTAATAGGTGTCGATGAGATATAAGGAAGATTGTTACGATCTTTTAGGCTAATGACGACTTGGTATTCGCTCACACCATCAGCTTCGATCAAACGCTCTTGAGTACGATAATTAATCGCCTGCAAGCTATCGGGCGCGATGACTTCGATAGTTTGCTCTGAGATAACCTTACCTGTGACGTCAGTTGCGACGCCGCGTAGAGTATTGCTACCACGCTTAAAATCAACGGCATAATAATCAAAAGCTGTGACATTTTGGTTTGCTTGTTCGGCTGTCTTTCCGATTTTCTCTTCTGGTACCGCTTTACCATTCGCATATAGAGTAAAGTTTGAGCCTAGTGGCGCTTGAACTTGAACCAATTGCTTGTACGAGTTTATCTGTTGACCTGCACTTAAGTTAATAAATGCTACATCGTTGTTGGCTACTTTTTTAAGATATTTTTCAAGCTCTGTTTGTTTGGGCGGTACGACAGTATTGACTGTTAGGTTAATACGTTCGTCAGTAGGGTTAGCCATATCGGCAACGATCGCTGAATCACACTGAATACCACGATCTAATTCATCATTAGACTTACAGCCACTGGCATCGACATTGTCGTCATTATTAAGGTCGTAATCAGGCTCCAAAGCTAACTCGCTCTTGACGGCTTGCTCAAGAGCGTCATTTTTGGCACTAATGCTTTTACTACGCGTCATAAGCTCTTGGTTTAGGCGCTCAGTACTATCGCCCATGCCGCCCACTAGCGCAAAATCCGCACGATGCATCTCGCCATATTTTAGGTCGACAAAACGGCTGCCCGCATCGCCTGCGTTACGGTTGCTTTGAGTAATGAGCTCGGTACCCACCGGTAGAGTCGTGCGATCGACTTTTAGTACGTGGGTCTTGGCGCTGATACCGTAGAAGTTATATTTACCTTCAGGATCTGTAACGATATAGTTGCCGTCTTCCATATAGATGCGGACACCAGCGACACCAAGCTCACCATTGTCTTTTTGCTGGATACCGTCGCGGTTGATGTCATGATAAATTTTACCAACGATAATACCATCGGTATTCATGACGCCGCGGCTTACATCAATTTTCCATTGTGCTTCTCTAGAGACTAATACTTGGTCGTTTTCATTACGACCTTGAGCGATAGCTCTATTAATACCGTCACCACCTAATGCCGATGAGCCAATCAACACGCGATAGTTGATGCTTCTGCTCTCACCAATGGCCATATCGCCCAAACCTAAAACTTGATATTTTCCCTCAGTTTTAAACTCAGTGATTTGGCTGTTATCAACGCGTAGACTGCCGGTCACATAATCGAAACCACGTGGTAGCGCATCTTTTAATTGGACGTCATAAGCAGTCGCTGCACCATCGTTTTTTACGGTAATACTATAGTTAACATAATCACCAAGCTCGGCAGATTTGACATCACCTTCTTTAGTCACCTGTAAGTTAGGAGACTCATTGATGATGGCGATATCACTGCTGATTTGCTCATCAATATAGCTAAAATGAGACGCATTAGGTTGCTCATCTAACCCAACTTTTTTGTCAATACAAGCAACCAATTTGGCTTGTAGCGTATCGCCCTTTAATGTTTGGATGATATTGTCATTGAGTGCATTGGCATTATTTTGTGTTGGTGCTGACAAACGGTACTTACCCGTATTGTCACCCGTTTCGACAGCTTTAAGAGAGTAGGTGTCTCCCGTTTTCGGTGAAGTAATAGTCACCCAGGTTTGATCTGGCTTATCAGGCTGTACATTACACTGTGCGTAACCGGCCTCAACATAAATATCGCTACCAATTTGCGAGTTTCTTTTACCACCAGTAAAGTTCCAAGACATAAAGTTAATACTAGGCTCGACAATGACGAGGCTGTCGGACACTGCTGCCTTTACTGACTCATCTTCAACGACGACTGCGCCGATCTTAATGTCAGCAGTATCGCCATCTTGCGCGTTTCTGTCAGTAAGGGCTTGTACGATGAGCTGGATACTCTCACCTTGTCCGATTTTGATTGAATTAACATTAGTAATTAATAAATCATCTGAATCAATCAGACCGTCTTTATTGATATCTTGATAGACTTTAAAGTTGGATAGACTGCTTGGGATATCATAGCTTAGCGCGATAGTTTCATCACTATAACTGTTATTAGTCAGCACGTTTTTCCATATCACTTCACTACCAGACGCTACAGTCTGTAATGGTGATTGGCTTAGGCGAAGGTCATACTTCTCTAACGCTGATGCTTGGACTTTTACTTGGTTTGAGGTGCTGGTCAGTAATACGTCTTTATCGTTATTGACATAATATTGAGCATTGGCAATATTATCAATGATGCTAAGTACATCAGACGTAGCTGCCATAGCGGAATTTGATTGCATAATCAGTATAGCCGCAGTTAATGCAGATAATTTGGCTGCTTTAGCCGATAGACGAGTAGACTGAGTGATACAGTGAAGTGTCATATTACGTGATTATCCAATCAAATCCAAAAACATAGGGATTGTCTTTGCTTACTTGTAGAGTAATCTAAGCAAAGACAATTTTTGCGTTATCTATAATCTAATTACAGATAACGGTATATAAAAATAAATAATTTACACAATGTTAAATTGAGCCAGGAGCAGCGCCGTCAGGATTAATTTTTACTGAAAATATAAGTGCTGCATACTTCTGTGGGTCTAAGCTTGGTACCGTACCGCTAATAGCAGTAGAGCCTGCCGCTGCACCATAAGTGTTGTTTGCAGGTGAGTCATTTGCATCGTCTACTTCAGCAAGTTTGACTGCAAAAGCAGGAGTAGTGCTAGAGGTCAGTACTTGAGCCTTGTTATTAAAGCGAGCAGTAGTATCCGTTATGATCAGATCGGTGAAGTTAAATCGTGCATCCGACGCTGCAAAGTTATTAAACGCTGTGATCTTATAAACGATACAGTCGCCAGGCTTAGCACCGACATCAGCCTGCGTAAAGACTAGCGACGCATTAGCATCGCAAGTCTCATTTAATGCTTGTTGTTTCACCAGTTTGAGACCTTTGACTACAGTCGTGTTTTCAACAGAGCGCGCACCTGTAGAAGGAGCGTCTTGCCCGCCAACGACTAACGTAACTGTGGTTTTTTCGGTTGAGTCAATAACGGCTTGTGTAGACTCTACTTTATAGTTGATGGTGACACTTGAGTTCGGAGCCATACCAGTCCATGCTGCTCCGCCATTTTTAGGGACGGCCGTACTGAGATCATAATCACCGTTACCGTCTTTTGTGACAGTGTAGGTAACATTAGCAGTGGCTGGGTTATCGTCAGCGTCGTATACCACTTCTACCGTGTTCGGTATTTGAGTGATTTGGTCATTGGCACCTTCAGTGATGGTAAACTTAATCTCACCGAGTTGATCGCCTTCGGTCTCTCTACCTGTATTTCTGATGACAGCTGAATGTGTGACTTGTGTGGTGTCGTCAGTAGTAGTTGGAATACCTCTGGTAGTAGGTGCTGTTATGCTAACAGCACGCTGGTTTGCGACTAAGGGGGCCGCTGAGTCACTACCAGTAGTTGTGCTAACAGTACCGTTCGTGACTTCGCTATCATCAGCAGCTGGATAGAAGTTGGCAGTGTTTTGCTTGGTGTCAGTGCTATCTGTCGTGTCGTAGATGGTCTGGTTTTCACCAAGATTGAGGGTGACAGAAGCATGATTAATGATGTTTTTTGGGTCAGCAAGTGGTTCGGCTTGATCTTTTTGCACATCGAACGTGATAGTGGCTGTTTCACCTGGCGCTAAATTCAGGAGAGTAACTCTGATACTATCGTTTGAATCACTAGTACCTTTACCTTCATTACCCGGTACGATAGTCGCATTATTACTCACACTTAGATTTGGCTGATCTGCTAAACGTAAGCCTTCTGGTAAGCCATCAAAGACAACAATGTTGTTGGCAGCGGCAGCGTAAGGAGCAGTATCGTCATTACGAACCGTTACGGTATAAGTAACCTTAGAGCTTGGATCATTCAAGTTTAGGGTACTGTTTACCTTACTGGTGATTTTGAACACAGCTACTTTAGTAATACTGTTGTCAATGTTCGTCAGTGTCGCTTTGGTAGTATCAGCACCTGTAAAGAATTCACTGGTTGCTGATAATGTTAGATTCTGTGAGTCACCACCGACGTTTCCAGCTGTTTTTGCTGCGATTGAAATGTCAGCATGTTCATTAGGTTTAAGAGTAATATTGGTGTCTTGAAACACAGTGCCAGTAACAGTGGTTGTGCTCTTTAAAGAGTCATCTGCATTATAGATAGTGTAGGTAACATTAGTCGTGTCCAAATCGTATGAGCTGGCATCTTGCGGGCTACCTGGAATAGTACCGCCTTGAGCCAAGTTAAGCTTAAAAGTGTCCTCTACGTTACCTGTGTTGGTTAACGTATGGCTAAAAGTCACTCGACCTTTAGGCGTTACGGGCAAGTCACGGTTATAGTCATCGGCGCTATTACCATCATCGTTTTTAGCCGTTAAACTAAAAGCTGCACTTTGTGTGATGTTGACAGTTACTGGATTGGACTGAACGGCCGTTTGCGCGACAGTGCCTATCTTATACGTTGCACTTGCTACGTTTTTAATAGTAGGGGTCGATGCAGCTGTGGATTCAGCGGCATTAGCGACATTAGTTATGCCAAAAGCTGCTGCAATACCGACTGTTAATACTGAGTATTTAAAGATACTGGATTCCATCCAGAGATTCTCCTGAGTAAAAAAATGAAAAGCTAAGGTCAAAGGGTTTATTTAACGGAGGTATTAAGTGATACGTCAGCTGACTTATTTGCAGGAAGTAATTTGATATTCCAGCGCAGGGCTTTGTATTCAGATAATGGAACCTTGACGACTTTGCCATCTACTTTACGCATAAGCGGCATATCAGCATAATTTTTGCCATCGATAGTCGCTTGTGCACTGTTTGGTTTTGCATCACCAGTGAATGTCATGCTGGCAGGGATAGGCAGGGTTACAGCGACATCACTAATAGGCTGATCGATGATATTGGTATAAGTGGCGCGGTATTGAACGGTTTCACCTTTCTGAGCATTTGACGCTGCGATATAGTTGAACTTACCATCAGCGGTTTTGACAACTTTATTAGCCTGTAACTCCATCTTTAGTGCATCCGCTGCATAAGATATATTGATTAGACATGCAGACACCGTAGTGGCAACAAGAGCATGGCGTAAAAATTGAAATGATTTCATATCATGTTCCTCGTTTGGATAATATCTACATGCAATATTCTTGCCAACTTATAAAAATATAAGTAAAAACAATTGTTTACTATAAGTGCTAGCGGCTTTTTCTACATTTTTATTCTTACAAAAAATTTATAAGTAAACACTAAAGAACCGATAAACGACGTTTATCGGTTCTTTAATGGATATAAGAGAATATTTAACAAGCTATAGCTTTAGTTTTCCAAAGTAGTAATCGATAAAAGCTTATTTATGGGGTTGTATTTTTGGCGCCATATTTGGTGTTGAAATATAAAGTAGCTTTGGTCGGCTCTGTCGAGGATGCAGACGTTTTTAATAAATTAAAACTATCAGATATGATGGTGCCGTTTTGGCCCATAGGCGCTGACGTATTGGTACTTTTAAATACTGATGAAGGGTTCCCTAGCGGTTTGGGTAGATTAAAGATTGACTCAACAGGAGTGCGCTGTAAAGAGTCGTTGATACTAACCTCATTTAAGTCAACGTGACCACGGTTATACGCTTCCAATTTATAAGCGATACAGTTACCTGGCTCGACATCATTGGCAGAATTGGTACTAAATCCTGTCGTTGGTTGATTGGTAGTGGCAACATTGGGATAGCTGAGCGCGCTGTCACAAGTGTGCACATATTGTGATTTTTTAAGTACCAGTGCGGTGTTGTCTGCTTTTACTTCACCAAAATCAAGATTGCGTGTGATATTGCCTGAGCTGTCCTTTTCGGTTTTGTAATTATAAACATTGGTGACTAGTGCAACTTCTTTAGTATTCACAGTCGTATCTTCACTATATTCCCAAGAGCTTGGCTCAGTTTCGATTAAGCACACTTTTGATCTACCCACTAGCGCATTTGGACTAACACTGAAACTATACCTACCAGTATTGGCTGCTGCACTTGAAACCGTTTGTGGATTTGGTGAGGTAGATACGATATTGTTGCCATTGCAGTCAGTCAGCCTGATTCGTAAACCACTGTCAAAAATACCTGATTCATTGTTGTCAAAGACACCATTGTAGTAATTGCTATTACTCGTAAAAGTAGTCGAAATGTCTTGCTTGGTATTGGCGTTAGCGATGATGCCACCATTGTCATTAAAAACGATACCTGCAAATGTATAACTCAACGGAACAGATGGACTATTGGTGATAGTACAAGTAATCTCGTCGCCATAAGCGGCATTAGCAAGGGTAAATGAACGCGTTTTTGCCGCTGCGTTGTAGTTCATCGCGGTCGTGGGCATGATAGTTGTGCTGCCAGTCATTGCATTACTACATGTATAAGCTGCGTTATAAGTGACGATATCGCCGTTATTTAGATTGTTTGTGACCCGCTCAGTAATGGTATAAGTAGTATTGGTTGCCAGATCTACGACGCCACTATTATCATTAGTAACGACTTGTCCTGAACCAGTCGTTTCAAACGTTTTTAGTGATGTGGCACTATTGTTGACACTGATCGAAAACTGATCGCGATTGATATTAGTGTCATTAACGCGATTGCCATCAAGCTGTTTTTTGACAATAAGTTTGGGAGGCGCTAGGCAGAAGTAGAAGTCTGAATAGCCAATAGCATGAGGGCTATTTCTTTGCGTGAACGTATTGCTATGCTTTAAATTGAGAAGAGCATCAGCAATGTTATAATTCCAAGCAGCGTCAATAGTACATTCTCCACTACCACAGTTCAGTCCTTCACGCGCTCTTACGATATTATTGGCAGTATTAATAGTGTGATAATTGGCATTAGCAGTCAGTTGTCCTTTATTAGCAGAGACATCGACTTGTTCGATATAGGGCACTTGACCAGAGCTGCCAGTTGAATCCAAATCTTGTATTTTATAACCGATTTTACTCACTGACCGATTAACGCTAATATCTAAAGTATGATTAATTCTGGTAGCAGGGGAGTTGTGAATCAAATTAATTGCTGAGGTGGTAGCACCGTTAAGAGATCCATAAATCGGAGGCGTGCCGCCATAGTTACTATTTAAATCTAAAAGCAGCGGAAAATTGATCAAAAAAGTCTTATTACCAGATGATTCTACAAAGGTAAAAGTATTGGAAGGATTGCCCGTCGTCCAATTAAGGGTTTGCGAATTAATCGGACTATACGCTGGTGGGTTTGCGCCAATGTAATACATCTTATGATTCGAAGGACAGCTACCTACTGCGGAGTTTGGAGTCGTTGTCGGCAAAAAGGGATTGGCCTGTACGTTCTGACTGTGTGCGCTTAGCCCTATGAACAGCATGGTAGATGTCGTTAAACCAAGCGCTATTCGAGCACTGATGTATGTTCTATAAATAGTATGGCTGCTTTCTTGCATCTTATTCTCTCGAGGCTAAATTCACTTTAAACATCGTAATACTGAATGATCAAAGTGTTTGTGTCGTAGACGGTAGATTGGCAATTATTAAAGGAAAAAAGTCGCCAAATTCAAATAACTTATGCAAGATATAGGTGCAAGATATATGCCATAAACTAAATATTGACTTAAGTTGACATTAACGACGGTTAGCCTAACTAAATAAGCTAAATTAAATTTAGAAATATAAAGTTAAGTAGAATTACAGCAGTTTGTTTGCTGAAAATTGGCACGTTACGCAAAATCGGTTACGCAAACCTGAAATGTGAGCTTATATTCTGAAAAGAGTATATGTATAACAAAGTGATAGGTTATAAGTACCGATAAAAGCTAGGTAGGAGATTGTGGTTGAAAAACGGACGTTAAAAAATAGGAGTCAGGAAACTAAAGTTGGCGCTACCTTAATATGCGATTAAGGTAGCGCTTTGAGTCTTAAATATAATATGTCTTAGATACAATATATGAGAATTGAGTTAAGGTTGGTTAGTACCTGTCTGAGATATTTTGGCAGAGAAATAAATAGTGCCTGTTTCATTTGCAGCTAAGTTATCGAATGTAGCGACTAAGTTTGGCTTACTATAAGTTGCTGTAGCTGCAAGTGAACTTCCTGATGTCTCAGAACTAAAGTCTTTTTCATACTCGATTTTAGGTGTCTCTAACGTGTCTGTTACTATTAGACCGCTAATCACGTTAGTTGCATCGGTAAAAGTGTTTTCTGCAGTAATTTTATAATAAACGCAGTTGCCAGGCTTGGCTTCACCACCACTGATAGGGTCACTTGTCCAGCTAAGGGTAGTCAAATCTGCTTTACAGGCGGCTACTGCCTGATACTTGAGTAGACTGACGCCTTTCATAGTAGTAGTCGAGCTCACACTGGTGTTAGCAGGGGCAGGGGTGCCAGCAACTGGGCCTTGTGGCAATACAGTAATAGCCATGGTTTCAGAGTCATCGATATTATTTGTGCCACCTGCAAGGTTACTGCCTGAACCATTTGTATTTACTGTTACACCGATCTTTACAAACTCATCAGGCGCTAGGCCAGCCTTGGCTGCTTTATTAAGATCATATCCCTTATCCGTTTTGGTCAAAACAGTTTCGCCACTATCATAGCTACCATTATCATTGGCATCGACAAACACTTCTGCTTCATTGATAGTAATGTTGGCATCATCAACAGTTGGGACAACTGTAAAGTAAACTTTATCAGGACTAGCAGCTTCGGTGATATCTGTCCCTTTATTAGTGATGGTATAGATATAAGTATTGTTTTGGCTGATGAGGGCAACTTCTTTGTCTAGAGTATTGCTCTTAACCGTCAAATTACGAGTCTGGCTACTGGTAGTAATAGTAGCGTTAGAGTTGCTATCTTTACCTTTGTAATTAGTAGCAGTGGTATCTTCGTAGGTTTTTTCAGAGACTGACGTATCTGCATCATCACCTGAGCTGTCAACAAGATCAAAAGAACCATTGCCATCAACATCATCTTCAACGAGTGCATAATTGGTGATATTGGTACCAGTAGCCGGCGTAGTCGTATCTTTTTTTGCACGGAAAGTCACGGTAATGGTCTCATTCATTTTGATATCTTGACCAATAACCGTTATCTCTTTGCCAGTGGTTGAAATATTTGCATCTTTAGCTGTACTTGTACCAGAGGCGACTACGGTAGGCGCTATATAGTTGTCTTCTCCAGTCTTTATAGCCACCAAACCTGCAGGTAAGGCGTCAGTAATTTTGACTGCTGTACCATCGATATTACCTTCGTTTTTCACAGTAATCGTATAGTCAACATAGGCGTTGGCATTGTTGGTATCGAATATCTTATTGTTAAGATTGGTGGTCGCAGACTTAGTAATGGCATAGACAGGGGTGATTGTAATAGCGTTATTGGTATTGGTCGCTCTTTTATCTGCTGTCGTCTGACCTTTATCTGTAAGATATTTACTGGCCGCGATTACCATAAAGGAGGTATTATGACCAATAACCCGATCACTATTTGATGTGGCAGTAATAGTAATATCAGCAGTTTGGCCTGGTTTAAGCGTTATCTTACCACCGATTGCAATGGTCTCAGAGTTACCAACATTGGTGGTACCTTCTTTTATTTGGTATTTAATGATAACGCTAACAGGCAAATTGTCTGATGGTTTAAATAGGTAGATGGTATAGGTATCAGAGATATTACCGTCGTTACTGAGCGTATGGCTAAAGTCCACAGAAGAGCCAGAGCTGGGGGTCGCTTCAATATTTTCATTTATATTGTCACCAATGGTGCCATCATCGTTTTTGGCAACTAAGCTAAACGCGCCTGTTTCAGTCACATTGACGACGACTTCATTTGACTCGGCTTTCTGCTCAGTCGTATTGTTGGCGACAGTATAAGTAGCCGTTGCCTTGTTCGTCACAGAAAAAGCATTCTCTTCGTCATATACTACATCAGCAGCGTTTGCAGCAGTCATACTCATAGCGGCTACAATACCAGCTGTTAATACTGAACGTTTGAACATAGTGGTTTTCATATAAAGAATCTCCTAAAAGTATTGCAAAAAGTGGTTAAAATTATTAATTGATAATAGTATTGAGAGATACGTCTGCCAGTTTGTTGGCAGGAAGCCATTTAATATTCCAGCGTAATGCTTTATATTCGGTCAATGGTACCCTGACGGCTTTGCCATCTACTTTGCGTATAAGTGGTATATCTGCATAGTTTTTACCGTCGATAGTCGCTTGCGCACTTTTTGGTTGTGCTTCACCAGTAAAGGTCATATTGGCAGGAATAGGCAGGGTTACAGCGACATTACTAATTGGCTGACTGATAGTATTGGTATAGGTGGCACGGTATTGTACGGTCTCACCCTTTTGAGCGTTTGATGCAACGACATAACGAGCTTTGCCATCAGCATTTTTTATAATTTTAGTAGCTTGTAGTTCCATCTTTAATGCATCAGCTGCTTGAGCGGTATGAAAGAACGCTGTAGATACTATCGTGGTTGTCATTAGTATTCTTAGATAACGTTTGGCAGCTATAATCATAATTAACTCCTTTCTCGACTTGTTGATACCGGCATTACAAAAGCCTTGATATGGTGTAAATCTAGCTTTTCTGAAAATACGAATAACTTTATTGCCTTTCTACAGACAAAAGGTATACGTACATTTCATGTTGTAAAATGTATATTTATATTAATAAGACTCGTTAAGTGTCTTTATATAGTTAATAAAGAATATAAACGCAAATTACTGCTATTGCGCCCGAAATCAGATGGATGGAGTTTTGGACTTGTTAAGCGGTAGCGGTTAAAAATCAACCTTATTTAAGTTTTTATTATCAATATTGGGTTCATAGTTCTTTAATTAAAATGATAAAAAGTAAAAATTTAGTTAGATCAAATATAGCTACTACAATTTTCTTTTTTGAATAATGCTACAACCGTTTGCCGCTTGCTCTTTGTTCGATACTAAGGCAGCATTGTTGGCTATAACCCCACCAAATTATTGCTGGTTGACTTGACACGATGAAAATTCCGTCAACTATAGAATAAATACAGTGGATGTCTAAGTATCATTAAGATATAGATACAAAGAACGAAACGTATATTTTGCTAACATTTTAAAAAAAACTAATCGCTATTTATTTACAAAATACTTGTTATGTTGTCATTTCTCTACAGCCATAAACATTTAAGTAATAAGCGCTTATAATGGATGCCTATAATTATTTTATGATCATACCTATAGACATTTTGAGTATGGTTGACAACTGATTTTAACAATCAAAGTAAATATATGATTGATATTGTATTTGTGCTTATTGTTTGTTCAATTACAAAAAAAATTTTTCATATACTTGCATAGGACAATGGAGTGCTTGAGCGCAGCAAGGACGTCGTAAAGTAACCCATCTCTCATCACATATTATTTAATAACCCCCTACCATAAGGTGGGAATGACTGATATAAAAGGACAAACAAAGATGAATTATTATAAGGATGCTGATAGCACCGAAACGCAAGAATGGTTGGATGCGTTTGAGTCCGTCATCAAGCACGCTGATAAAGACCGTGCCCAATTTTTGTTAAAAGCGCTGTATAACATGGGCGTACAAGAAGGCCTACCATTTAATCGCCTTGATACTGCTTATATCAACACCATTGCGGTTGAAGACGAGCCAATGTATCCCGGCGATTTAAGTATTGAGCGTAAGATTCGCGCCTTGATTCGTTACAATGCCTTGGCAATGGTAATGCGCGCTAATAAAAACGATGACGATTTGGGTGGTCACTTGGCCTCATTTGCGTCTAGTGCGACGCTTTATGAGACTGGTTTTAACCATTTCTTCCGCGCTGCTAGTGACCACTTCGGTGGTGATATGATTTACTATCAAGGTCACTCAGCACCTGGTATTTATGCCCGCTCTTATTTAGAAGGTCGTCTGACTGAAGAGCAACTTGATAACTTTCGCCGCGAAGTAGGTGGCAAAGGTCTATCTAGCTATCCACATCCATATTTGATGCCGGACTACTGGCAGTTCCCAACCGTCTCGATGGGTCTGGGTCCGATCATGTCAATTTATCATGCGCATGTGCATCGCTATATGGAAAACCGTAAATTGCTTGAAAAAGAAGGCCGTAAGATTTGGGCATTCTTAGGCGATGGTGAAACCGATGAGCCAGAAAGCTTGGGTGCCATCTCACTTGCTGGCCGTGAAAAGCTTGATAATCTGATTTGGGTCGTCAACTGTAACTTACAGCGTCTTGATGGTCCGGTACGTGGTAACGGCAAAATCATCCAAGAGCTAGAGTCTGTATTCCGCGGTGCTGGCTGGCGAGTGATTAAGGTTATCTGGGGTGGTAATTGGGATAGTCTACTTGCTAATGATGATACTGGTGTGCTGAAACATCGTATGGAAGAAGCAGTCGATGGCGAATATCAGCTTTATGAAGCCCGAACGCCTGACTTCACTCGCGAACATTTCTTTAATAAATATCCTGAATTAAAAGAAATGGCAGATGAATTAACGGATGAGGATCTCTCACGTTTGAACCGTGGTGGTCACGATCCTATGAAAGTGTATGCTGCATTTAGTGAGGCCATGAAAACCAAAGGTCAGCCAACCGTTGTATTGGTTAAGACAGTTAAAGGTTATGGTTTATCCACCACCCAAGCGGTCAATAAATCACATCAAGTTAAGAAGCTTGATCAAGAAGCGTTGGTGTATTTCCGTGATCGTTTTGATTTGCCATTTACCGATGAGCAACTAGAGACCCTGCCATTTTATCGCCCTGAAGAAGGTTCAGCGGAGATGAAGTATCTCAAAGGTCGCCGTGAAGCGTTGGGTGGTCATTTGCCAAATCGCCGTAGTGGTCATATCCCGCTTAATATTCCTGAGTTATCGATTTTTGATCGTGTGCTACAAGGCAGTAAAGGTAAAGAGCAATCGACTACCATGGTATTTGTACGTCTATTATCAGCAATGTTAAAGAATAAAGACATTCAAGACCGTGTAGTGCCAATTGTACCTGATGAAGCGCGTACCTTTGGTTTAGAAGGTATGTTCCGTCAATTGGGTATTTATTCTGCCGTTGGACAAAAGTACACGCCAGAAGATAGTGAAGCCTTGATGGGCTATAAAGAAGCCATCGATGGTCATATGTTAGAAGAAGGTATCAATGAAGCGGGTGCGATGAGTGCATGGATTGCTTTGGCAACCAGTTATTCTGTCAATGCGCTGCCGATGATTCCGATGTATATTTACTACTCAATGTTTGGTTTCCAACGCATTGGTGATTTGGCTTGGGCGGCAGGCGATTGTCAGGCTCAAGGCTTCTTATTGGGTGCAACTGCTGGTCGTACTACCTTAAACGGTGAAGGTTTGCAGCATCAAGATGGCCATTCGCAGTTACTATTTAATGTGGTACCTAATTGCGTGACTTATGATCCTTGCTTTGGTTATGAGCTGGCAGTAGTGATGCATGATGGTCTGCGCCGAATGTATGGCGAAGGTGAGCGTGTTTACTACTACTTGACCTTAATGAATGAGAACTATGAGCAACCTGCGATGCCTGAAGGAAGTGAGGAAGGTATTAAACGTGGTATGTACTTGCTTGAAGACAATGGTTCAACTCAAGTTCAGCTGTTAGGTTCTGGTGTGATCTTGCGTGAAGTCCAAAAAGCATCAAAAATACTAAAAGATGAGTTTAATATCACATCTAACGTATGGAGCGTGACCAGCTTTAATGAGTTGACTCGTGATGGTATGGCTTGTGATGATTACAACCGTTTGCATCCTATGGAAGAAGAAAAAGTCTCATGGGTAACAGAGCAGCTTGCGCCGCACGAAGGTATCGTAGTCGCTGCAACTGATTATATGCGTAATTATTCAGAGCAAATCCGTGCATGGTTACCAGATAACCGTCCTTACACCACGCTTGGTACAGATGGCTTTGGACGTTCAGACACGCGTGAGCAACTACGTAGTTTCTTCCACGTTGATGCAGCCCATATTGTAGTAGCTACACTCAAATGCTTGGCAGATGAGGGCGAAGTTGAGATGCGTTTGGTAAAAGATGCTATTTCAAGCTTTGGTATTGAAGTAGATCAGCCGCCAGCATGGCAGCAACAGCCTTATTATGATCATTTCCCAGATGCACCAGCTCCAGCATCTGATAATGTCCACCCGAAACCTGTACCTGAGTTTGTCGGTGAAGACGATGACGAAATCAGTAATGAAGGCCGTGCTGAAGATCAAGCCGATGCCAATTTACTCAATGATGGTGACGTCAAAGAATAATACCTATAGACAAGGAGAGAAAGGATGGAAATTAAAGCCCCCGATTTGGGTGTCGATAGTGCCGAAGTCAGTGAAATTATGGTACAGGTTGGCGACATCATCGAAAAAGACGATAATATCGTTTTATTAGAATCAGACAAGGCCTCGGTAGAAGTACCGAGCTCTGCTGCTGGTAAAGTGATTAAGGTTAGTGTTGCTGTTGGTGATCAAGTTAGCGAAGGTATGGTACTTATCGAGCTTGAAAGTGATGCGGCAGACGCAACAGATAATAACAGCCAAGACAAATCTGACTCAAATAAAGACAGTGAGGCAAGTAAAGATAGCGATGAAGGTAGTAAAGAGCCAGAAGCTAAGCCTACTGCTGAAGAATCAAGTGAGTCTGAAAGTAATGACAAGCCTGCAGCTACAGCGTCAGGATCGGCGTCTACCTATCAATTACCAGACTTAGGCGTTGATGAAGCACAAGTAGCTGAAATTATGGTTAGTGTGGGCGATACGGTTACCGCTGATCAGTCAATATTACTAATTGAGTCTGATAAAGCCTCGGTCGAAGTGCCAGCACCAGAAGATGGTAAGATTGAAAAAATCTTGGTACAAGCGGGTGACATGGTCGCCAATGGTCAAGACTTTATTATCATCGTTGGTAGTGGCACGAGTGATAGTAGTGACGAGCCTAAAGCCGCCGCATCAACGACTTCTGAAACGGCACGTCCAAATAAGCAAGCTTCGCAAACGTCAGGTGAACCTAAGCAAGCGCCGGTTAAAGCAGATGCTGATAAAGCGAGTGCTGCTACAAATACAGCAAGCAACAAGTTAAGTGAAGCTGAAGTTAACGAAAAATCAGCAGAAGTATATGCCGGACCTGCTGTTCGCAAGCTTGCTCGCGAACTGGGTGTAGACATTACCAACGTAACTGGTACTGCGCTAAATGATCGTATCTTAAAAGAAGATCTGTTCGCACATGTCAATAAGCTGATGACCAACAAACAGCAGGTCGCATCAGCTAGTGATGGTAGTACGCGTGCAAGTTTGCCTGCACTGCCAGACATGAGTAATACTGAAATTTGGGGCGAGACTGAAATACAAGACCTTACTCGTCTACAAAAGGTCTCGATACCGCAGCTTAATTACAATACCTACCTGCCGCAGGTTACTCAGTTTGATGTATCAGATATTACAGAGACTGAAAAGCTACGTGGCGAGCTAAAAGGCGGTATGAAAAAAGAAGGTATTGGTCTGACTATTCTAGCCTTCATCGTTAAAGCAACTGCCTATGCGCTTACTCAGCATCCGCGTTTTAACAGTCATCTAAGTGATGATAATACGCAAATTATCTTGCGTAAAAGCGTCAATATGGGTATTGCAGTAGCGACTGACGACGGTCTGATTGTGCCAGTGATTAAAAATGCGCAAGACAAAGGCATCAAGCAAATTGCGATTGAGATCGGCGAGCTGGCTGTAAAAGCGCGTGATAAAAAGCTTAGCACCAAGGACTTGCAAGGGGCTAGCTTTACGATTTCGAGCCAAGGTGTTTTGGGTGGAACGTCATTTACGCCATTGGTCAATTGGCCACAAGTAGGTATATTGGGTGCTTCTGAAGCAACAATGCAGCCGCGCTGGAATGCGGATAAGCAGACCTTTGAGCCGCGCTTGATGCTACCATTATCATTATCTTATGATCACCGCGTGATTAATGGTGCTGATGCGGCCGTATTTACTCGTTATGTTGCAAGTTTATTGGCTGACCCGCGTCGTATCTTGCTATAGAAAAGCTCATTGAGTAGTTATGAGTAGTATGTTTAAAAGATCGTCTACGGGCGGTCTTTTTTATGGTATTGATATTTTTACACCAATCATCAGACACAAAAAAGCCAGCAATCAAGCTGGCTTTTAAGGTGTATCTTTATCTTATGGCTGCGCTAATTTAGAACTGTTTAACGAAAGCTACGCCATATACCCAAGGACTGATGTCTACTTCACCAATGTCAGTGCCGTTTAAGCTAGCATCTGTTTTAATATCCATGTAACGAGCGTCAATACGGAAAGACTCTGTCTCTGCAAATGGAATATCAAGACCAATATGACCGGCGATACCAACGCTATCATCTAACTCTAAATCGTTGCCATTACCAAGATAGATTCTTTCTTTAAAGAAAGTCGTGTAGTTAACACCAACACCAACAAATGGTTTTACGTTCATTGGCATGTTATAGCCATCGAAGTGATACTGTACAGATAGAGTAGGCGGTAAATGCTGAGTTTTACCTTCAATTTCATTATCATTAGCATCAGTTAAAGTGATGTCATGATGAAACGGAACAGCAGCTAGCAATTCAACCCCGATATTGTTTGCAACAAAGTACTCGCCGCTGACCGTTGGACGAATATCGCTGTCTACATCTACAGAGTAGGCATCATTTAATACTGTACCGTTATCGCTTTTTGGATCAACCATATGGGCGCCAGCAGCAACGGTCCAAGTACCAGCAGGGACAGCAAAAGCAGTAGTCATGGTAAGTGCAGTAGCAGTTGCTAAAACTAGGGATTGTAGTTTCATCGGGTGGTTCCTTGAACTAATAAATGATGGAAAGTAAGTATTCAATGAGGGATTACATTAATTACTTATAAGGAATAATCACACTTATTTTATAAAATGTAACTAACTTGTTTCATTATAATACATATCCCTTACTAAGAGTAGGGCTGTGAAGCGTAATAAGCAAAATACCTGATATATGGTAGTAAATAAGTCTTTAATAGTGAATAACGTCTATTATCTAACCAATAGTATCCAAATATTATTTATAACGTGAAAAGTTAGAAGTAGAATAAGTCTTTAGGATTTATGCAAATTATCTGTGGTAACAGATAAAAGAGTGTTATAGGCTATATATATTGATTTTAGTCGTTATTCTATATTCTTATCTAATATAGATAAGAACATTTTAGACAACGAAAAGATCTATTAAAGTATTTTTATAAAGTAGTACAAGTGACAGGAGCGACAATATATTTATGACTGGCTATTGTAGTAATTCTCCTATGCGTTGTACAAACGCATATTCATTGATTATATTGAATCAAGCTGATAACAGCTGTTCTGAATGCGGGTTATCACTGGTGCCTGCAGCAAGCTCGAGTAGTAGCTCTCGGATGGAACTACAGTTTTTGCATATAAGTTTGGCTATTACTATTATGTTACTACTGGCTTTGATATATATATCGTATGCAAATTTTGTATGATTGATTCGTTTATTGTAGAAGCGACCTTATTCTTCTATACGTAAAATACGTATGTCTGTTCGCTCGTTTAATAAATTAACGATTATATTTTTTACTTTTTATTCATTCAATCACGGTATTTTACCGCATAGGGACGGCATGCTATTCCAATCTATACGGCGCCTGCGTCACTTTGTATATGATGTCTTGCAAAATGATGATCACGATACCTTATTTAGTCGTTATGTTGATTATTTTTTAATTTTTTTGATCATGACCAACGTTGCAGCAGTGATTGCTGAGTCTGTTGATCAATGGTATTACCCTTATCAAGAATACTTTACGTTGTTTGAAAATTTCTCAATTGTGGTGTTCTCTATTGAGTATTTATTACGTTTTTGGAGTGTGGCTGAAGCCAAGCCAGATAATACTACTTGGCGTCAACGCTGGGAGTGGATAAAAAGTCCATCAGCTTTGATCGATTTGATAGCGATTGTTCCTGCATTTTTAAACTTCTTTGTCAGCTTCGATCTGCGTTTTCTTAGAATCCTACGTCTGTTTAGAATCCTAAAGCTCACACGTTATTTTGCCTCAATGCGTATCTTACTAGTTGTTATTAGTAAAGAAAAAGGCTCATTCCAAGCCGTCATTTTTATTTTGATAATTATGATTGTAACGGCATCTAGCGGTATTTATTTAGTAGAAAACCATGCACAGCCAGAAGAGTTTGAATCGATACCCAAAGCGATGTGGTGGGCTGTTGTCACACTTACAACTGTCGGTTATGGCGATGTGACGCCAATTACCAATGCAGGTAAGATATTAGGGGCAATCATTACTATTTTAGGTGTGGGTCTGGCAGCATTACCAGCTGGTATTTTGGCAACAGGTCTCGCCAATGAGCTTGCCCAGCGACGAGATGAGCTTGAGCAACACTTTCGCGAACAGCTAGTAGATGGTGATTTTGACTTAGTGCAAAACCAAGTGATGATTGATAAGATTCGCCGTGAGCTTGGATTGGATAAAGAGCAAGCACAAGATATTGTGTTGCAAGTCCTACGTGAACAAGAGCTTGAGCGCCGCGAACAAGAAGTGCGCAAAAAGAATTTTTGTCCTAATTGCGGAGAGCCATTGGAATAGCGTTTTTCTTGATAACATTGTGAGCTTTAATTGGTGGTATGCAGTGCTGGGATGGGCAAAGCACGTGCAAGCTCATGTGCAACTTGTTGAGCTGCTTTTTGTAGGTCAGTTTCAGAGAGTGGAAGATTTTGTAAGGTTAAGTGCCAATCATCAATATCACGGCGCAAACCTGCGACCCAAACTGCACTGCAATCACGTGGCAGTTGCTTGAGATTGACCTTAAAAGCGTAGTTGCCTTCGTCGTCGCTTAGATGGATCTCACCGGCCTCTATCTTGCCAAAAGGTTCGCCATGATATGAGCTTGCAAGCAACCCTATATGACTGATATGAGATGGAACCTTATCTAGATACAGACGGATCTGTTCTTGATCCATTGGCGCATTGTACAACGCTTGCTCACCACGATCTTTGCCATTGAGACTATCGCCTTGATGACGGATAGACTCAGCTTTATCGCGCAGTTGTTTAAACCAGACCATATCACTGATCGTACAATTCTCGTCGTATAGTATGCAAGCAATATCGATATCCATTGCGCTTTGACTCTTTTTAAAGCGCTTCATTATACCTTTGGATTCGGTTTTAGTAAATTCGTAATTGAGCGAAAAAAACAACATATCGGCAGTCAAGCCCAACGTGCTTAAGCTTTTTGAAAGTAGGGGTGATGAGGCGGTAGATGACATGGTATTCCTTTTTTTTACTCAAACTTTTATTGATTATTTTGTTACTCATTGTCTGATGTTTTGTCCAAGACTACTTGATAAAGAAGCGGCGGCTTGGCCTCTAATAAGCCTTTTCCAAAACCGCGCAGCCACCAAACCAGTTGTGAGGTCAGATTAACGGTCGCATGAATCGTTAAAGTTTCATCGTCATTAAACACCACGATTTGATCGTCACTCAGCTTACTTTCTGTTAGACTTTTGCCAGCCCTTTTGGTAAAGCGCAGTTCAATAGGGGTATTTTTACCTCGATCAGGCAGCTGACTCAATAGGGGATGTGTAAAGCCCATGCTACCGGCGTCCAGATAGCTGTCTAAGTGAAAATCATTTGGTGTTACTGCAGTGCTATCTAGTATTTCAACACTAGCAAATCGATGCAGCGCAAAGGTACGGATAATGGCTTTTGGATCATCAGTTCGAGTGGCGAGCAAATAAATAATCACGCCACGTTGAATGATAGCAATAGGATTTAAGACATACTCACTGGCCTCTGACTTGTTACTGCGTGTATAACAGGCTTTAATCTGTAGTTGATAAAACAGCGCATGATAAATATTGTCTTTACTGTCCAAATCAATATGCGGCGCAATTAATGGCTGAGTTGCTGTTTCAATGCGTACGCGATCTATCCATGAGTGCGTGACTTTGCTATTTTTAAGCTGTCGCCGTGCCAGATCAAACCATGGGAATAGCTCATCTAAAATAGCTGGCGGAAGTAGCTGAGTAAGATTTGCTTCCACCATATTAAAGGCAACCGCTTGCGATAAATTCATATGTGGTAAGCTTTGCAGCGGAGCGTCGTCTTTCCAGCGCCAGCCTTGCGGGTTGGCATTATTTTTTTCAATTGGAAAACGTTTGGCCAAAGCGTTCAAATCTCTTTGTACTGTACGTAAGCTGATATCGAACCCAGCAAGCTTGAGCTGCTCATAAATATGTGTCGTGCCCACCCAGCGGTTGCGCTGGAGCTGTGACAACACTTGCCATTGCCGCGCAGTAGTCGCCGCTCCATGACGGCTAGCCGCTGTATCGTTCGCTACATTCTCCGTTTCTTCGGTAGCTGATAAAACAGGCTGTACTGTCTGCTCATCAGGAGCGTTAGAGGTAGAGAGTTCTGTTGCGTTAGCGTTTTGCGCAGTCATTGAGAGATAACCTATATAGAGTCTGTCATAAACAGTAACATGTTAAAACATAGCCTGCTTGGCATAAAAGACGTTTATCATCGCAGAAAATAGCTTAAGCGTCTAGAAGGTTTAAGTTTGGCTTTTGAAGATTGTCATCCAGCAATCTTCTGAATGATTTTAGCGAAAGAGTTTTAACACAAAGTATGAATGCAAATGATTGCCGAAGAGGACGATACTCGGTTTGCGTCATCATTGACCGTCATCAGCGTTCTCGCTTTTACGCTGTTTTTGTTTATCCTTTTTCTTACGACGTTTAGATTTACGTTTCTTGTTGGCTTTCTTTTTGGATTCTTTTTCTTCAATAGGCTCACATGTATCTTGATTATCGTCCCATATCATCAATCGGCGCAAGACTTTACCAAATAAAGTATCTTTACGATAACGACCTTTTTTATTCATTGTATCGATAGGCAAGCCTGTCATCAGTGTCAAGGCTTCACTAATCGTATGCACGCCATAAATAGAAAAGCTGCCTGCCTTGACCGCAGCAATAATATCGTCTCGCAACATCAATTGGCTGACATTGGCCATTGGTATTACTACCCCTTGTTGACCTGTCATACCTTGCTCGCGACAAGCATCAAAAAATCCTGCAATTTTGGCATTTATGCCGCCGACGGCCTGCACCTCACCCAACTGATTCATAGAGCCTGTAATAGCAAAGGATTGGTTGATAGGTACATTCGCTAAAGCTGAGAAGAGCGCACAAGCTTCACTGACTGTCGCGCTATCGCCATCAATATGAGCGTAGCTTTGTTCAAAGGCTAGGGAGGCACTAAAATTTAGCGCATGATGTTGGCTAAATAGCGCACGCAAATAGCTGGTCATAATCAACATACCTTTAGCATGTAAACTGCCGCCCAAATCGACATCACGCTCGATATCGAGAATCTCACCAGTACCAATGTTGGGTTGAATCAAAGCAGTAAGACGTGCTGGCATGCCAAACTCACTATCAGCATAGCTGACAACAGTAAGGGCGTTGACTTGACCGACAGCCTCTCCTTGAGTATTGATGAGCTGTTGGCCGTTTTTTAGCTCATCCCAGTATAGATCACGCAAGTATCCTGAGCGCTCATCCATATCACTGATGGCTTGGACGACATGACTGGCATCGACGATGCTCTTTTCATTGAGGCGTGCATGACGGTTCGACTCGTGTAAGAGCTTGATGAGGCGGTCACTGTGCAGGCTAAGACGGTCTTGATCTTCAGCTTGTAAGCTTAAATGCTCAAGAAGAGTAGTTTGTGCGCTATTGTCAAAAGGATATAGGTTGGCATAATCGATAATATCCGCCATTTTGGCGACCAACGCTAGCTCATGCTCAGCTGTACGTGTCACATCATCATGGAAGTCAGCACGAACTTTGAACACAGCATCAAATTCTGGCTCTAGCTCCAGTAGTTCATAATATAAATCTGCTTCTCCAAGCAAAATCACTTTAACATCAAGATCGATTGGCATCGGTGCTAGTGATAAACTGCCTGTTAAAGTCAGCATTTGCTCAAGACTAGACAACTTGATTTTACGTGATTGTAGAGCGCGTTTTAGACCTTGCCAAGCATAGGGGTGCTCAAGTACGTGACTGGCCTCAAGCAGCAGGTAACCGCCATTTGCTCGGTGTAGTGCGCCAGCTCTTATCATACTGACATCGGTAGTCACTGTGCCCAATTGGGTAATTTGCTCGACATGTCCCAATAAATTAAGATGAGTAGGCAGATCTTCAAAGATGACTGGCACGCCGCTTTCAGGCTCATGATTTACCATGATATTGACAGCGTATCGGCTAGGGGTAGTCGCTAGTACAGCAGGAGTAAACTCTTCATCATCGCCATTAACAATATGTTCGACATGGGTCACCATATCATCGAATATCGCATTAAGATAATTCATAACAGCTGGTAGGTTAGCAAACTGCTCCTGTATGGGAGCAAATAAGGGTTGTAACGCACGGCGAGCAATACTACGATGTAACGCTTCTATTGCGTCATTCGCTTCATCTTCTAGCTTTTCTAAAGCGATAGTGAGCTGGCTAAGACGCTTTTGCATGTGATTTTTTTGTGTAAAGCCATGCAGCTCAGACTCATAATCACTTTGTGTGGCAGTATTTCTTGGCTCAGTCGTCTCGGTGGATGTGGATTTAGAGGTAGTAGATGTCGTTTTATCATTTTCCTCTATAGGCAATTGGCTTGGATGCACAAACATCGCTTTATTATCAACTGCGCGAAACGTCAACGCCAAGTCGTATTGTTTACCTTCAGCATTTAGGGCGTCGTAAGCAAGACTCTCCTTTTGGTGCGTGTCGTTTTTTATCGCCTCGATCTTACTTTGATATTGGTCACTACGAAAACGTTGACTGAGACGTTTTTTTGCCTGTGTCCATAAGTCGCTAATTTGCTGTTGTAATAATACCGCTTGTCCAGCAGGCAACCGTATCGCTAGAGGGGTACGAGGGTCAGTAAAATTGTGCACGTAGACCCAGTCGTCTGGTGTGGGTGCATCCATAGCGATGTGCTGTAAGAAACGGCTGATAATGGTACGTTTACCAAGCCCATTTTCGCCAGCGGCAAAGACGTGATAGCCACTAGCTTTTATATCCAGTGCAGTGTGCAAGGCTTTGAGCGCACGCTTTTGCCCAAAACCAATGTCCAAATCGGGCGCAGTACGGGTGTCAGTAGGCAGGATATCAGCAGCACTATAACGTTTCAATTGCTTGGCGGCGATAAGACAGCGTTGATCAACTGCTCTAAATATCGGATGGGGTAATGAAGTATCTTGTTTGTCATCTGTGTGCTTCGCTTTTACTGATATAGGATCTGTCACAACAGTAGGTGTCGTCATCAGGTCAATATCGTCTGAAAGTTGCATTGTAGAGGCAATCGGCTGTTCGGTCATAGGCGTATGGTCATTTATCATGTAATAGTTTAAAAGGTGATAAGTTTTAATAACGATATCTTACAAGATATCTTAGTATTTTGAGTCATACGAACATAATACTAGAGTAGGTAATAACAAAACGGCAATCCTATATAAAGACATAAAAAATAAAAAGATAAGGGAATAACCCTCTAATCTTAGCGCTGATAGTATAAGATGATGGACATTAGCGCAATCTGCAACTATTCAATATGTGGCCTGCATGATAAAATAGAAGGTTCACATGCCAAAACTGGATGATTCGCCATATGTCAGCTTCTGCTAAAACCTCTTTACCTTCTACGAGCATGAGTAATACAAACATAGATGCTGCTGGTTTTACAAAACTTGGTAAGCAGTTGCCATTGCTTGCTGATATTTTGGCTCAAGCAGTGCAAGAGCTGGGTCTAACGTTGAGCCAAACGCAGCAGCGCACGTTATTATTGTACTTAGATCAGCTTTTACTATGGAATAAAGCGTATAATCTGACCGCGATTACGGATCCAGTCGAAGCCTTAATTAAGCATGTCATTGATTGTCTGGCTATTATACCGCATTTGCCTCAAGGGTCGCTGCTAGATATCGGTACAGGAGCGGGGTTGCCTGCAGTTATTATCGCGATTTGTCAGCCTGAACGCTCATGTACTGCACTCGATAGCAATCAGAAAAAGATTCGTTTTATCAAGCAAATTAGTAGTGAGCTTGGTTTGAGTAACGTGCAACCAATTGCTGCACGTATTGAAGCACATGAAACGACTTATGAAGTGGTCACTTCTAGAGCTTTTGCAAGCTTAACAGACTTTGTTGAAGTGGCGCAGTCGCGATTGGCGAATGGTGGTCGTTTGTGCGCTATGAAAGGCAAAATGCCAACGGATGATGAGCTACAAGTTTTAGAAGAAAAATGGCAAATCAAAACCGTTATTCTTGATGTGCCACGTTTACATGATAGTCGTCATTTGATTGAATTGTCTGCCAAAAATGACTAAGCTATGAGCACATTAATAACTGGGCGACATTTGGCATGGTCAGCTCGGTGTATATTTAACACAATGGCTAAAACGTGAGACCTTAATCTTAAGGTTTTCGTGTGATATTTTGCGTAAATTATAATAAAATTACGAACAGATTTTTTGTGAAACATGACAATAAGAATGTAAAACGAAAGTTTATTAAAGCGAAAACGAGCAACAGACCTTAATCAAATTGAGTAAGTGTATGGAAATCATAGCAATTGCAAATCAAAAGGGTGGCGTTGGTAAAACGACCACGGCGGTAAATTTGACTGCCAGTTTGGCGGCGAAGCGTAAGCGCGTACTGCTGATTGATTTGGATCCACAAGGTAATGCTACTAGTGGTACTGGTATTGATAAAAATGATTTAGAATTGACAATAGCAGATGTGCTACTTGATGATGTCTCATTACAAGATGCGACTGTTATGAGTCCGGCAGGTTTTGATGTGATTGGAGCCAATCGTGAGTTGGCAGGTATGGATGTCACATTAATGGGGCAAACCAACAGTCATGAGCTATTGCAGACTGCAATGACCAATTTAGTAGAGGCTCAGTCCAGCTCTAAAAAAGGACCCTACGATTATGTCATTATGGATTGCGCGCCAAGTTTAAACCTGTTAACAATCAATGCTTTGGTAGCCACTGATGGCGTCATTATTCCGATGCAATGCGAGTATTATGCATTAGAAGGTTTGGCTGATTTATCGCAAACGATTGAACGCTTAACCGAGCTCAACCCTAAACTGTATATTCGAGGGGTTGTAAGAACGTTGTTTGATGCACGCAACACGTTAGCGCGCGATGTGTCTGCCGAACTCGAAGCTCATTTTGGCGACATTATGTACAAAACTCATATCCCAAGAAACATTCGCTTGGCCGAAGCGCCTGCGCATGGACTACCAGTGATTGCCTATGAAAGATGGTCAAAAGGGGCGCGCGCGTATCAAAAACTGGCAGCTGAAGTTATCAAGCAAAGCCGTTAGCAGAGGCTAAAATTAAGAAGATATAGCAAACGTAATCATCAGCTAGCTGAGCGATAAAGTACTAAGTTGCGTATTTATCAGTGAGCATTTATTAATAAACATTTGGCTTTTATTTAGCGTTAGAGGATAGGTAATCATGGCGAAAAAACGAGGATTGGCTGCCAATCGAGGTTTAGATGCCTTATTAGGATCAATCAAAAAAGAAAAGCAAATTACCGCCTCTGCTTTGCAAGACGATTCTGTTACACGTGATGGTGACGATACGGTTACTGCCAGCTCTAGTGCTCAGACATCAGAATCATCTACTGCGCAGAGCAAAATTCAGACGACAAAAAATAATAAAAAAGTAGCTACGGACACAAGTGAGCCTACCACGCCGCGTACTACTCGCAATAGCGTAAAAACCCGTCATAATTCTAAACACAATACTAGAACCACAAGCGATGGAATAGATAGTGGTGCCTCTGAGGACCAGATCAGTTTGGTACAAATTGCAGTAAGCCAACTGCAAGCAGGTAAATACCAACCTCGCCGTGATATGAGTGAAACGGCGTTAGCGGAGCTGGCATCTTCGATCGAACAACACGGAGTGATGCAGCCTATTGTCATCCGGCCACTGCTTGCAAATGAGGATAAAAGTACAGTCGATGTGACTCACGAAATCATCGCAGGCGAGCGTCGTTGGCGTGCAGCAAAAATGGCAGGTAAACCAGTTATTCCAGCGATTGAACGCGCTTTATCTGATGAGCTGGCGATTGCACTTGCATTGATCGAAAATATTCAGCGCGAAGATTTGTCAGTCATTGAGCAAGCAGCAGCATTACAGCGCTTTCATACTGAATTTGGCATGAGTCATGCAATGATTGCAGATGTGGTAGGCAAAGCGCGAACGACGGTATCAAATTTACTACGTCTCAATCAGTTGCATGACGCGGTAAAAGATCATCTGGCAAATAACGCTTTAGACATGGGACATGCGCGTACGTTATTGGCGTTATCTTCTGAGCAGCAGCCTATCATTGCACAAAAAATTATTGATGGTGGAATGACTGTAAGAGAGGCTGAAAAGCTGGTCAAGTCAATCTTAAATCCTGTATCCAAAGCCGATCGTACTGAAAAATCACAGTCTCACGATGCTGAACGTTTAACGCAGCACCTCACAGATATGCTAGGGGCAGAAGTAAAACTTAAGCATAAAAAAGATGGTCAGGGTAGTGTAGAGATATTTTTTCACAATCAAGATGAGCTGGCAGCGTTAATCAAACAGCTAGAAGCGCAGCGCTAATGCACTCATTGAAACTGACGTATTAAAAACAACACACTTAATCAGTGTGTCAATGTTGTACTGTGGTACATGCTGCGCTAATAATGACTTTCATTACATAATGGTCGCAAGCTTTTGGACATTTTAGATAAGATATAAGAGAGTCATTATGTGGGAGTTGGTAAAAGCAGGTGGTTGGCTGATGATGCCAATCGTCATATGTTCGATAGTTACGCTTATCATTATCATTGAGCGCAGCAGTACGCTACAGTTTAGTAAAATCGTACCTGACAGATTACGTGAGCAACTAATAACGCGCCTACGTGAAAATGGCGATATTGGTCGCACTCAGTTAATGAATGTTAAAGAAAAAACCCCATTGGGCGATATCTTAGCGACAGGATTGGTATATCGTCAGTATGGTCTAGACTCAATGACTATGCACATGCAAAATAGAGCCAGTGTACAGATACATCAGCTCGAAAAAAACATTAATATGCTCGGTACAATAGGAGCAATTGCTCCACTACTTGGTCTATTGGGTACTGTACTGGGTATCATATCTTCATTCTTGGCCATTACAGATGGTGCGATGCAGGATCCTACTTTGCTGGCCGCCGGTGTCTCGCAAGCTTTGATTACCACGGCAGCTGGTATGGTCGTTGCGATACCAGCGCTCGTCGCTTATCGCTATTTTCAGCGCCGGATTGTAGATATTAATGCTAGGTTTGAGACTGAAGCTGGACTGATGATTCAAGAGCTTTACGACTATCAACTCTTGGCTGATGCTCATTTACCGTTCAATCAACCGTCCGCTACGGTAGTAAAGAATCAGCATACAGACGATGAGCAGTTGGGTGATACATTGGGTTTTGATACTGAAAATACGCACCAACCTGCATAGAAGATACTTGTATTTTCGCCTTCTAGCCTTACGTCATCAGAGAATTAGCCATGCGTTTTAGAAAGCCTACCGTTGAACCACTAGAAATCAACTTAACACCCATGATTGACTGCTTACTGTTTTTGATCGTGTTTTTGTTATTAGCAACGTCATTCAATCACTTTAGTCGCTTAAATATAGTTTTGCCTGAAGCGGAAGGTGTCGCACTTGTCGAGCAAACTACTAGTATTGAGGTGGCGGTACAAGAGGATGGCAATTATATGGTTAATGGTATGAGCCTTGCTAACAATAGTGAGGCTGAGCTGACCAGTATGTTGCAACAAGAAGCAGGTAATGAGCGGGACATTTTGTTTGTTATCGCTGCCGATGCCAACGCCACTCATCAATCAGTGGTAAAAGTAATGGATATTGCGGGCAAATTGGGCTTTTTAAATTTGAATATCAGTACTGTTATGCCGCTCGGTCAAACACTGCCGCAGTAGGCAGTGGTGAGCCATCTATTTTCTCATTACTATAGTTAATTCGCTATAAAAACGATACAGCGACACTGGTATAAATTTTTTGCAGCTTCTGTCAGCGTAGACACAGCAAGTAAGAAAAATTTATACCAGTTGCACATTACGTTACAATGTATCGGTTTGATTCGGTATCGACTATACATCCATATTCTTTTGTATGTAATGACGCTGCTAATGCGACGAATGTCACAAACCCATCTATCAACATTTGACCCGAGGCTTTTATGAGTCAATCTGACGTAACTAAAACCTCTGCCAATCTTAAACTTGAACAGCCATCGAGTCCGCCTAAGCGTAAGACGTTGCTGCGTCTGTTAAGGTATTTAAAACCCTACTGGTGGGCACTTCTTTTAACCGTATTAGGGTTTGCTATCAATGCGGCAACAGAGATCTGGATTGCCAAACTATTACAATATATCACCGATGCTATCAATCAAAACGATCAAGCAAAGCAAAATTGGTTTCCTGCTTTGATTATTGCGCTATTCTTTGTGCGCGGTGTTGGTAGCTTTTTGGGTAACTATTATTCTGCATTAGTCTCACGAAATCTGGTTTATGAGCTACGGGTACAAGTGTTTAATAAGTTATTACGCTTGCCAAGCTCTTTTTATCTGGCCAATCCTGCAGGAACCATCTCTTCCAAACTAATATTTGATGTCGAGCAGGTAACGGCGGCTAGTACCGACTCTATGAAGACTGTGTTGCGTGATGGCTTAACAGTCGTCGCTTTGATTGGTTTTTTACTTTATAGTAATTGGCGCTTGACGTTGATTTTGTTTTTGGTATTGCCACCGATCTTATGGTTGATTCGTTTTGCCTCTAAGCGTTACCTAAAGCTGTCCAAAGGTATCCAAGAAACCATGGGTGATGTGAGTCACATCACTAATGAGGTGATTGGCGGTTATCAAGTAGTAAAAAACTATGGCGGGCAAGCTTACGAGGCTCAACGCTTTAACGTCACATCAAAAAAGAATCTGCGTCAAGGCATGAAAGTGGTCGTTACCAATAGCATCAACACTCCAGCGGTGCAGCTGTTGATGGCAATGGCGATGTCTGTGGTAGTCTGGCTTGCTCTGCGCCCGTCGGTGATTGACAATATCTCAGCAGGCGAGTTTATATCCTACATTGCAGCAGCAGGTCTTCTAAGTAAACCTGTACGTTCATTGACCGATGTCAACCAAAAACTGCAAAAAGGTATCGCTGCAGGTGAGTCTATATTTGCATTACTTGATGAGCCTGAAGAGCGCGATACGGGTACGCTTAGTCCCTCATTGTCAGGTGAGATTCAGTTGGATAACGTTAGCCTAATCTATCCTGACTCAACTGTCGCGTTGCAGGACTTTAGCTTAGATGTACGGGCAGGTGAGACTGTCGCATTGGTTGGTCGTAGTGGTGCTGGCAAGTCATCCTTGGTTAACTTACTAACGCGCACCTTAGCCACAACTTCAGGGCAGATTACGATGGACGGCATGCCTGTTGAAGACATTACTTTAGAGAGTCTGCGTGCGCAAATTGCTATGGTTAATCAACAAGTGGTACTATTTAACACCACCGTTTTTAATAACATTGCTTATGGCAGTTTAGCGACTAAGTCGCAAGCTGAAGTTGAAGCTGCTGCTAAAGATGCCTTTGCTCACGACTTTATCATGAAAATGCCGCAAGGCTATCAAAGCCAGATTGGAGCAGAAGGCTTGCAGTTGTCTGGTGGTCAACGCCAGCGCCTATCGATAGCACGCGCCCTATTAAAAGATGCGCCAATCCTAATATTAGACGAGGCGACCAGTGCGCTTGATAATGAGTCAGAGTATTTTATTCAGCAAGCGCTCGACAATGTCATGAAAGATCGTACTACTTTAGTCATTGCGCATCGTCTCACAACGATTGAGTCAGCAGATCGTATTGCAGTGATGGACGGCGGGCAAATCGTTGAAATTGGTACCCATAATGAGCTTATGCAAAAGCAAGGTCATTATGCGCAAATGTATGATCGAGATTTTGAATAATAAACAGTTTGGGTTACAAATTACGGGCAAAACCAGATGGATGCTAAATAATGAGTATTGAGACGACAATTACTCGTGCTTGGCAGCAAAAAGCAGCTTGGCTTTGGTTACTATTGCCGCTTAGCTGGCTATATGGCTTGCTTGTTTGGTTGCGCCGTCAGGCTTATAAACTGGGAGTATTGACAAGTTTCCGTGCGCCTGTACCAGTTATGGTCATCGGTAATGTTACGGTTGGCGGTAGTGGCAAAACGCCTTTAATTATCACTTTGGTCAGTTATTTGCAGAAGCAAAGCATAAAGGTTGGCGTGATTAGCCGTGGTTATGGCGGCGATACATCCCAAATGCCAGCGTTAGTAACCAAAGAGAGTTTGCCAAATACAGTAGGCGATGAGCCGTGTTTGATTGTCAACACCACTGCTGCGCCAATGGCAGTATGCCCAAACCGCAAGCAGGCAATTACGACTTTGCTAAACGCGCATCCTGACTTACAATTAATTATCGCTGACGATGGTTTACAGCATTATGCGTTGCAACGTGATATCGAATGGATAGTAGTAGATGTAGCACGTGGATTTGGCAATCAGCAGCTATTACCGACAGGGTTTTTACGTGAACCGATAGCGCGATTAAAGGATGCAACCGTTATCTATCATGAGAAACCCAACGTAGTACCAGCTCTTAACGATAATGAAAACTTAGCTCAGCGTTTAACGATGCAGTTACAGCCAGATGAGCTGTATCCTTTGCTGTCTGATGATGAATTAGTCGAGTTGAACGTTTCAAACATAACCATACCTTTGTTATCTAAACCTTTGTCAGCTAAGGTAGTACCGTCAAAAGGTGATAAGGTACATGCGATTAGTGGTATTGGCTATCCTCAGCGCTTTTTTGCCACCCTGAGCACGCTTGGTTTTGATGTCATAGGACATCCTTATCCGGATCATCATAACTTTAGTCTGACCGAGCTACTGCAATACACTGAGCATCCTATGATTGTGACGACTAAGGACGCTGTAAAAATTCGAATAGTGCTATTAACAGAGCTTAGTAAAATAAATGCTATAAAATCCACTGAATCCACTGAATCCACTGAATCTATTGATAGTCACAGTGGCAATGACATTATAGCTTTAGTAAACAAGCTATGGGTACTACCTGTGACTGCCAAACTATCTGACGTTTGCTATCAGACATTGCAGCAGCAATTGACCGTACATGGTATCAACATGGTTGGGTCAAGTTATGATAATTAAGTTAAGGTAGTCGATGTATATAGTTGTTTTTATGTCTAAGCGTATGTCTAAATTACTCGCTTATTTTTATATTACCTATTTGAATTTATGTACCTTTTGTTATAGGAATTATTTATGTCGTCAGCTTTAGCACCTGCCAAAACTCATATCGTTATTCCTGCACGCTTTAAAAGCACACGTCTACCAGGTAAACCTTTGTTAGATATTCATAGTAAGCCTATGATACTTTGGGTCGCTGAAAAGGCTCAAGCCGCGCATTTTGCCGATGATATGTGCATTGCGACTGATGATGAACGAATCGCTAAGGTTTGCTCGGATGCAGGGTATGAAGTGGTAATGACAAGTGCTGATCATGCTTCAGGCACAGATCGTTTGGCTGAAGTTGCGACGATCAAAGGCTGGGCTGATCATGATATCATTATTAATATGCAAGGAGATGAGCCATTAGTGCCGCCGCTCTTACTACAGCAAGTCAAAGACCTGTTGGTACAAGATGATGACAGCGTTATGGCGACTTTATACGAGCCTATTGAAGATTATCAGACGTTCATAAGACCGTCGGTGGTCAAGGTTGTGAGTGCAATCGTTGGTGACACTCAGCGCGCGCTGTACTTTAGCCGTGCACCGATTCCTTGTGATCGTGATGTGGCGTTGGCAGTGGCTGCTGGTAACTTAGATATAGCGGATCTACCCGCCCCAAAAGAGGCTTACCGTCATTTGGGATTGTATGCTTATCGGGTAAGTTTGTTACAACAATTTGTCCATTGGTCTCAAACACCGCTTGAAACGCTTGAGAGCTTAGAGCAATTACGCATTTTAGAAAACGGTGGCAACATAGCTATTGCGGCTGCAAAAGTTCAGCTACCTGCTGGCGTGGACACGCAAGAAGATTTGGATCGTTTAAATGCAATGAGTGTCAATAAGTTTATAAGCAATACATAATAAATAGCCTAAGCATTTATTTAGCAATTGATATTTGAAAGAATCTATAAGATAAGATAAGTACCAAGCTTAGTAAATTTTAAACGAAATAGTAGGCAACAAGCGTGAATCATATGACAGACAGTATTTATTTTGCGCCACTATTACCATGGCAGCAAGCATTGTGGACGCAGCTTACAAGTCGTGTACTATCACCGCCCCATAATTTGCCGCATGCATTACTTGCCGCTGGTATGCAAGGAATGGGCAAGCGTGCTTTTATTTGGCGACTGATAGCTTGGCTATTGTGTCAAGAGCGTCAGCAGCATCCGCTTGGAGCTTGTGGTCATTGTCAAAGCTGTCAATGGCTTAGATCTGGTACGCATCCAAGCTTACAAGTATTGCCTATTACCAGTATGCCTATTAGCACTGAAAGTCAGGAAAATAACCAAGCTGTCAGTAATAATAAAAAAACGAAGACCAATACCAAGTCGGTAAAAGCAACCAGTAGTGCTGCGTTGACAGTAAAGGTAGATGATATTCGCGCATTGCAGCCTTTTATCTACCAGGGCGGACAGGGGATGCGCATTTGCGTGTTAGATCATGCTGAAAAAATGACTATCGCAGCGGCCAACGCCCTTTTAAAAACGTTAGAAGAGCCACAAGCACAAGTTCATCTTTTTTTAATCAGTGACATGCCAGCAAAACTACTGCCAACGATTAAAAGTCGTGTACAGCAGTTACCATTGCAGGGAGTAGAACCAACTATTACAAATGACTATGTGGCTCAAGAGCTTGGCAATACGATTAATCGTGAAGTGGTAAGTCCGATACAAATTACCCAGTTGTTACAGTTAGCAAACGGTGCACCACTTGCAGCAATAGAGCTGGCAAAAGCTACCTGGTATAGCAAACGCGCTCTATGGTTGACGACATGGCAAGCCTTACGTAGTGGTAAGCGTAGCAGTGTAGCGGCTAGTGACTATTGGCAAGCTGAGATTGATCTACCAGAGTTTCTCAAGCTGACTGAGCTTATGCTGATTGATATTCGGCGCGTTTGTTTAGGTCTTGATAGTAACCAAAAAGATATTGCTCTATCAGCCGCTTTAGAAAAATATCAGCCTACAGACAACGCATTAGAAACATTGCTAAGCCAGTTGCAGCAAACAAAAACAGCCCTTCAACAAAATGTGCAAGAAAAATTTGCCTATGATAAGCTGATGCAAGACTTGGTTTATCTATAGAATCTATCTGAGCATATAGACTCTATATAGTAAAACTAAAGTGACAGTCAAGCGATATCTAACCGTATATCAAAATTAAGGATGTTATTATGGCAATGCCAGGACGTGGCGGTATTATTACCTGTCATATTGAAGATGTCGAAAAACTATATGCCAGCTATTTATCTTTTGTAGATAATGGTGCCCTGTTTGTACCCACCAATCGTGTCCAGGAGTTGGGTGATGAAGTCTTCATTGCGATTACCTTACCCAATTCTAGCGAACGCTTACCGATGAATGGCAAAGTGGTTTGGATCAATCATAAAGCACAGGCCAACCGTCCTGCAGGGTTTGCCGTCCAAATCGGTACGGATGTTGCGGGACAAAAAATAAAACATGAAGTTGAACGCTTACTAGCAGGCAAGATTGATAGCCAGCAAGCGACTTATACTATGTAAGATAGACTATAGTGTAAGACAGACCATAGTAGGTCACATTATATAAGTAAACGTCTTGTCAGTTATTGACTGTGACATTACGAAGGTCTAATAACGTGATGGAACGTACATATCGTCTGGAATAGGCTCTCGATAATATTCGTCATCGCGTTTACGTTCGGGCAATTCTACTTCCTCGCGCGGCACTTCTTTGTAAGGTATCTGCTCAAGCAAATGAGCAATACAATTTAAACGCGCCCGTTTTTTATTGTTGCCCTCAACCACCCACCACGGCGCTTCTGGAATATGAGTACGCTCAAACATAGTCTCCTTGGCTTTGGTATAATCTTCCCAACGCCGCCTTGATTGCAAGTCCATTGGCGACAGCTTCCATTGTTTGAGTGGATCATGAATCCGGCTCATAAACCGCGAATGCTGCTCATCGTCAGTGATAGAAAACCAATATTTAACCAACCTAATACCAGAACGCACAAGCATACGCTCAAACTCAGGTACAGATTGAAAAAACTCCTCATACTGGGCATCGGTACAAAACCCCATTACGCGCTCAACACCGACACGGTTATACCAACTTCGATCAAACAACACAATCTCACCAGCTGCTGGTAAGTGCGCCACATAACGCTGAAAATACCATTGTGACTGCTCACGCTCAGTTGGTGCGGGCAGAGCAGCAACTCTACAAACGCGTGGGTTAAGACGTTGAGTAATACGCTTTATAGCACCGCCTTTGCCTGCTGAGTCACGACCTTCAAATATCACGACAATGCGCTCACCGCGATCGACTACCCAATCTTGTAATTTGATCAACTCACGCTGCAAGCGGACCAGTTCTTGAAAATAAGTACGACGATCAAGCTTTTCTTGCTCTGTCATCTCAAGCCCATCAAAACGAAAATCACGTACATAATCGTCTATTTCATTTTCAAGCTCTTCATCATAACCGTCAATTAAATCCTGATGCATCTTACGACGTAGCTCATCATTGAAGACTTCTTTGTCCATGCGTGTAATGAAGTTGCCTTGTTCAGGTTTGCTTAGCTCGGCATGTTCCTGCGGTGTCAAAGACTTTGGGTCAATTGCCGAGGGAATCTTACTCATAGAAAACTCCTAATAACTATTCTTATCATTGTATTAATTGTGGTCTTTACTTTAGCATATCTGATGGCGAAGCTATGCGGTGACTGCGTTTTATTATTGTGTGATGCAACCTTGTATTGCTCATTATCGCGCTAGCAGATTTGTCACTGCATTTAAAAATAAGGAAGCATAAAAAACACCCTCTAACCAATCGATTAAAGAGTGTTAAAAATTCAAAATATTTAAGCTATTTGTCTGATAAGCACCAGATTATTTTTCTAGGATACAAGTGACACCTTGACCGCCAGCTGCGCAAATAGAGATAAGCGCACGACCTGAGCCTTTTTGATCTAGTAGCTTAGCTGCTGTCGCAAGGATACGGCCACCAGTTGCTGCAAACGGATGTCCAGCAGCAAGTGATGAACCATTCACATTTAGCTTACTACGATCAATAGAGCCCAACGGCGCCTCAAGTCCTAGGCGCTCTTGGCAAAATGTCTCATCTTCCCAAGCGGCAAGGGTTGAAAGAACTTGTGAAGCAAAGGCTTCATGAATCTCATAAAAATCAAAGTCTTGTAGAGTAAGACCAGCACGCTCAAGCATACGCGGTACTGCATAGGCTGGTGCCATTAATAAACCTTCTTTATTGCCAGATTTACCAATGAAGTCAACAGCCGCTGTTTCTTGGTGAACAATATAGGCTAAAGGCTTCAGACCGTGTGCTTCTGCCCACTCATCATTGGCTAGCAGTACACAAGAAGCACCGTCAGTTAGTGGTGTTGAGTTGGCCGCTGTCATGGTTGGGTTGGCATTCTTTTTACCAAATGCTGGTTTAAGCTTGCCCATTTTTTCAAGAGTAGAGTCTGGGCGTAAGTTATTATCGCGTGTCAGACCTTTATATGGCGTAATAAGATCATCAAAGAAGCCTTCATCGTAAGCGCGAGCCAAGTTTTTGTGACTATTAAAAGCCAATTCGTCTTGATCTTCACGGCTGATGTTCCATTCAAGAGCAGTAATCGCTTGGTGCTCACCCATAGACAAGCCAGTACGCGGCTCACCGTTTTGTGGTGATTCAATCAGATCTTTTGGGTTCAGACCCATGAGGGCTTGCAAACGCTGTTTGTTGTTTCTTGCTGCTCCTAACTTTAGGATGACTTTACGTAGGCCATCACCCACAGCGAGAGGCGCGTCTGAAGTCGTATCGACACCGCCCGTAATGGCTGAGTCAATCACACCTAAAGCAATTTTATTGGCCGAGGCAAACGCAGACTGTAGACCAGTGCCACAAGCTTGTGAGACATCATAAGTGGGTGTGTGTGGGTCTAGAGCAGTATTTAGAGCCGCTTCGCGTGTTAAGTTAAGATCGCGGCTAAGCTTTAAAACAGCGCCGGCGACCACTTCACCCACACGCTCATCTTGCAAATTATAACGTTCGATAAGACCATTAAGTGCAGCGGTTAACATATCAATGTTGCTAGCATCAGCATAAGGTCCATTTGAGCGGGCAAAAGGAATGCGATTGCCCCCTAAAATGGCAACGCGATGTTGGCCTGAACTTAGTTTGGTAGCGCGGCTCTTTTTAGAAGCAGTATTTGGCTTGCTAGTCTTAGCCGCTGCCTCATCGGTATTATCATCAGCACGATCCTCTGATTTTACTGATTGGTTTTGTGTATTGTCTTCATGCGTTTTGGCCGCTTCAGACTTTGCTGTAGTATCAAATACATTGAGGTCTTCTGATTCACTCATATTAGACTCATTAACTAAATCTTCTTTAATTTTTGCTTTTTTCTGCGCTTGATCGTTTTCAGAGTTGTCATCAACTAGATTGCCGTCAGCATCAACAATATCAGTGGCTTTTTTTAACTCAGCAATTGAATCGTAATGGTCATTGTTCTTTTGGACATCTTTTTGTGATTGAGGGTTTTTCTGTGTGTTGTCTGCTGCTGGAGTGTTACCTTTGATAACTGTACTCTCAACGACTGGGCTATTCTTTTTGTTACTCATAAAGTTATCCTTAAAACGAGTGAATGTAGTAGATAATAAGGTAATAAAACATTGTCATAAACAAGGTAGGTCATCAATATAGAAGATGGTAGCCGTTTATCGTAATAGTTTTTACCCTGTTATTGTATACCTTTAGCAATTCAGGTAACAAAAACTCAAATTTACATAAGCCAAAAATACATAGACTGAGCAGTATTACTTATTAGTATTGCTTAAATGACTGTCTGATAATATATTGTTATCAGTATATAATTGAGTCATAACTTCTAGGTTTTATTTTAGCATATAAGTTTGTTTTTCAAAGAAAGAGAAAGTAACTGCTGCGTTTGTAAGTCTGCGCGTTTACTCATGTTTATATCGTTGACTTTTGGACTTGTTTAGCTTAGGCGTGTATAGTTATGTCAACTTTAAATTCACTTATTAAAGACCCCTCTGTTTTCATTCATTATTGTTTTAATTTTAGATACAGGAGTATTTTATGTCAGACCGTTATGGTGATTTTGTTCAATCTTCTATTGGTAAAAAAGTTGCTAAAAACTTAGGTCTACCGCTACCAGTAAGTCTTGATCGTTTTGAGAGCGGACAACGTCTTGTACGCGGCAGTGTATTAGTTGGTTCAGCCGATGGTAATGACAATCGTGTGAGCAAGTCTATCGCGCGTATCTTGTCAGAATTGCATGCTGAAGTGTTTGTTAATAGCAGAGACAGTATTAAAGATGCACTTGCTGATGCAAACGTAGAAGCAAAGGCCAATACAGGCAGTGAAGACAACTTTAAGGTATTATTGTTTGATGCCAGCAATATCAGCAATGCAGATGAGCTCAAGCAAGTCTATGAGTTCTTTCATTTTTTGGCTCGCCGCGTAGAGAAGTCAGGTCGCGTCGTCGTTATTGGTCGTCCACCTGAAGAGATCACTGATGTAGAAACAGCTTTAGCCCAGCGTGCGCTTGAAGGATTTGTGAAGTCTGTCGGCAAAGAGTTCAAACGGGGTATTACCGCTCAATTGATCTACGTCGCTGAAGGCTCTGAAAACAATCTTGATTCAACATTGCGCTTCTTTACCTCAGCGCGTTCAGCTTATGTATCAGGACAAGTCGTACGTGTCGGTAAGGGTAATGCAGTTGAAGTAGACTGGACGCAGCCATTAGGTGGCAAGACGATGTTAGTCACTGGCGCCAGTCGCGGTATTGGTGAGGCGATCGCTCGCGTATTGGCTCGTGAAGGCGCACATGTCATCTGCCTAGATGTACCACAGCAACAAGCTGACTTACAAAAAGTTGCAAGCGAGATTAGTGGATCGACTTTGATGGTTGATATCACTAGTGATGATGCTGGCGAACAAATCGCTGAAGCTGCCAAAAAGCGTGGTGGTCTTGACGCTATTATTCACAATGCAGGGGTTACTCGTGATAAAACGCTTGCCAAAATGGATGAAAAAAAGTGGAATATGGTTATCAATATTAACCTTGCCAGTATCGCTAGATTGAATCGTTATTTACTTGATAATGATGTATTAAAAGAAGATGCTCGCATTGTATGTGTGTCTTCAATCTCTGGTATCGCAGGTAACCTTGGTCAGACCAACTATGCTACCTCTAAAGCTGGTGTTATTGGGCTGGTCGATGCGACTGCAAAACAGTTGGCAGGCAATGACAAAGGCATGACGATAAATGCGGTTGCTCCAGGCTTCATTGAGACTCAGATGACCGAAGCCATCCCATTTGCTATTCGTGAAGCAGGTCGCCGTATGAACTCAATGAGTCAAGGCGGATTGCCAGTCGATGTGGCTGAAACGATTGCGTGGCTTGCTTCTCCTGCATCAGGCGGCTTAAATGGCAATATCGTACGTGTCTGTGGTCAAAGCTTGCTAGGTGCATAATATTTATATATAACTGTTATTTTTCTATATAAAATATATAGATATAAATTCTGTACTAAGTTGATGATGTTACTATTGATTTATTGTATAAATCATCGTTACTTATGACAAATTTACTAACTTATTGTAATAAAGCTGCCTATGGGTGGCTTTTTTATGTTAAAACCACAAGGTTGACAAGGTTAATAAAAATTTTGTTTTTAATAGATATTTTCATGTTTGTCTTTAGTTTTGCTTATTTAGTAACTTTTTAGTTCTGTATTTCTGAGCCAAGATGTTGCAAAATAAGCGACTAAACAGCCAATGGATGTGCTAAAAATTCGCTTAAGCCTCAATCAGGATAGATTTATGTCAGATAAACACTATGATGCGTTGCCAAAAGCGCATACCACTTACGCTAATATTATAAAGAGCCTGTTGCCTATCGGTGACAACGCAAAAGTTGGCAAGGATGAGCTGCCGCAAGCGACCTACTATGTGAATGATTTGCACATCGATCAAGATAATTTAGAAGATTACCGTAATATTTGCGGTTTTGCTGATGATGGTAAAATCCCTATTACTTATTTTTCTGTGCTATCGCAAGCGTTACAGATGAATATGATGGTTAAAGAACCATTTCCTTTTGCAATGTTAGGGCTGGTACATGTAGATAATAGTGTGACGCAGTATCGTCCTATTGGCGAGCGTGAGACGATCGCTATGTCCGTGTCGTTCGATAATTTACGTGATCATGCTCAAGGCCAGCAGTTTGACTTTGTAACTACGGTCAAGTCACAAGATGATGTCATTTGGGAAGGGGTCTCGACGTATCTAGCCCGTGGTAAAAAACCTGCTAGTAATGCAAGCAACAAAAACAAGCCGCGTCCCGCTACTGTCAAACCAATGGTCGATGAAGAAGGGACCCATTCTGTCTTTGAAGTGCCAGAAGATATTGGTCGTCGTTATGCCTTTATATCTGGGGACTTTAACCTTATTCATTTGCATCCATTGTCAGCACGAGCTTTTGGGTTTCCTAAAGCAATCGCTCATGGCATGTGGTCTAAGGCCAAATGTTTGGCAATGATGGGCGAACTACCCGATGCATGTACTGCTGAGGTATCATTTAAGCTACCTATATTTTTGCCATCTGAGGTTGAGCTGATTGCTGAATCCCTAGCAAAGCTTGAGAGCAGTGATGACAGCTGTAATTTTGGTTTGTATAGCGCCAAAAACGATAAGCCGCATCTTGCTGGTGTTGTTAAGTTAATTTCAGAAGATTAATCAGTATAATCTTAACTCAAATCTTAATATCTACCAATATATATACGACTATGACTCTAAATACAAATGCCCAATCCTTTACAGATGAACATGATAATCAAGACCCGGTAGCTGACAATGGTATGAATCTTTCAGAAGTACTAGAGCCTTATTTTCGCCCTGATGAACAGACAATCGTTTGCGGTGCGCTTGATGAGTCCAAAGTAAAAGCGTTAGCAGCTGCAGGGGTTGAGCTTGTTATTAATTTGCAGCCTGATGATGAGCTTAGTTTCGATGAGTCAGAGGCAGTAACGCGCGCTGGTATGCATTACGAACAGCTACCTATAAGTGGCGCCAAAGATTTAAAGCAGCTCAATATATTAGCGTTTGATAATATACTGCGCCAGTACCATGGTAAAAAAACCGCATTGCATTGCGGGTCAGGAAATAGAGCAGGGGCAGCGATTGCCCTACGTGCTGGCTGGTTACGCGGGCGTAAGATGGATACTGCTATGGAGCGTGGGCGTAGTCATGGACTGGCTGGTCTTGAGCAAGAGGTACATAATCGATTGCTAGTACCGCGTTAATGTGATAGTAGGGTTAAAGGTGTGTTTTAGAAGGCGACCAATGGGTGGCCTTTTTTATTATTGTCTAGTAAAACTATCTATCATCAAAAACCACGTGATAATTAATAAGTGAGTAAAACGACAATGCCATATACTGCTAACAACTATGATCGAAGTGGTAGGGTTGATACCAAAATACAGCAGCGCCTACAACAATTACTGACCGATCTACAGCTAGATGACGCGCCAGCAGGTGGGTCAATAGTCGTTTATCAAGCTGGCAAGTGTATTGCGCAGGCCAGTGTCGGCATGGCACAACCTGATGTCTCATGGCAACCAGAAACTTTATCCCTAAATTTTTCAACGGGCAAAGGCATATTAGCAACGTTGGTCCATGTTTTAGTGTCACAAAAACTACTTGATTATGACAGACCAATTGCCAACTATTGGCCTAAGTTTGCCTCCAATGACAAAGCTGATATCACTTTACGCTCATTAATGTCGCATCAAGCCAATTTGTTTTCGATAAACAGTATTGATGCTGATAGCGAAACCTTGCTCGAATGGGACAGTATGCTTGCTAAGGTCGCTGCAATGCCCATAACCTTGCCTGAGGATGCAATGCGATATGATAGTGCTTATAGTGCGCTGGTTTATGGCTGGATATTAGGAGGTGTCATAGAAGCGGTCACCGATATGGCGCTGGCCGAAGCGTTACGTCATTATCTAACGGAGCCGCTAGGTATTGCTGATAGTTGCTACTTTGGTGTGCCAAGCGATAAAGCAGATAAAGTGGCTGTATTGGTCAAGGATTTTGTAGCCTCAACGCAAGATCATACCGTAGAGCGTACTCAGCTCCGTTCTCGTCGAAATAAGCCCGTATTAAAACCGGACTCTGAACATACATTACGTACCTATGCAACTCTGTCAAGTTATGAATGCTGGAAACAGCATGCGGCCAAATTTCAAACAGTTGAAGAATATAATAACGACAAAAATACAGAAGAATTGTCTATACTAGATACCGCTCAGATCAACCGTCTATACCTTAATACAAATCAGTTAAATTTAAAGAACTATAAGGCTGCACTCATACCAGCCAACAAGCAACCTATAGATTACTATAATCGTCAAACGCTACAGGCAGTTATTCCAGCTGCCAATGGTGTGGCTTCAGCACAAGCCTTGGCGACCATCTATGCTATGTTGGCAAACGGTGGTAAATGGCAAGGGCAAACTCTAATCGATGAAGCAACATTCGAGCAGCTATCTACTCCGCAAGTCACAGGGATGGATGCAGTAATGCCTGCTCACATGCATTGGCGCTTGGGTTATCATCGTCTGTTTAGCGTTTGTGCTAATACCGAAGCGGGTTTTGGACACATGGGCTACAACGGCTCAGTCGCTTGGTGTGATCCTGCTCGGCAGCTGTCTTTCGCTTTTATACATAACTTTGATGTAACTATGCTAAATGATGTCCGCCAGTTTGCCCTGACGGAAGCGGTATTAGATTTGATCAATACAGATTAAACATACGAATTGAGATTACCAACTTGAACTATGAGCGTGGTTTATTAGCTGTCATTTTTAGTAATTTTGGCGCACTTAAACCATGCATAAAGATAGAGGATAAGATAACAATAGAGCATACCACCCAAAGCTTAAGCGCATCTTCTTCTCCAAAAAACCCGTGATTAAGCGCATAAGACAAATAATATAAAGTACCAATACCTCTAATACCAAGGGCGGATATTGCATATTTTTCCGTTCGAGGTAGGTTCAGTCCTGTCAGAGCAATAATACCACCTAGCGGACGGATAAATAGTAAGAAAGCAAAACTGACAATATAGACTCGCCATGTCAGCTCAACACCTGATTGCAACCCTTGTCCAATAAGCATGCCAAAAGCTACCAGTACTAAGGACATCAATAGACCTTCTGACTGCTCAGCAAAATCATGCAGTTTTTCATGGTAACTATGTTCATGCTCCGAGCGGCGAAAGGCAAAAGCGGCGATAAAGACAGCAATAAAGCCATAACTATGTATATATTCAGCCAAGCCATAAGCTAATAATGTCAATGCAATGACTACATAACCTTGAGAGATGGTAGTCTCACGAGTATGCTTAGAAAACACCACTTTTGCCAAAGTCTTTCCGACGACTATACCGACGACTAAACCTGCACCAATCTTCCATAATACGTCGTGTGTAAACCACGTCCAAAGTAGCTCACCTGAGAACCCTTGACCTTCATTATAAGCTTCAGCTATTTTGATGGCCAAATACACAAAGGGGAATGCTAAGCCATCATTGAGCCCGGCTTCTGATGTTAAGGTAAAACGTGGGGCGTCTTCGCCCCCAGTATTAGGCGGTCCAACTTGAATGCTAGATGCTAATACAGGATCGGTAGGAGCAAGTACAGCCCCTAGTAGAATCGCTGCACCTATGGTTAAACCAAAAGCATAATAGCCCAAAAAAGCCATGGCAAAAATGCCAATAGGCATAGTAATAAGTAATAATCGTACAGTAGGACGCCATAGTCGCCAAGACAATGGCGTATCAATTTTAATACCAGCTCCAACCAGTGATACCAGCACCACAATCTCAGTGAGTTTTTCGATAATAATGCCGTGTTCCATGGGGTCTAGAAATGACAATGAAAGCCACAAATAGCCAATCACAATGCCAAAAGTAACTTGGAGCATGGGTAGAGATAAGGGTAGGGGCCTAAATATAATGGGAAAAACAGCACCAAATAAAAAAGCGATACCGCAAACTAATAAGAATAAATTATAATTTTCAATCATAAGGTTTATGCAAGCCGCTTGGTCCATTTAAAATTTAAAATTTAAAATTTAAAATGGAAAGTTGATAATAGCAATCTGTAGAAGTTGTAAGATGTAGAACATAAACGTAATCTATGAAAGCGGTCAAAAACCTATAGTGACGAAAAAACGCAATGAGTTTCGCAAAAAATCGTTATCAAAACGTCAGCTGCGTTGTTTTTTGGTGAAAAAAAACCAGCATAAAAGCTGGCTTGATTCAAAAATTTGGATAGCTGCTCTGTAGTTAGCGCTCCACTTGACTCACATCTCGTATCGCACCCGTGTCTGCACTGGTCGTCATAGCAGCATAAGCACGTAGGGCAGGTGTGACATAACGCTCACGACTCACAGGCTTCCATGCATCGCGGCCGCGTGCTTCCATTGCGGCGCGACGTGCGGCTAGGTCTGCATCACTGACCTGCATATTGATGGTACGGTTTGGAATATCAATATGGATGGTATCGCCTTCTTCAACCAGACCAATCGCACCGCCTTCAGCAGCTTCAGGGCTGGCGTGGCCGATAGATAAACCTGATGTACCCCCAGAGAAACGACCATCAGTGAGTAGCGCACATTCTTTACCCAAGCCTTTTGACTTAAGATAGGTCGTTGGATACAGCATCTCTTGCATGCCAGGACCTCCTTTTGGACCTTCGAAGCGGATAATAACCACGTCACCTGCTACGATTTGATCATCAAGCACAGCTGCTACGGCTGCATCTTGTGATTCAAAAATACGCGCACGACCAGTGAAGGTTAAGATGCTTTCATCGACGCCAGCAGTTTTGACCACGCAGCCACGCTCAGCGATATTGCCATAGAGTACGGCAAGGCCACCATCTGCTGAATAGGCATGCTTGACGCTACGAATACAACCCGACTCACGGTTGACGTCAAGGTTGGGCCATTCTTTTGACTGTGAAAACGCCTCAGTGGTACGTACGCCACCAGGTGCAGCAATGTAGCGCGCGCGCGCCTCAGTATTATCAGGATTCATGATATCCCATTTATCGATGGCTGCTTTCATGGAGGGGCTATGGATAGTCGGTATATCGGTGGTAAGTAAACCTGCTCGATCAAGCTCAGCAAGTAATGCCATCACGCCGCCGGCACGGTGCACATCTTCCATATGATATTTTTGCGAAGCAGGAGCAACTTTAGAGAGACAAGGGACACCGCGACTCAAACGGTCGATATCTGCCATTTTGAAATCTACTTCTGCTTCATTTGCCGCAGCCAATAGATGCAAGATAGTATTGGTCGAGCCGCCCATCGCAATATCTAAGCTCATCGCATTTTCAAACGCAGCTTTGGTCGCAATAGAGCGCGGCAATACCGAATCATCGTCCTGCTCATAGCGGCGTTTGGCCAAAGATACAATCGTGCGACCTGCTTCTAAGAATAACTCGCGGCGTAATGCATGAGTTGCTAATAAAGAGCCATTGCCAGGCAATGATAACCCCAAGGCTTCAGTCAAACAGTTCATTGAGTTGGCAGTAAACATACCAGAGCAAGAGCCACAAGTTGGGCACGCTGAGCTTTCAATAGCCAAGACATCTTCATCGCTAATGGTGTCATCAGCAGCATCCATCATCGCATCAACAAGGTCAAGCTTACGAATGGCGTTGCCTTTACTGTCAGTTGCATGTACGTCGCTGCCACCGTCGTTATTGTGACTGTGAGCAACGGTACTAGCGACAACTTTACCCGCTTCCATTGGCCCGCCAGAAACAAACACCACAGGCACATTTAGGCGCATGGCAGCCATCAGCATGCCAGGGGTGATCTTGTCGCAGTTAGAGATACAGACCAACGCATCAGCGCAGTGAGCATTGACCATGTATTCTACCGAGTCAGCGATGAGGTCACGACTTGGCAGCGAATACAACATACCGCTATGACCCATTGCGATACCATCATCGACGGCGATGGTATTAAACTCTTTTGCCACACCGCCCGCTTTTTCGATTTCACGCGCCACCATTTGTCCAAGATCTTTTAAATGTACGTGTCCAGGTACAAACTGCGTAAATGAGTTGGCAATCGCGATAATCGGCTTGCCAAAGTCACCATCGGTCATGCCAGTGGCGCGCCATAATGCGCGAGCACCTGCCATATTACGACCACCGGTAGAGGTTTTTGAGCGATAATCCATATGATATTCCTTACAAATAGGCGAGACTCGTTGAAGATATAGCCTCAGCTTTAGCTTTGATGTTTATAGTGTGCTTTTTATACAAAGTGAATACTAGTGAATAATACTAAGACGTTACCATACCATTAGATATGAATAACTAAAAACAATTCATGGGTAATGTGAAGATGTCTTACATAAAAATTGGCGTCATATGCTTAGGCGATTCGTTCTAGAATGGCTGCTTCAAACCAAGGCAATTCTGCTTTATCCGCTTCTAGCTTAGCGACAATCGTTAAAGCATGAGTAGCCAATAGCTGTTGATAGTCTGTACTAGCATTGATGATGATTAGCGGCTCATCATTTGCGCTTTGCTCATCAATACTGACCAAATCTTGCTTGTCATTTTTATACAGTACATCCACACGGCCAAAAAACTGCCATTCTTTAAAAGCCGCTGTCATAGCGTCGTCTGCGTCTTTGGTATATACCTGCTGCGTTGCTTTGCCCGTATTTGTCCAATGTAGGCGTACCGCTAATTGCAAAGCTTCGCTAAACACAACCAGCGAGCCGATAACTTTTACATGCCACGGGCTGGTGATAAGCGCCTTATCAATACCGATGAGTTTGGCGGCCTCACTGGCTGTCATAGGTGTATTAAACTGAGCAAGTAGGGCAGGTGTTAACGGATGAGTCTGTTTGATCGCGTCATCTAAACTGTCGTAGTAATATAAAAACGCCAAAGGCATATCTTGAGTGAGCGTTTTTTCACTAATTTTGCAATTATGAATGCGCCAGCTGATGGTTGTATCAGTTAGAGCGTCAGCCAAAATAGTGGCATTTGGCGCGATAGTCTTTGTGACAGCACCACTTTCTGATGATTCTATATCATCTGATGATGCAGATGATAGTTTATCAGAGTCAGAAAATGTATCGGCATTAGAATGGGATGATAACTGAGTAGGTAGGGTAGTCAAATTCATAAACCTAGCATTGGCAGAGTGAAGGTTTAATATAACATTTAAAGCACATACATCGCGAACAAAATAAGTGTTTAAACGATCGATATAACGATTTAATATTTGATGACTACACCGTGTTATAAATGATAATAGTGAGAAGGTATCTTGTACTCAGACTCTATTTCGTCCACTATATATGGCAGATGATAGGTAACTAGATAAAATGATGTATTAACTGCTAATGAATATTTAAGGAATAATATAATGAGTCAGGAAAATCAGGTAGTCAAGTACGATGACAATAACATCTTTGCCAAAATGTTAAACGGCGATATTCCGCACCATAAGGTGTACGAAGACGACAAAACGCTCGCCTTTATGGACATCATGCCGCAGGCAGAAGGTCATGTACTGGTCATCCCTAAGCAAAAGGCCATTGATTTGGCAAATCTTGAGCCAGAATATGCAGCAGCTGTGTTGATGACTTCTAAAAAAGTCATGCAAGCGCAGCGTCAGGTATTTGCGCGTGAAGGTATTATTCAGATGCAGCTAAATGGCGCACAAGCAGGGCAAACAGTGTTTCATTATCATGTACACCTGATACCAGGAAACATACATGAATTGGGTATTCATGCTGCCAAACAAGCGGATGGCGAAGCGCTTGCTAATATGGCAAAGAAACTTGCAGCAGCGATTTTAGATTTTTAATATAGTGCTATTGTTTTTGGTTATATAAATTAATTACATCAGATAAAGGCTTTAAGTCCTAACAAACTTACCATAGATATAAAAAGGTAGCTGACAAGCTACCTTTTTTATTGCTTGGTAATAGTCATGTAACAATCGTTAAATTAGTGTTACAAGACAAGCTTATATCTGGGGTTTGATCGGATAGTGTGGTAAAAAATATGTTTTATTGGGCGCGTTTGTTCTACTTCACCTATACGAATGAGTTTTTCGTTCGATAAAAGTGCCTTTAATTTGAGGACAATGTCTTTTATGAGTAAATTACCTCGCTCCACTATTTTGCTGCCAGTATTTTTACCCGCCGCCGCTATTATGCTGTTGCTAGTGATTGGCACAGCGATTAATCCCGAAGCTGCTGGCGAATTGTTTAGTTCTGTACTAGCGTTTACCACCGATACTTTCGGTTGGTTTTATATGTTGGCAGTTGCCATATTCTTGGTATTTATTGTTGCTTTGGCTTTCTCGTCTTATGGCAGTATCAAACTTGGGCCTGACCATGCGGAGGCTGAGTATAAGTTTCTGGAATGGTTTGCTATGCTGTTTTCAGCAGGCTACGGCATTGCCTTACTGTTTTATGGCGTCGCCGAACCTGTGCTACATTTTGCCAGTCCGCCACTCTCAGAGCCACAAACCATTGCTGCTGCCAAGGAAGCGATGCAGATTGCTTATTTTCACTGGGGATTCCACATTTGGGCGATTTATGGCGTGGTAGGGTTATCGTTGGCATATTTTTCTTTTCGCCATGGTTTGCCATTATCAGTGCGCTCAACGTTATATCCATTAATTGGTGACAAAATATATGGGCCTATTGGGCATACGGTTGACGTGTTTGCGATTGTAGGCACGATGTTCGGTATCGCCACCAGTTTGGGTTTATCGGTAGCGCAAATCAATGCAGGTTTGAATTACTTATTACCTAACACGGTGCCAGTAAGCACGACAGTGCAAGTCATTATTATCGCTTTGGTTACGGCAGCGGCGCTCGTCTCTGTACTGGCTGGAATGGATAAAGGTGTTAAACGGTTGTCTATCCTAAACATGGTCTTGGCAACAGCGCTGATGCTATTTGTATTTGTCGTCGGTCCATCAGTATTTATCTTAAATGCCTTTATGGAAAATACGGGCAGCTATTTGGGCAATATTGTTGAGCGTACTTTTAGTTTGCAAGCTTATCAGTCAAGTGATTGGATCGGTAGTTGGACGTTATTTATCTTTGCTTGGACGATTGCATGGGCGCCGTTTGTCGGTTTGTTTATTGCTAAGATTAGTCGTGGTCGTACCATTCGTGAGTTTGTACTGGGTGTGATGCTAGTACCAACGCTGTTTACGTTCTTTTGGTTTTCAGTATTTGGTGATACCGCGCTACATATGATTATGGTTGATGGTTACGATGCTTTGATTGGGGAGGTGCAAAATAACCAAGCGATAGCATTGTTTAAATTATTAGAAAATTTGCCGTTTACACAGATAGTTTCATCATTAACGGTTCTATTGATTATCACCTTTTTTGTGACGTCATCGGATTCAGGGTCGCTGGTCATTGACTCACTTGCTGCAGGTGGTCGCAGTGATACGCCGTGGTGGCAGCGTTCGTTTTGGGTGGTAACTGAAGGTGCAGTCGCGGCAGCGCTACTGATTGCTGGCGGTCTGAGTGCCCTACAAACTGCTGCTATTGTCAGCGCGCTACCCTTTGCGGTCATCATATTGATCTCTACATTTGGCATGTGGCGTGCGCTACGTATCGAAGGGCATCGCAACGAGAGCTTAGCCAATGACAATCATCTCCCACCGCATTTACTCAAACTAGATGCATGGCGCGACCGTATTGATTATATAACCCATCAACCAACGCGTGATAAGGTACTAGACTATATTAAAGGCACGGTTTTATCTTCAATGCATGAAGTTGCAGAGAAGTTTGAAGAGACAGGCTGGTTGCCTGATGTGAATTATGATGAGGTTAATGATCGTGCAGTGCTTGAATTAAGACGCGGTGATAACGTTGAGTTTTGGTACGAGGTTCGTTTGTCCGAGCATGAGATTCCTGATTATTATACTGAAGATATGGCCAATACATTACCGCAAGAGCATCACCATCGTGCTGAGGTATATCTGCGCCGTGGTGGTCAAACCTATGATTTGTATGGTTATCAATCAGAATCGGTGATTAACGATATCATCGATCAGTTTGAGAAATATCTACACTTTGTTAATGTGTCGCCAGACATTTTGCCTTGGCGTATGCAAGAGCATGATGATGATATTACGCTTGAGCAAGGTAGTGTGTTTGATAAGTAAGTATCGAATCATTTGATTGTCACTAAAGGCAGCTAGATGGCTGCCTTTTTTCTATAGAAAACACCCTTTTCATTATAGTTTAAAAGCGCTATGGTTAACGCTATTCTAAACTATCGCTTACTAGGCTTAGGGATGAATGAATTGTTGACAAGCGTTATTTATGCATACTAAAGACATATAAATACTTTAAAAAAACAGATGTTATATAAGCGTATCATATACCCATTCAAATTTATGATTTTTGAGAACCCTTTATGAGTAAGCTATCTCGTTCGACTATTTTGATGCCGGTATTTATACCGACTGCTGTGGTCATGGTATTGTTGGTGATCGGTGCTTCGGTCAATCCACAACTGGCAAGTGGTTTGTTTGCACAAGTGCTGGGCTTTACTACCGAGACTTTTGGTTGGTTTTATATGCTGGCCACAGCGCTGTTCTTGATGTTTATCGTGATTTTGGCATTTTCACCTTATGGTAGTATTAAGCTAGGACCTGATCATGGTACGGCGCAATATAATTTTATTGAATGGATCTCTATGCTGTTTTCGGCAGGATACGGTATCGCCTTATTGTTCTATGGTGTTGCTGAGCCTGTGATTCATTTTGCTACGCCGCCGCTGTCAGAGCCGCAAACAATTGCTGCAGCCAAAGAGGCCATGCAAATTGCGTATTTCCATTGGGGTTTTCATATTTGGGCTATTAACGGTGTGGTGGCACTCACCTTGGCTTATTTTGCTTTTCGACATGGTTTACCTTTGTCAATGCGCTCGACGCTGTATCCGATAATTGGCGAAAAAATCCATGGCCCCATCGGTCATGCGGTTGATGTATTTGCTATTTTGGGTACTTTATTTGGCCTAGCAACCAGTTTGGGTATCTCTGTCTCGCAAATTAACACTGGCTTGAACTACTTGGTGCCGAGTATTCCAGTTAATACCACCGTACAGGTTATTGCAATCACCGTAATAACAGGCTTGGCCTTGATATCAGTGTTGGCGGGTATGGATAAGGGCGTCAAACGCCTGTCTATTTTAAATATGACACTCGCGACCTCCCTGATGCTGTTTGTATTTATCGTCGGTCCTTCAGTGTTTATTCTAAATGCCTTTATGGAGAACACAGGCAGCTATCTGGGCAATATCGTTGAACGTACCTTTAGTTTGCAAGCCTATCAGCAAGGCGATTGGATCACCAGTTGGACGCTGTTTATTTTTGCATGGACGATTTCATGGTCACCGTTTGTCGGCATCTTTATTGCCAAGATTAGCCGCGGGCGTACTATTCGTGAGTTTATCGCCGGTATAATGCTAGTACCGACTATCTTCACTTTCTTTTGGTTTGCCGTGTTTGGTGATACGGCGCTAAATATGATTATGGTACAAGGCTATGAGTCACTAATTACTGAAGTACAGAACAACCAAGCTATCGCTCTATTTAAGCTGCTTGAAAACCTACCATTTACTCAAGTGGTATCTGGTCTAGCGGTCGTACTTATTATTACCTTTTTTATCACTTCTTCTGACTCTGGATCGTTAGTGATTGACTCGCTAGCTGCAGGAGGGCGTAGTGACACGCCAGCATGGCAGCGTACGTTTTGGGTGGTGATATTGGGTGTTGTCGCCTCGGTGCTGCTGCTGGCAGGTGGGCTACAAGCTCTGCAAACGGCAGCCATCGTCAGTGCTTTACCGTTTACGATGATTATCTTGATTGCAATGTTTGGTATGTGGCGGGCGCTGCGTATTGAAGGTCACCGTGATGAAAGCTTAGCAAATGAAAACCGTTTGCCACCGCATCTGCTTAAGCTTGAGTCATGGCGCAATCGGATTGATTACATCACTGAGCAGCCAAGCCGCGAGGATGTTTTGGGCTATATTAAAGGGACGGTCATGACATCGATGAAGGAGGTGGCGGAGAAGTTTAAGGAAACGGGTTGGAATCCTGAAGTCAATTACGATGACACCAATAACCGGGCAGTATTAGAACTACAGTATGGCGATGATGTGGAGTTTTGGTATGAAGTGCGGTTGACGCACCAAGACATACCTGATTACTATAAGGACAGGGTCAGCAGTGAGATATCGCAAGATCACTATTACCGTGCCAAGGTCCATTTGCGCCGCGGTGGTCAGGTTTATGACTTGTACGGTTATCAATCAGAGTCGGTGATTAACGATATCATCGATCAGTTTGAAAAATATCTATACTTTTTAGAAGAGTCGCCTAATAGCTTACCTTGGCGTATGCAGGAACATGATGACGATATTACGCTAGAGCAGGGCAGTGTGTTTGATAAGTAGCATGTTTGATAAATAGTTGGTTTCATTGTTGAAACTGAATGTTTATTGTTGCAAGTTATTCACCTGAATGGCTTGCATTAAAACCAAGAACCCTTAGAATAACGGCTTGTTTTCTATGCAAATCAAGCCGTTTTTTATGTCTATAAATAATCCAGCCCACGCTGAATCGGTCGTACAATCTGCCAGCGATCATCCATTGTTGCAGCCGCTTAATATTGGCGGTTTGTCGATTGAAAATCGTCTGATGGTCGCACCTATGGCAGGGGTGACGGACAATCCTTTTCGTAGGCTGTGTAAGTCGTTTGGCGCAGGTCATGCAGTCAGCGAGATGATTATCGCTGATACAGCACTTTATGCGCGCAAAAAATCTCTCTATCGTGCCAATTTTGATAATGAAATCGCGCCAATTTCTGCGCAGATAGCAGGAGCTGAGCCGGATAAACTTGCCGAGGCAGCGCATTATCAGATTGATAATGGCGCGCAGATTATCGATATCAATATGGGCTGTCCTGCCAAAAAAGTCTGTCGCAAGCTGGCAGGTTCGGCGTTGTTGCAAGACGAAGACTTGGTCGCGCGTTTATTAGATGCTGCGGTAAATAGCGTCAATGCGCCGGTGACATTAAAAACGCGCTTAGGTTTTGAAAATGGACGAGAGAATATTTTGCGCGTGGCGAAGCGAGCAGAGCAAGCAGGCATTGCTGCCATTGCTATTCATGGGCGCACGCGTGAGGATATGTATACCGGTGAAGCGCGTTATGAGCTGATACGAGAAGTCAAAGAGAGTATTAGTATTCCCGTCATTGCCAATGGCGATATCGATAGCGCGCAAAAAGCCCAACAGGTCTATGAGATGACAGGATGTGATGCGGTGATGATAGGACGGGCCGCCCAAGGACAACCGTGGTTATTTCGGGATATTGAGCATTTTTTACGTACTGGTGAGAGCCTTGACGCGCCAAGTGTTAGCGAGATAAAAGACATCGTACTGGCCCATCTACAAGAGTTATATGATTTTTATGGTGAATACTCAGGTTGCCGTATTGCCCGTAAGCATATCGCTTGGTACACCACTGGCATTCCCAACTCTAATGCTTTTCGCCAAGCAATGTATGGCGAGGAAAGTACCGCTGGACAGTTTCGCGTGGTCGAAGATTTTTTGCAAACGCACGAATAACTTAAATAAATGTCATACCAAAAGTATTATCTATAATCCGCATTTTGAGTCTGAGCTTAAGGGTCTAAATCTGGGCTTGGATTTAGATTATCAGAATTTTCATTATAAAGTTTTTGATTCACACGCTGTGCCCCCTGCGGTGATTTTTCTTTTTGCCACGGGAAGCGTCCTTCTAGCTCGACTTGTAGTGATAAGCTTAAAAAAGTTCGAATGAGTACAATAAAACCTAATACTAAAACGCCGCGTAACGTCGGCTCTGTGACCACGGTTGCCATAATGTCGGCAGCGATGAGCACCTCTAAGCCTAATAAAATAGACTTACCAACGGTCTGTCTAATCTCGACATAGGTATCATGATTGAAGCCATTAGTTAATCGTATGCCGCGATAAAACGCAAAGAACAAACCGAAAAACATAATAAGTACACCAATGATTTCAACTACCTTGGCAACCAAATCGATATAATGGGCTAGCATTTCTATCAAAATATATCCTTATTATCAAAAATCTTAGTTAAGTAAAGAACTAGTTAACCAAAGACCCGCCATAATATCCAAAACAATCCTGCCATGATGGCTGCAATCACTAAAAGCCGCTTAGCCAAATAAGGGATGAGCGGTTTTTTATAGCCTATATCATCCAATTTACTATCGACGCCTTTTTGTAAGCTTCTAAAACCTTGCTCAGGTTGCGTTGTTTTGACGCGGTGCTTGACAAGCGTTTCAGTCGTGGTCTCTACCTCTGGTTCTCTATCGAAACTTAAAGCTTCATTTGGGATGCCTTGTCTATTGGCAATTGTAGTTAGGTTTTGATGTTGTTTATTCTTAATCTCGGTCTCATAGGCGTCAATACGTAATTTTGCTGCGTCCATGCTGATGTTTTCGTCTTGAGCCAACGTCTTGATTGCCATCACTAGATTGCCTTTTTCGACCATCATACCAATAGACTTGGGTAGCTTTGCACTGACAGGTTTTGAGTTTGAGTCGGAGTTAAACATGATGGTCCTTGCTATTTGATGACGTTAGAGCGCTTGTTAAGAATGCCAACCATTATAGCAATGTTATCTCTATAAAATTATTGTTCGATGGTATCGTTAATACTAAATTAAATGGATACACCAGATTATGACGCGAGACTGGGAAAAAATTTTCTTGCGTGCTGTGTCTACACTGACAGAGACTGCGCAAAACTTGTCCCAGTCTTACTGACTCTCTTTTTATTGGCCTGACTATAAAGCAAAACCTTTACAACTTGATAGTTTTTCAATATGACCTAAATTTACACAAAAAAATACCGCCGTCATAAAGATGATTGCGGTATTTTAAATAATGCTTACTTATCACCTAAAGCAGTAGTTTACATATCTTTCCAGCGTTGGATAGACTCTTTGATGACTTCTTTCGCTTCCGTGACATCACCCCATGATTCGACCACGGTAGTACCTGCTTTTTTCAGGTCTTTGTAGTGGCTAAAATGGAAATGTAGCTGCTTAATGAGCTGTTCTGGCAAATCTTCTAAGCTGTTGTAGGCATTACCATTGTTGCGATCATCAGCTGGTACGACGACGATTTTGTCATCTACTTCGCCATCATCGACGAACTTCATCACACCAATAACCTTGGCTTTTAAGAAAATACCAGTCGTTAATGGCTGCTCTGTAATAAGCAGTGCGTCAAGCTCATCGCCATCTTCATCAAGGGTTTGCGGGATAAAACCATAGTTGCAAGGTTTGGCAAAAATCTGTGGATCAATACGATCAAGCTCGAACACAGCCAATTCGCGATTCCACTCAATTTTGTGACTGCTGCCAGTTGGGATTTCGACTACGACATTAATAATGCCGCCATCAACATCGCCTGCGTCTAAGATTTTATTGAAATCTGCCATAAAATACTCCTATCTGCTCTTGTTATAAATACTTGATTGGCTAAAAATGTTTAAAGGATGATATGTGGCGTAGGATGTGTATCGCTGCGCCTAATTTGTACCGCCTGCGAGTATAGCAAGTTTGACTTAAATTTTCTTGTTAAGCTTAAGTCTAAGAAGGCACGATATTATGCAAAATAAGACTCAATACTTTAGATTGGCATAAGACGATTAATATAAAGTAGTGAGACCAGCTGTTATTTATAAGAAGCAATCGGTCGCAATTCAATCAGACCAGCATGACGTTTGGCCACATTATCGATAAGTTTTTGGGTAACTTGCTCATAACTCAATGCTGCGCTCATTTGCAGTTCTCGCTTTGCATCATTATTCATTGACACAAAATCAGCCAATCGTAGCATTTGCATGCCAGCATAACCGCAAGGGTTAATCGCATTAAACGCTGACAAGTCACAATCTAAATTAAGTGCAATGCCATGATAGCTAAAGCCATGTTTAATCTTAAAACCTAATGAGGAAATTTTACCTAACATAATAGTGTCTTCTACTGACGAGTCAGATTGTTTATCTATATCGCTATCATCATCAGTATCGTTATCGTACGTATGAGACATGTTGGCATATAAATAGACACCCGGCGCATCACGGCGCGAATGAGCGCTAATAGTGCTACTAACATCGTTACTATCCGTTGGCGGCAGGATTTGTAGACAGTCGTTGACGACATCTTCTATCGCTTGTTCGGCATGTGATACTAGATTTCGAACACTCCAGCCAAGACTGTGTAAGTCAAATAGCCAATATACTACCAGTTGTCCATGGCCATGCCACGTGACTTGTCCACCGCGATCGGTCTTAATGATAGGCGTGTCTGTATGCTGTAGTATGTGCTCTTCTTTACCTGCCTGACCTAGGGTATAGACATCATTATGATCAACTATCCATAACTCATCAGGCGTACGTAAGCTTTGCTCTTTCTTTAAAGCAATGCGCTCAAGTGTGCGCTCAAGCATCGCATTATGAGTTGCATTATAGTCTGCAGAAGATAATGACTTACTGACAAGCATATCGCTTATTTGTGAAGCCTGTTGCGATGTTTCTTGTGAGGTTGTTTGCATAGTTTTTAGTGTGTGCTTTGGCATGAGGGTCAGCTTCTTATTGTGGTAGGTGCAATTTGTCGTATTTATGATTTGTTTAAGAGAGAATAATACATAATTAAAGATAATAACGAGTTTAGCAGTTTTTGCTATTATCACCCAGTCTGTAGATGACAGCTTATTTTATAAATAGGTTAATGTAGCCAAGTACTGCTTTAAAAGACAGCTGGTGCAAACCTATCAGTATGTGAATCAACCTTTTCATTCCTCACTCGATACGCTACATTAAGTAGCAACTGGCTAGAGTGCTTTCACTTTAGCATGTATGACAAGGAAGCAACATGACAGATAATGACCAAACTATAAACAGCGAAGCGATAAATAATCAAACGTCAATTGACTCTCAAAAGCCATTGAGTATTATTACGACGATAGCGCAATTACAAGCAAATTTTTCGCGCCTACAAACCTTGAGCCGTCATCAGCCCATTACTGATTGGAGCACGCGTGAGAGTCAGTTAGACAATCTAGAAGCGCTATTGAGCGATAATCAAACAACCTTAGCCAAGGCTATTAGTGCAGACTTTGGCTATCGTAGCGAGTCAGAGACGCAGTTTGCAGAGCTATTCCCTAGCTTTACGGGTATCAGTCATGCCAAAAAACATGGTAAAGCTTGGATGAAAACCCGCCGCGCATCCATATCAGCTTTATATATGCCTGCGCATAACGAGATTCAGCCGCAGCCCTTAGGCGTGGTCGGTATCATGGTGCCATGGAATTACCCATTATATTTGGCGATAGGGCCGATGATTGATGCCTTGACTGCTGGCAATCGAGTAATGGTTAAAATGAGTGAGGCTGCACCAAAATTTGCTGAGGCATTTGCTAAAGCAGTCGCGCATTATTTTTCATCAGATATGGTCTGTGTCGTACTGGGAGAAGTCGATATTGCTGAAGCTTTTAGTAAGCTGCCGTTTGATCATCTGCTTTATACTGGCTCTACTGCTGTCGGCAAAAAAGTCATGGCAGCAGCAGCACCGAACTTAACACCAGTGACACTTGAGCTGGGCGGTAAGTCGCCAGTCATCGTGCTCGATGATGTGAATTTAGAGAACGCAGTCAATCGCGTAATGATGGGCAAGACCCTTAACGCTGGTCAAACTTGTATCGCGCCTGATTATGTGTTGATTCAACGTCAATATCATGAGCGTTTTATTAGCCTAGCAAAAGAGTGGATGCAAAAACATTATCCTAATATTGGTAACAATCAAGACTATAGTCACATTATTAATGACGACCAGTTTAAGCGTGTAGCAGGTTATTTACAAAAATTGCCAGAAGAACGTGTACAGCCGCTTACTGATGTTAAGGCAAGTTCTGAGACACGTTTGATGCCTCCGGTTGTCGTTACTGATCCTGAAACGGACAGTGACGTGATGCAGGAGGAGATTTTTGCACCGATTCTTCCATTAATGGACTACGAAACACTTGATGATGCCATTCGTTTCATTAACGAGCGACCTCGTCCGTTAGCATTATATGTATTTGGTAATAATGATCGCGACGTTGATAAAGTACGCACGCATACGGTGTCGGGTGGTGTTTGTATTAACGAGGTCATCTTGCATGTGGCCCAGCATGATATGCCATTTGGCGGAGTAGGTCACTCAGGTATGGGGGCCTATCACGGTAAAGCAGGATTTGAGCGCTTAAGTCATATGAAGCCTGTCTTCGTACAATCGAAGCTTAATGGTATGAATTTGTTGTTGCCGCCTTATGGTGAGCTATTTAAAAAAGGTATGGCTCTGCTGTTAAAGTAGTTAATATTTAAGCTTCGTTATTTAAAGTATCAAAGCGTCTATTAGCATAGGCGCTGTTTTTTTATTTGAAATATAGTCAGTTTTTAAAAAAAGAGCTAAAACCATTAGCATGTACTACCAATTATAAGCTTTTTTTAGTCAAAAAAAGCACTAGTGATGAATAAGTAAGCGTTTGTCATCAATACTATAAATCGCTACACTTCGTAATATTACTAGATGGTAGTTGTGGTAAATTTATATTTCTGGTTAGCAATAAACTTTAATATTGATAATGACTGGCTAAAATAATAATAAATAGGACATAACATGCGCCAATGGATTGCGTTAAGTTTACTTTGTATGAGCGCGTTGTTACTGCCAATATCGGCATCAGCAGCCTGCCAATCACCTATCAAATTTGGCGCGCTGACTTGGGAGAGTGGTCAGTTTATCTCTGGTGTGCTTAAGTACATCACTGAAGATGGCTATGACTGTACGATCGAAGAAGTACCAGGAGCAGGCCCTGCGCTTGAGACGGCATTGTCACAGGACGATATTCAAGTCATTGGTGAGCAATGGGTTGGACGCTCGCCGATTATGGAACAAGCCATTGAACAGAATAAAGTGGCAGTCATTGGCGATACGCTCAAGGGCGGCGCAACTCAAGGTTGGTATGTACCCAAATATGTCTTAGAAGAAAACCCAGGTTTACGCAGTTATCAAGATTTGCCTAAATATGCTGAGTTATTTCCAGACCCTGAAGAACCTGGTAAGTCACGTTTTATGAACTGTCCATCGGGCTGGGCATGCGAGGTTTTTAATACTCGTTTGCTTAAAAATACTGGTTTAGACAGCACTTTTAATAATGCCCATCCTGGTACTGGAGCAGCTCTTGATGCTGAGATTGCCTCTGCGTTTGAGCAGCACAAACCGCTACTATTTTATTACTGGCAGCCTACGGGTTTGATGGCGAAATATGACTTTGCGTCATTAGAGTTCCCAGCTCATGATAATGCCTGCTGGCAAGATCTGTTACGAGCTGATGGTACCGCTGATTGTGTGTCTGGCTTCCCTGTGTCTCCTTTAGGTATTGCAGTATCCACGCCTTTTATAGAATCTAATCCTGAGCTCGCTGATGTCTTCAAAAAGGTTCAATTCACCCCTGACAAGCTCAATGGCGCTATCTTAGAGATGAGTGAGACTAAGCGTAGTGGAGATGAGCAAGCGTTAGCGTTTTTACGTGATAACCCAAATGTTTGGCAAGATTGGTTGTCTGATGAAGCAGCCAAGCGTCTAGCTGCTAAGTTAGGTATAAGCTTAACAGGCGCAGCTGTTACTAATACTGGCATTGTTAATGACAGTGCAGCCAGTGACAATCAATTAGGTCTAGCATCAAGCTTCCCTTCTTGGTCACTTGAGACTCCGCTGAATAATACTTTGGCAAGCGTCGTTCAAAATTATGGTGATGTGTTTCGTACCATCAGTACGATGGCATTAACCTATCTATTACTACCCATTGAGCGTCTGTTAACCGTTATTCCACCATGGATCATTATCGCGCTTGTAACGATACTAGGATGGTTTGGTGTCCGCAAAATATGGTTTGCGCTAGCCTGTGGTGCAGGGCTATTTTTAATTGGTGCTTTTGGTCTATGGGGCGCGCTCATCGATACCTTAGCGCTACTGATTGTATCAGTATTGGTTACGGTAGTGATTGGTATTCCTATTGGTATTGCCATGTCAGGTAGCAAGATACTTCGTAAGATTGTGACACCTGTACTAGATGTGATGCAGACCATGCCAAGCTTTGTTTATCTTATTCCGGTACTTATGTTGTTCGGGATTGGTAAAGTACCGGCGCTGTTTGCCACAGTCATTTATGCACTGCCGCCACTCATACGTCTAACGACTTTGGGTATTACTCAAGTCAATCATGAAATGGTCGAGGCAGGACGCTCATTTGGTAGCACTCATTTGCAGCTGCTTGTCTGGATTAAGCTGCCCCAAGCACTGCCTAGTATCATGGCGGGGATTAATCAAGCAGTAATGATGTCGCTTGCTATGGTAGTACTGGCTTCCATGATTGGTGCACCTGGTCTTGGCGAAGATGTCTTGCAATCTATCCAAACGCTCAATATCGGTCAAGGCTTACAAGCAGGTACCGCTATTGTCATCGTTGCTATTATTATCGACCGTATTACTCAAGCTTTTGGTCAAGGTAAGCGTGCGCGTCAAAAAACCATTGAAGGGGGCAAACGTCCGATTGGTTAGGAGTTTGCTTGGCGTTAAGGTGCACATGCCCCGTTAAAAATGAGCGTAACAAACAGCGAAAGTGACAATAACGAAAACCATAACAACGACAACAATAAATACCAATAGCGAGAACCACGATGAATCATATCCAATTAGAGAATATCAGTAAGATTTATAATGCCAATAGTACGCAAGCACAGTCTGCACTGACGTTACTGGCTGAGGGTATGGACAGCATTAAGGTGAAAGAGCAAACTGGCTATTCGGTTGGGCTATATGATATTAATCTGAATGTTAAAGCGGGCGAGCTGCATTGTATTATGGGTTTGTCAGGCTCTGGCAAGTCAACATTGATACGCCATATCAACCGCTTAATTGATCCAACCAGCGGCAAAATATGGGTAGATACCTCTATCAATGCAAAAAATATCAATACAAAAAATACTGCCAATGTGCAGCCAACTACAATGACTGCTGACAACATTAAAGACCCAGTAGGATCTGAAAAATCATCTTCTGCGATCAATGTGTTAAAGCTTGACGATAAAGGGCTACAACACTATCGCCAGCAAACCGTTAGCATGGTGTTTCAGCATTTTGGCTTAGTGCCTCATATGACCGTCATGCAAAACGTCGCTTATGGTTTGCGCGTCCGTAAAATGAGTGTCAGTGAGCGCCATGAGGTTGCCCGGCACTGGCTTAATGAAGTGGGCTTGCAAAATTTGGAACACAGCTATCCTGATGAGTTATCAGGTGGTATGCAGCAGCGTGTTGGGCTTGCGCGCGCGCTGGCAACAGACAATCCTATTTTGCTGATGGATGAGGCGTTTTCTGCACTTGATCCACTGATCCGTGCTCAATTGCAAGATCAGCTGCTTGAGCTACAAGAGCGGTTGAATAAGACCATTGTCTTTATCACGCATGATATCGATGAAGCGGTCAAAGTCGGTCAACGTATTAGTATCTTAAATGGTGGGCGCTTAGTGCAAACGGGCACACCGCATGAGTTACGCTACCATCCAGCCGACGACTATGTCGCCCAGTTTATGAGTGCTAAAGCCTAAAGTAAGTAAAACATCTATAAACTAAAAAGAATGTAAGCCAGCTAAAAGCAATTGTCATAGTCTTTGGAAAAGCGTATAGCCAACAAATAAATTTTTCTCAGTTATGTATGTTTATCTATTTTATTTGGGACTGACGATATCAATGGTATTGACTACTCCAAAATAAAAATTAAGGAAACCATCATGGATAATTTTGAAGAACTAAGGCAGCAAATGATAGATCGCCAACTTGCAGCTCGCGGCATTCACGATCAAACAGTGCTTAATGCGCTAGGTACGGTACCACGTGAAGCATTCATACCTACAGATCTCATCGAGTTTGCTTACAAAGACTCACCCCTACCTATTGAAGAAAACCAGACCATCTCACAACCCTTTATCGTTGCTTTGATGACGGCGGCACTTGAGTTGAAGTCAGACGACCGCGTACTGGAAGTCGGTACAGGGTCGGGATATGCTGCAGCTGTGCTTGCAGAGATTTGTGAGCATGTCTATACGATTGAGCGCCACAAAGCTTTGGCAGATACTGCCCAAATGAGACTAAAAAAATTGGGGTATACCAATGTTCAGGTCAAGCATGGCGATGGGACACTTGGGTGGGTAGATTATGCTCCTTTTGATGCCATTATAGTTGCAGCAGGAGGACCTGAAGCGCCGCAAATCCTCAAAGAACAGCTCGCCATCGGCGGACGTATGGTCATTCCCGTTGGCTCAACATTGAAGTCACAAAAACTGGTTCGTATTCGGCGTATCAGTAAAGAGGAATATGAGACAAAAGATTTGGGAAGTGTTCGTTTTGTACCTCTGATTGGTGCAGCAGGTTGGAAGGAGAAAAGGGATGAAAGCTAATAGAGCTTTGTCTGAATTGATTGGTCAATCAAGTGAACATTTTGCAAGTATTGATGACGTCAATCTAGATAATCTCATGGAGCGTATTGGAGACAGCCGTGTTGTATTGCTTGGCGAGTCATCACATGGCACGGCTGAATTTTATGAGATGCGCGCACGTATTACCAAAGAGCTCATAGAAAAGAAAGGCTTTACTATTGTCACTGCTGAAGCGGACTGGACAGATGCTGCGCATATCCATCATTATATTCATGGAAGAGAGCAAGATGCTTTGCTACAGAATAAACCTTTTTCCAGATTTCCTACTTGGATGTGGGCTAATCAATCCATGCTTGAGTTTACCCATTGGCTTCATGCATACAATACTAAAATTGAGAATGCTAAAACTGAATCTTCAGAACAAAAAGTAGGTTTGTATGGTCTGGATTTATACAGCTTATACAGTTCTATTGACAGAGTATTGGACTATTTGCAAAAAGTGGATCCGAAGACTGCAGAAATTGTCCGCGGGCGTTATGATTGTCTGATACCTTGGGCAGATGACCCTGCTTTGTACGGCCGTGCAGTGATGACCGAGCAACATAAAAGTTGTGAAGCAGAAGTACTCAAAAATCTGCAGGATTTACTCAAGACAGAGTTAGAGCATTCTAAAGCTAACGAAGAGCAGTTTTTTGACGCCAAGCAAAATGCTCAGCTAATAGCCAATGCCGAACGCTATTACCGTACCCTATATTATGCTGAAAACAACTCATGGAACCAGCGCGATCAGCACATGTTTGACACACTACAGGCAGTGCTTGAGTTTAGAGGCACCCAATCAAAGGCAGTTGTTTGGGCACATAATTCCCACCTTGGTGATGCTTGAGCAACCCAAATGAGTACACGTGGCGAATTAAATATAGGCCAATTGGCGCGTCAAGAATATGCTGACAAAGTTTATAATATAGGTTTTGGTACTGATCATGGTACGGTTGCTGCTGCGTCTAGCTGGGGCGGGCCCATGGAGATAAAACAAGTACAGCCATCACATATTGACAGCTATGAACGTATTTTTCACAAGGTCGCTGCTGATAATTTTCTTTTACCACTGCGCTATCCACTACATAAAGACATTCGTAAAAAATTGCTTCCAGAGCGATTAGAGCGAGCGATAGGCGTCATTTATAGACCTGAAACTGAGTTACAGAGTCATTACTTTTATGCCTCTTTGCCAGCCCAGTTCGATGAGTACATCTGGTTTGATAACACGCGTGCCGTTGAAGCGCTGCCAAAACAGCGAGAGGAAGGATCATTCGATACCTTCCCGTTTGGTTATTGAGAATACGCTCTAGGCAATCGTAGTAATTTTGCTGCAATCAACAGCGAATTCTGAAAAAAACAACAAACTTCGTTATACTTGACCTTTTATTGATGACTCATGAACAGTAATCATCTTGAGCTTATCAATCACCTATTATGTCGCTTTAAGTGTTAGGTGACGTTTATTTATTATTTTTGCGTTTTAAGGCCCTAGCATGACCGTTACCTATGCACCTATTATTACCTCGTTACTTGATAACGATTTGTACAAATTCACCATGCTACAAGCCATGCTACATCAGTTTCCGCAGACGCATGGGGTTTATCGTTTTCGTTGCCGTAATAACAAAGACACCGCTTATCCGCTAGCAGATATTAAAGCATCACTTGAGCAGCAGCTCGACAGTTTATGTGAATTGCGGTTTTTAGAAGACGAGTTGGAATATTTACGAGGGTTGCGTTTTATTCGTTCAGACTTCGTTGATTATCTTGAGCTGTTTCAGCTAAAGCGTCGATTTATTACGGTCAGTACTGACGCAAAAGGCAGGTTATGTATTGATATTGAAGGACCGATGATACAAGCGATGTTCTTTGAAGTGTTTGTATTAGCCATCGTGAATGAGCTATATTTTAATGCATTGTCTGATCCTAGTGTGATTAAAGAAGGCCAGCGTAGACTGGATGCAAAAGTTGCCTTGTTGCATAATTATGCAATAGAACAAGCCCAATACAGTCATGACACACCGCCTTTTATTGTTGCTGATTTTGGTACTCGCCGGCGTTTTAGCAAAGCTTGGCAAGCGCATGTGGTTGAGACTCTACACAAAGTTGCTCCAAAAATAGTTGGCGGTACCTCTAATGTATATTTGGCAAAAGAGCTGGGAATGACGCCAATCGGCACGATGGCACATGAGTTTATGCAGGCGTTTCAGGCACTAGATGTGCGTCTTCGAGATTCACAAAAAGCGGCGCTTGAGGCGTGGGTACATGAGTATCGCGGCGACTTGGGCATTGCTTTAACAGATGTCGTTGGTATGGATGCATTCTTACGCGACTTTGATTTGTATTTTGCCAAGCTATTTGATGGCCTGCGTCATGATAGCGGAGATCCCTATAGCTGGGGTGATAAAGCAATCGCTCATTATAAAAAATTAAAGATAGATCCCAAGACCAAAATTTTGACCTTTAGTGACGGTCTGAATCTCAATAAGGCGTGGGAGCTGCATCAGTATTTTAAAGATCGTATCAAAACCAGCTTTGGCATCGGCACCAATCTCACCAATGATATGGGCATCACGCCAATTAATATCGTTCTTAAACTGGTTGAATGCAATGGGCAGCCAGTTGCTAAGTTGTCTGACAGCCCAGGTAAGACGATGATCAATAATGATACGTATCTTGCCTATTTGCGCCAAGTCTTTGAGGTCGATGAGCCAGAGTAACGACCGTCTAAAGATCGTTATTCTCTGTTTTCTCTTCCTCAGCAAATGCTGCATCTAATGCTTGTTGCACGGCATTGATACGAGTTTCGCATACGCGATAAGCGGCGATTGACTCTTCAACGGTTGTCATTAGGTTATCAATATCAGGCTCATCTTGTTGTTGTAGTTCAGCTGCATTGGTCTTTAGAATATCGTAAGCCGCCTTAAAGGTTTTTGGGGCGGCTTTTTTGCGTCGGCGAGCAGGGGTTGTCATAAGGTTTCCTAGTTTCTTGTAATGGTCTAAGTAGATAATATGGTTTGAGTAAGTAAATAATTATTAAAAACTGTTTTATGATTCGGTTAGCGTATTAGCAGATTCTGTCATCTTGTTATTAGTTTTGATATCAATAATCTGCGCTTTTGCTTTACCGTCTTTTAAGACAATATGAATGGTCTGCTCGGGATAAAGCTGCGTACTGCTGGTCAATATCTGCTTATCTTTTGTATCAGTCAGCATGGTATAGCCTTGTTTGAGTACGCGAGACGGACGATGTAGTAGTACAATATCACGTAGATGCTCGCTGTTACGCTGCGCTTGTATGACGCGCTGCTGAGCATTTTGCATAACAGTTTTTCGATAATCCTTACTATTTGTAGCAGCCGTTGCCAACTGCTGATAAGCTGAGGATTGGGTCTGCGCGCGTAGCTCACTAGTTCGTCTTGCTGCCTGCTTAACTTGGCGCTGTGCGCTTTGCTGAATGCTACGCCACGCATAATCGCTGTCTTTTCGCAGTGCGGTTAGCTGACCGACAGTTTGCGATTGTATTTGGCTCAGTTGTCGTGACGTTCTTTGCTCAGCCATATTCAACTGCCGCTTTGCTGCTTGCTTAATCTGTGCTTGGTATTGCAGCGTCTGAGTGACTAGCTGGGCTAAATGCGCCATTATAGCTGCAATCACTTTAGATGGCGTATCAAAGCTAGTATGCGCGACCTCATCTAAGATAACTTTGTCACGCTCGTGACCAATACCGACCCACACAGGGATAGGCTGCTCAGCGACTAGGGCCGCTAGCTCATAATCATTGAGATAGGCTAAATCACCAACGGCACCGCCGCCGCGAATAATCACTAACAAATCTGGTATACGCTGATAAGTATCTTGGAATTGCTGTTGGGCGCTAACGATTGCTTGGCGGATCTCGCTTGGGGCATGATTGCCCTGAAAGGTAGCATGATGATAATGAAACTGACACGCACCGGTACTGGCTAAGCGGTTTGCGTCGGCTTGAAAGTCTCCCAATCCTGCGGCCTTTTCGGGTGCGATGACCAGCACATGCTCAATATCAAATGGCGTAGGCAGCTGCTGATTCAGGTGTAACAAACCTTCACCGGTTAAGCGGTCGATCATCTCGGCATATTGCCGCGCCAAGTCGCCTAACGTATAGCTGGGATCGATGTCTTCGATAGTGAGCGAGAAGCCGTACTGTGCATGAAAACCTGCCGATACTTTGAGCAGTACCGTTAAATCGCGCTCAAGCGGCATGCCAGTTGCGCGCTCAAACTTCGCTAAGACGCGGTCGGCTTTAAAGCGCCACAGGTTACCACGGCAGCTTGCGATAACTTTGCCATCGTCGTCTTTTTCTGCCAATTCAAAGTAATAATGTCCACCTTTGCTAGACAGGTTGCGAATCTCAGCTTTTACCCACACGCGATGATTAAAGGTTTGCTTGATGACCATATCAACGGCTGATAGATAGTCGCTAAGACGCAGAACGGTGTCTTCTAGGTTGACTTCAGGACTGTTTTCTTGCTCGGCGAGTTCAGCCTCCAATGTCGCCAAATCCTTGGCAGGTGCTAATACCTTTGCTTGTTTGATATTTGAGAGATTGGGTTTGCGCATAATAAAAAACCAAAGGTAAGGACAGATTAAAAGCTGAGTGTTTGTAGTCTGTTTGTTTGTGAATTGATTGTTTTAGACTAAATAAGATGGCTTAAACATTTAATACGACAGTTTAACCCAAAAACGGGCATACAAAAAGAGAAGCCAGTGATGCTACTATCAACCTGTTTTATTTGTTATAGGCGATTGACGATTACTGACAACGAAAGTTAATTTTATACTCATAATCGTCACTACGGGACAAATCTGGCGTACCAGTGCCGAAGATTGAGCCAATAACGGCACCCGCTTGTCCAACCATACGTCCAGTGCGCTCATCCAAGATACCGTTATACGTCATTTTGTCATCAACGATAATGACCTGCTTACTCTTGCAAGTCTTTTGCGCACTATCTATCGCATTTTGTTGAGCCTTTACCTTAGTATCTGCGATACCAGTTGTTTCATAAATTGAGTTGGCGCGCTGAATAACAGGTGATGAAAGCGTACTTTGACACGCACTTAAGGCAAGAACAGTGGCTACAGTAGCCGTCAATACTGTGGTTTTACTAAGGGTCTTCATAAATTATCCTTAATTTTTGTACATTGTTTCTATTTGTACTTTGTTTCTAGATGATAAGCACGAAAATTCACTAATTACTCAAAATAATGGATTATAACAAGCAAAAGTCAAACAAACAGCAACAGTACACAGCAAATCACTTGAAATATAAATCATATCTAGGATAATTAACCTATCTATTCTCAATTTATAAGTAAATCTATGCAATTGATTCCTGCTCCGGCTGGCGTGCTTGAAGTTGACGCACTATGGCAACAAGATAACCCTAATGATCCAGATACCGATACAGTGGCGCTGCTTTGCCATCCCAACCCACTTTTTGATGGTACGATGAATAATAAAGTGGTCACGACCATGTACCGTTTTGCTCGTGACAATGGTATGCATGTGGTACGTTTTAACTTTCGCGGTGTTGGGCAGTCGACTGGTGAGCATGATTATGCCGATGGTGAAGTAGTAGATGCAATGACCGTGCTACAATGGATTGCAGAACAAAGCGCTGCACGCAAGCTATGGCTTGGTGGTTTTTCGTTCGGTGGCTATGTGACAGCACGCGTCGCTGAGCAAATACTTGAAGCCTCTCATATTTGGGGGTTGAGTGATTTTGAAGTTGCAAAAATCGCCCTTATCGCACCATCGGTGGAGAAGAACGACAGCAGCGATTTGTATTTGCCAGCCGACAAGACCTTTGAGGTTTATGGTAATGCTGATGAAGTGATTGAGCCTGCCACTATGCAGGCATTTGCTGAACGCTTAGGTATTAGTGTTAGTGTGGTGGACGGTGCAGGACATTTTTTCCATGGACGTTTATCTGAGCTTAAGGGTTTATTAGAAGAGCACAGCTTTGGTAGTGATACATAGATTTTACTTAATAGTTTTATCTATCAGTATTACTCTTAATTATAACTGGTTCTCAGTTTTGCCGAGATATGGTGAAGCAAGATCAACAGTTTACTTTATTATTTATTTTGTCTAACGATGAGTCGCATTATGAGATTATCGCCATTGCAACGCTACGAACAAGCGATCGGTACTGATGAGTTTACTCGAGATGAGCAGCAATATCAGGCTATGAGCTACCTTGATGATCTCTATCATCAGCTTAATAGTAGTGCCGAACAAAAAAAGGGCTTTTTCAGTTTTTTAAAGTCAAAACCTGCTGCACCAAAAGGTCTGTATATGTGGGGCGGCGTTGGCCGCGGTAAAACATGGATGATGGACATGTTTTATGACTCTTTGACGATTGAGCGTAAGATGCGTCAGCATTTTCATCATTTTATGCAGCGTGTACATAGCGAGCTCAATACGTTACAAGGTCAAAGTGATCCGCTAGAAAAGGTCGCCGATATTATTCATACAGAAGCGCTGATTATCTGTTTCGATGAGTTTTTTGTCTCTAACGTCTCTGATGCAATGATCCTAGGGGATCTGTTTACTATGTTGTTTAACCGCGGTGTTACCTTGGTTGCCACTTCTAATATTGAACCATCGGGCCTGTACAAAGATGGCTTACATCGAGATCGTTTCTTGCCTGCCATTGCTGAGGTTGAGCGTCATACTACCGTGATGAATATTGACTCAGGCATTGATTATCGTTTGCGTGTATTACAGCAAGCAGAGCTGTATGAGTCGCCGATGACCAAAGCCAATCATCACTGGCTTGCCAACCGTTTTGCCAGCTTATCTAATAATCAAAAAATCAGTAACGAGCCCATCGTTATCAATGGCCGTGAAATAAAAATCAATGCTCGTACCGAAGATATTTTGTTCTGCGATTTTCGTCATCTGTGTATGGAGCCGCGTTCTGCCTCTGATTTTATTGAGATTGCTAAGCGATTTAACACTGTGTTGGTCAATGCAGTACCAGCACTAGACGATGACTTGCGCGATCCTACTCGTCGTTTTATTTATCTGGTTGATGAGTTTTATGATCGCCGTGTCAAGCTACTGGTACGAGCGGAACAATCGATTCTAGAGCTGTACCAAGGAGAAAAACTCGCGTTTGAGATCGAACGTACGCGCTCACGCTTGCTTGAGATGCAATCAGAAGATTATTTAAAAATGCAGCACCGTGTTGAAAACGTTGACGCTGCGTAACTGTTTTTTGATTTAACTATCAAGTATTTAGTTGTAGAATACCACTCATACTGAGCGACAATGATGATAATAATTAAGGATAGATGATGAATGTATCTGACGAAAATAAGAATAATAAAGAGATAGTTGATGATGATAAAGGAGTTGATAATATAGACGTTACTGGTGAGCAACTAATCAACTGGATTAATTCAAGACGCAGTATGGGTAATCTGGATGCGCCAGCACCAACTCGTGCCCAAATCCAAGAGGCTATTGAATGCGCTGCAACTGCGCCTGATCATAAGAAGCTTCGCCCATGGCGCTTTATTGTGACGGAAGGCGATGCTCGTCATGAGCTGGGTCTTGCCCTTCTTGAAGCTGCAAAGACAAAAGCGGTGCAAGATGGCGAGGACTTGTCTGAAAAAACCATCAAAAAAACTCAAAATATGCCATTACGCGCCCCCCTTATCATTACTGTTGCGACTCAAATGCAAGCACACAAAAAAGTCCCACCTTTTGAGCAAATGCTAAGTGCTGGTGCTGCTGTACAAAATTTGATTTTGGCTCTAAAAGCACAAGGTTTTAGTACCGTATGGCGCACAGGGTTACTGTGTAACGAGCCTGCGGTAAAAGCGTATTTCGATGTCGGCTCAGATGATTATGTCACCGCTTTTGTTTATATTGGCACTAGTCCCAAAGATGAGCCAAAACGTAAACCGATCGATATCGAACCGTTAGTACGTTTTGAATCATAAGCGTCATTTTATTGGTTTTAATCATAGCTGGTGTGGTGATGTATCAGAACTAAAGCATCATATAACGCTATACCTTTTTATGCAGACAGTGTAATCTGCCTCAATGATATAAGCAGTCAACACGGATAATTAGATATGACAAGCTCTACCAAAAACAATACATCCAACGAAAAGCCAAATAAAGAAGCTGTCGATACAGTAGCGCCCAATCAAAAGACAGACGATATAAGTTTGGATACCGCTAGTACTGAAAAGTCTAGTGGTCTGCTGGCAGGTATTATTGAGCGCGCAACTAAATCAGGGCTTGGCCGAAGAAAGCTTAATCCTAGTGCCGTTGAAGCCGATGTCGCCAAAAATATGGAACAAGTACGTGATAATCCAGATCAGCTACGTTTGGCGTTTTTAGGCGGCGGTAGTTTTGGTACAGCGATGGCAAACTTAGCCGCCCGTAATGGCTGTGATACAACCCTCTGGGTTCGTAACAAGCGTACGGTTAAATCTATGGCTAAATCGCAGATGAACAAAAAATATCTGTCTGGTTATAAGCTAGATGAAAGCCTTAAATACAGTCACGATTTAGCATCTGCCGTCAAAGATAAAGACATTATTTTTCTTGCAGTACCAAGCTTGGCATTTCGTGAGACGCTTAAGAGTATTGCGCCATTTATTACAGGACAGTCGGTTGTATCTTTGACCAAGGGTATGGAAAAAGACACCTTTGCGCTGATGAGTGACATCATCAAAGATGAGCTGCCAGAAGTAAATTTTGGGGTGATGTCAGGGCCAAATCTCGCTATTGAGATTATGAAAAATATGCCCTCAGCGACAGTAATAGCCAGTCATTCTGAGCCTTTGCGTCATGCAGTGCAAGCTGCACTACACAGTGCATTTTTTCGAGTATTTGCCAGTGATGACATACGCGGAGTAGAGCTTGGCGGGGCGCTCAAAAACATTTATGCCATTGCCATGGGTATGGCTGCTGCATATGATGTGGGCGAAAACACCAAAGCCATGCTACTAACCCGAGCGTTGGCTGAAATGAGTCGTTTTGGGGTAGAAGCTGGCGCCAATCCTTTGACATTCTTAGGCTTATCAGGCGTTGGTGATCTGTACGCTACCTGTAGCTCGGAGCTGAGCCGTAACTATCAAATTGGTAATATGCTCGGTCGCGGTATGAATATTGATGCAGCGGTCAAAAAACTGGGACAAACTGCCGAAGGGGTTAATACGATCCAGCAAGTGCATGAAAAAGCGTCCAAAGACGGTATTTATATGCCGATAACCCATGCTTTGTACGCTGTTATTTATGAAGATAAAGCAGCGCTTGGTGTAGCACTGCACTTGATGGAAGCAGGGTTTCGTAGCGATGTCGAGTTTGTCATGCCACACGATTATAGTAATGCGGCGCTTACTGCACAGATGCAAGCGGCTGCTAGTAATCCAGATGACCAAGAACAAGATTCTGACTCTAAAAACGATGCTGAAAACGTTACTAATACTGACGATGATTCGGTTGAAAATAAAGATGCTAAAAAAAGTACTGCTAAAAATGACAGTGCTAGCAAAGACAAAAAATAAGTTTGCTAAAAGTTATGTAATAAGCGGTAATAAAGGGATATTATGAAGATTATATTAATGCGTCATGGACAAGCAGAAGATGAGACTCGTCCAGATAGCGCACGGCAATTGACTGAGTATGGTCAACAGCAAGCAGCACAAACGGCTGAATATATTATTGAGCATTATGCGCCAGACCATTTTGTAGTAAGCCCTTATAAACGCGCGCAGCAAACATTGGCTGCGCTACAATCGCGTGCTACTGCAGTGCCGTCTATAGTACAAGACAATATTACACCGTCCGATGATGCCCATATGGCATTAGCAGATATTGCAAAGATTGAAGCCGAGTGTTTGGTGGTGGTTTGTCATATGTCTATCATTGCCTACCTTGCTGGGTTATTAACTGGTGATAATCCTGAGTCGTTCGCTTTGGCTGAAGCACGTGTCTTTGAGATGGAATTTGTCATGACTGGTATGGCAAACGAAATAGACCGTTTTGTGCCGCAGCAGCCCCATTGATATTATAAAGGCGTAAGTCAATACCGCGCTTTGATTTAACTGGCGACCATGACTAACTACTGAAATGTCTGATGGTTGGTTTTATTTTAATAATTTATCTCATAAGTTAAGTAAGGACACGCTTGGTGTTACATGTTTGGATAAGATCGCAGCATAGTCCGTTAGCAGTTTGGCACGCTGATACAAAAGAATGGCAGTCTGTGACCGGCTGGCAACAGCTGTATGATATTTATGGTAATAACAAAAACAGTGCTCCATCACTTTGTCTTTATTTTCCCTCCAGCTATCTGTTGCAAGTCGATACGAAGCTAAATGCAGCCCAGCTAAAACAGCTTGGTAACACAGGTAAGCAGTACTTATTTGAAGAAGCTTCTTTAACTCCAGTTGAGCAATTGGCAATTAGGCAGATTGGCGATACGCATGCACATCACATTTATGCGCTGGCTGAAAACAATATAGAGTCATGGCAACAAAGCGCAGCTTTAGTCGGCCTAAGTATCAACGCGCTACTGCCGGACTTTTTACTGTTGCCAATTCCTGAAGAGGGGGCCGCTCAGCAGATAATTTTATATCAAGATGAATATACTGCTTTATTACGACAGTCACAATATCAGGGCTTGGCAGTAAATTACTTGCCACTTATTTTTGAGCGCTTGCCGCATTTGAGTGAAGTTTGTATATTGCCTTCGATATCATCGGCTGATTTAGCATCTATTAGCGCTCCAATTGATGCATTTGATGACTTGACAGATAATAGCAATAACTTGCAAAAAACTGACTTGGAGTCAGGCTTTACATCAGACTCTATAGCAGAAACACGTATCGCGACAGAAACGGCCAACTTGCTGGCAGAACAGCAGATATTATCAACGCCTTTATCTACAGTCCCTATGCCAATAGAGATACCAGAACGCCACGCACTTAACTTTTTCATCAAGTCATCAACCACAAATCTATCGCCCTATTTACGAGTGGCGATGATGGTTGCATTGTCAGCATTGGTATTGCAAATGGCAACTGATGCCTTACAAACTTATCGTTATAATACTGCCGCTGATGTCGCACAGATGGCAACCGCGAAGCAGTACCAGTCATGGTTCCCAGATGAGGTGCTCAATACCAGTCGCACCAAGCTGCAAGTGCAGATGCAACCAAAACTACGTAGCGACAGTCAAGAGTCGGCTTCACACTTAGCGGTATTGGCGCGGATATCACCGCTTATTAAGCAGTCATCGTTACATGCACAGGCATTGGTTATGGAGCCATCTGTCTTAAGTTTTACCTTAATAGCGCCAGACCGTGGTAGTCTTGATAAGTTCGCCAGCACATTGACGGCACAAGGTATTCAAGCAAGCCTAGAGCGAGTCAACAGTAATGAGCAAGGACAGTTTAGTGGACAGATTACCATCGATATCGCCAATGATCCTGCGGCCGTAGACAATATGGCACAATCTTAAATTTTTAGTTTTTAAATTTTATACCATCCATCAAGGTCAAGTGATGAAACTATTACAGCGCCGTACCACCCACAGATCGTTAGCAACCAATGCCTTGTCAGCACGTGTGAACAACTATCAAAACGCACTATGGTCACGCTGGCAAGTACTCTCTTCTCGTGATCAGATGGCATTGGTTATTTTGCTGGTGTTTTTATTGTTATTTGTTGGTGGTTACGGTGGCTATAGTGTTCATCAAGCCGCTAAAGAGAGTAAGTCTAATTACCAAGAGCAGGTCGCTGATTATTTTTGGTTACGCTCACAAGCAGCCAATATCGACCCCAATGCATTAAATGCTGCTAGTAATCAAGATGGTGCTGATGCAATGCCACCAGCAAGCCGCGTGAATACTGCATTAAACAGCTCAGGTATCGATAATGCACAAGTGGTGGCTAATGGTGCAGGGGTGCAATTGAGCTTTAGTCATCCGAGCCAAGCGACCGTCAGTGCTGCACTTGGTAAGCTTGAGCAACAAGGCTGGCAGTTTACAAAGCTGTTGATGCAGCAGGATGTGGCGACCAAGCAGGTGCAAGTACAAGCGACTGTCACGTCTTAATAAACCTTATTTTTGAAAACTTGTCTCAAAGGCTCTTTACATATTCATCTACGTTTAACCGTTACTGTAAGTTAGATTATCAGGACATGGTAATTTTCATCTTGAAAGCGACGCTATTTGCCACAATTGAGTACTTAATGGCTACTGTCAGTTATGGATAAAAATTATGAACCAGTCTTCTAACGATAAAACCGATAAGCATTCATATACAAAAACACGGACTACCGAACCCTTTATTGACTCACAAACGACACACAGAATTATGCAGCAAGAGAGACCACTGTTGACTCAAAAAGAGCAGCGCGCATTAATCACTTATAATCACATCACCTATCTGCTTTATGTGATCAGCTATTTTACGGCAGGGCTGCTGTGGATTGTGCCAATCATAATGAACTATGGCAAACGCCGTGATGCCGAAGGTACATGGCTTGCGACACACTTTGACTGGCAGATTAAGACTTTTTGGTACAGTATAGTCTTTTTTATCATAGGAACGATTATCATAACGTTTGCGCTCGGTGGCGTTGGCGTCAGTATGTTGGCTGATAGTGGTAATATAGCTATCGGTTCATTTTTGTTGGCCGGGTTTGGCGCGTTACTGATGCTCTTTACTTTTATTTGGCACCTATACCGTATTATCAGAGGCTGGATCGCGCTTACTGACAATCGTCCTGTACCATAATTTAGTTGACTACTAATGCGTCCGTCTATGCTTGTCAAAACACAGCTAGTATTCAGTCGTTGCCCATGATATTAAGAATGAAACTTTGGTCTTATTATTGTTAAGCTGATATAATTGCAGCGCTTTATGACGCTCAATGTTTCATCCATCTTATTTCATTCACTATTTCTATCCAGACCGGGTTTATCGTTATTATGTCTTACGCCTTGCTTCGCCCTTTTTTGTTTAAGATGGATCCTGAACATGCTCATGATATGACTCTATCTTTACTGGCAAAAGCTCATAAAGCACGGGCTTTGGGCTTGGCTTATGGCCAATCTATGCAACCTACGAACTGTATGGGTTTGCAGTTCTCTAACCCTGTTGGTCTGGCTGCAGGATTGGATAAAAATGCCGATTACATTGACGCACTGGCTGAGCTTGGATTTGGCTTTATTGAGGTGGGTACGGTCACGCCAAAGCCGCAAGTTGGGAATGATAAGCCACGTCTGTTTAGAATAAGACAGGCAGATGCTATTATTAACCGGATGGGTTTTAATAATCAGGGTGTCGATTATCTGATTGAAAATGTCAAACGCTGTAAATATAAAGGCAACATCGGTATCAATATTGGTAAAAATGCCAGTACGCCCGTCGAAAATGCGGCTGACGATTATATTTACTGTCTAGAACGTGTTTATCCCCATGCCTCATATATTACAATCAATATCTCATCACCTAATACAAAAAATTTACGTGATTTACAAAGCGGCGAGGCGTTAACGCAGTTATTAGACGTGATTAAAAATCGTCATAGCCAGCTTGCGACAGAGTACGGGTTCTATGTGCCGTTAGTATTAAAAGTCGCCCCTGATTTAGAGCCGCTACAAGTTGATTATATCTCGCAGCAATTGTTAGATTTTGACATTGATGGTTTGATTGCAACCAATACGACCTTGAGCCGAGTGGGGGTTGAGGATCTGACCGATGGTGATCAAGCAGGTGGTCTATCTGGCCGTCCCGTCAGTCATATTAGTACTCAAATTTTGCAACAGTTCTCAGATCAGCTAGAGGATAAAGTGACTATTATAGGCGTTGGTGGCATCGATAGTGGCGAGAAGGCAGTTAAAAAGATTAAAGCTGGGGCAGATATGGTTCAGCTTTATACAGGTCTTATCTATCGAGGCCCAGGCTTGGTACAGTCTTGTATTCAAGCTATTGGCGGCTATTATGATGCCCAAGACATTTGATTAAGATGGTCCTATAAAGCCATGAGGCGGTCAGTATGAGTGGTCTAGATATCGTCATTGCCATTGTGGTCCTTATTGGCTTATGGCGTGGTTTTCAAATAGGACTTGTCAAGACGGCGGTTGGCTTAGTTGGTTGGTTTATCGCTTTGATTGTTGCGACTCGTTTAGCTGGTCCTATTGCGCCGCAGCTATCGGGGCTGACCCAAAGCTCTGTATTACAAATGGCGATGGCTTTTTTGCTCATCGTAATCGTAGTGTTAGCTGTGATGCATTTAGTAGCGTTTGTATTTTCAGGAGTGCTTAAAACTTTACGCTTGGGCGTGGTAGATAAAATGGCAGGCGGTGTATTAGGGGCGGCCAAAAACACTCTTGTGGTTTTAGTCATTATTAGTGTCAGTGCGCCGTTATTAGTACAGCTTCCGCAGTGGCAAACTTCTGTACTGGCCCCTGAGCTACTTCCTTATGCGCCAATGGCAAAAACGCTTGCATCAGATGTATTAGGCAGTGCGTGGGAGCAGATGAATCAGTCTTAATTATGGTAAAATTAAGGGCAAAATTAGTTCTAACGACTCTAGTTACGACAAGTGATACCTTGATAAATTGGCATTCATCATTATGTAACATCTGTGGTATCTACAATTTAAATCGCCATTGTTGATAATGCACTATCTAAATATTGTCGTTAATATGTCATCATATATAATATCTTTATTCTTAAATCAATCAGTATCTTTATTCTTGAATCAGTGAGTTAGAGCCAATAAAATGCTCAGTTCAGTGAAACAAATATCAGTAAATATATATCATCAGGTCATCGGTAAGCTAGTAGGCAACATTGTTATTTAGCTTACCGTTATAGTGTTACTAATGTGTGGTTTTAAATAGGACATAACTATGTGTGGAGTCGTTGGGGTTGCAGCTCATGAGCCAGTCAACCAAATTCTTTATGATGCCTTAACTATGTTGCAACATCGTGGTCAAGATGCGGCAGGTATTGTGACCTTGCAGGATGGTCGCCTATATCTACGTAAAGAAAACGGTATGGTTCGTGATGTCTTTATGAACCGTCATATGGTCAGACTGGTGGGTAAGTTCGGTATTGGCCATGTTCGTTACCCTACTGCAGGTACTTCAAGCAGTGCAGAGGCACAGCCATTTTATGTAAACTCACCTTATGGCATTACTTTGGCGCACAACGGTAACTTGACCAATGCTGAAAGCTTGGCCAAATCGTTATATCAAGATGATCGTCGTCATTTAAATACTGACTCAGATTCTGAAGTACTATTAAACGTTCTTGCTCATGAGATGCAAAATCTAGGTAAGACTCATCCAACGTCTGATGATATTTTTGAAGCGGTAAAAGCGGTCTACGCTCGCTGCGAAGGCGCTTATGGCGTAGTAGCGATGATTACTGGTCATGGCTTATTGGCGTTTCGTGACCCAAATGGCATTCGTCCACTAATCTTTGGCGAACGTTTAGCTGCCAATGGCGGCACAGAGTATATGGTTGCCTCTGAGTCAGTGGCCCTAACTGGTTGCGGTTTTAGTATTATTCGTGATGTCAAACCTGGTGAAGCTATCTTTATCGATTTGGATCACAATCTACATACGTATCAATGCGTAGAGCAAAAAGAGTATACGCCTTGTATTTTTGAGTATGTCTATTTTGCGCGTCCAGACTCTATCATGGACAATATCTCTGTCTACAAATCGCGCCTTCGTATGGGCGAAAAACTGGGACAAAAAATCCTCGATGAATGGGGCGATGACCACGATATTGATGTGGTGATTCCGATTCCTGATACGTCGCGTACTTCAGCGATGGAGCTGGCACTGAAGATGAATATTAAGTACCGTGAAGGGTTTATGAAGAACCGTTATATCGGTCGCACCTTTATCATGCCAGGTCAACAGCAGCGCAAAAAATCAGTTCGTCAAAAACTTAGCGCCGTGCCGTTGGAGTTCAAAGACAAAAACGTTTTGTTGGTTGATGACTCTATCGTCCGTGGAACCACCTGTCATGAGATTATTCAAATGGCACGCGATGCAGGGGCGAAAAAAGTGTTTTTTGCCAGTGCTGCGCCACCAGTAAAATATCCTAACGTATATGGGATTGATATGCCGGTACGTAGTGAGCTTATCGCTTCAGGGCACAGTGTGGAAGAGGTACGTAAAATCATCGGTGCTGACCGTCTGATTTTTCAAGATTTAGATGATCTTATCGATGCGGTAAAAGATACAAAGCATAGCCGCGTTGAAGGTTTTGATTGTGCTGTATTTAATGGCTGCTATATCACTGGACAAATCAATGAAGCTTACCTTGATCACCTGCAAGAGCAGCGTAGCGAAATCGCTAAAGCTGGTAAAAAAGGGGTACAAATTGTCGCAGATACGCCTGTCGATATGATGGGTGTAGAAGAGTCTTAAATAACCATTTTTAGTCAGTATAGTCGATATCGAATAAAACCGATGCGTTGTAATATGATACGCAACTGGTATCAATTTTTCTTGCTTGCTGTGTCTACGCTGACAGAGACTGCAAAAAATTTATACCAGTATCGCTGTATCGTTTTTATAGCGAATTAACTATAGTATGACTTAAAGGTATTATATAAAATAAAAGGCTGGATTCTTAATTGAATTCAGCCTTTTTTATTATTTTTGTTTACTAAGTATTAAGGGATAATCTATCAACTTATGAATACGATTAACCCAAAACGTTGGTTAACATCCAAAGTAGGCCGTTAATTGCTGCAATACCCACGACCATGCTTATTAATAACTGACGGCTAATATGATAGATAATTAGCACTAATAACAATGCGCCAATTTGAGCAAGTAATAGTTGCACCTCAGCGCTATTTAGCCCAGTGCTGGCAGACAAGTCTTGATAGGAGAGACTGGTCAAAATCAATAAGACCATGACAGATAGCGGTAAGCTCTCATTGAGTCGATGTAGCCAAGGCGTATCAAGAAGCTTTTTTGGTATTAATGCTGGAATAGCACGAGTAATAAAGGTAACTCCAGCCATCGCGAAAGTGGCTGCAATCAAATAGCTACTATTCATCGTTCTCTCCTGTCACTTTATGTTGTACCCAAAAACCACGTGCCAAAATCATGAGCATACAGATGGTAATCGCTACCAGAAGTAACCAATTGCTGGTGAATAACGAGGCAATAGCCAAAGCAACGACCGCGATGCCAATAGGGAAGTAGCGTTTAATACTTTGAAATTGCTCGTAAGCTAAGATTGCAAACAAACAAACCAACGCAAAATCCAAATGCGGCACCAAGTCACCAAGAGTGCTGCCGATCATTACCCCAATAGCGCTTGCCAATACCCACCAGCTCTGGTTAAACAAACTAATGGGTAATATAATCGCACGCCGTATTTCATGTGGTAAGCTCGTCATCACTGAAAATGTTTCGTCTGTTAGCGCAAATAAACAATAAGTTTTGGCTATTTTGTTTTTTGGTAGAGACTGTAGCAGCGGCATCCCATAAAATACGTGACGCAGGTTAATGGCTGCAATGTTAGTTGCAATATTACCTATGGGCAGGCCGGCACTAAGCATGGGTAGACAAGCGTACTGAGCCGCCCCTGCATACAGTACGATACTGAGCATAATCGTTGCCCATATCGGCACACCAGCGATTTGTGCCAAGACACCAAAAGCGATACCTGCAGGTAAATAGCCCATAGCGACTGGAATGCTTTTTTTAAAGCCTTCAGCCCATTGATAAGCGGATTTTTGCTGTTGTTCAGAGTAAGTATTCACAAGATATCCTAAGATCGTCAAGCTTAATAGATTGGTCGAAATATTGATTTATAGACATGATGGTTTGTAAACAATACTTCTTACTATATGCGTTTATAATATGGATAAAAGTATATTTAATAACTCATCAAATTGGTTGTAATTCTTCATAACTGCCAGTTCTATGCGCATAGTACAAAAAACCACTAAGAATTAGCATGCGTAATAACAACAGGCACCATACACTAAGCCAAATACCAGTCATGTCCCACTGCTGATAAAGTAGCCAGCTAAGGGGGAAAAATATGATAGCCAGTATCAAAGCGGCATTGCGAATGACATGTCCTGCCGTCAAACCAAAAAATATACCATCAAGCCAATAAGCACCCACACCGACGATTGGGAGTAGTATGGCATAACCTTGATAACTATTAGTTAAGGTAAAAACCGTTTCGATATTGGTCATCAAATCTAAATAAGTTGGCATGGCAAGCCACCAAATCGTACTTAATAGTAAAGCAAGAGCATAGCTGACAATGCCTGTACGCTTGACAATAACACGAAAGCGCAACCAGTCACGACGTCCCGCTGCTTGTCCACTTAAAGTCTCAGCTGACACTGCTACGCCATCAAGTGCAAAGGCTGAAATGCTTAATACTTGCAATAATATTGCGTTAGCAGCCAATACTAAATCGCCGCTTTGAGCAGAGAGGCGAGTAATCCATGCAAAGCTCACTGTTAAGATAAGCGTACGAATAAAAATATCTTTATTCAAAGAGAATAACCTAAGCATTTTATCTTTAGTAAAATGCTGCGGGTCCACTTGAAAGAAAGTAGGCCAAGTCAATTGTAAATGTCGGCGACTAAGCCACAAGGCCAATACAACCCCTGACCAAAATGCAATGGTAGTCCCTAACGCAACGCCAGCTATTCCCAACTGCATACTGTAAACAAAAAACAGTGTCAAAATAATATTAAATACAGCAATAAATCCTTGCTGATAGAGCATATAACGCGTTTTGCCTTGACCTGCAAACCAGCCAATAAAAGCAAAGTTCATCAGCTCAGCAATGACTCCCCAAAAACGTACATCTAAATAAATCTTGGCAGCAGCGCCACTATCAGGATTGGCAGACAACGCTTGCAAGCCAAAGTTTATGAGCCAAGGCTTCGCTAGTAGTAACACCAAACCAATGACGACGGCTAATAAGAGCGCACGCTGCAAAATAGATAGCAGTGGCGATGCTTTTTGCTGCGAGTTTATAGAGTTGCTACTATCTGAAAGTTGCCCCAATGCCTGTGCAGATAAACCAGAAGATGCATATTGTAAAAAGTTAAAGCTAACAAGCAGTAGGGACAAAAGCTGTATTGCCAGGCCCATGCCTGCAAGCTTTGCGGCATCATTCATATTGCCGACGATGGCAGTATCAATCACACTTTGGAGCGGCATGGCTAGATTAGCTAATAAAACTGGAACAGCAATCGCGACAATACGCCTGTAGCGTGTGTCAATAGGCGACGTGACTGTTGATGGGGTAGACGTTGGCATAAGATGATCACTTCTGCGTAAACACAGCTAATAATACCCGCCCGTTTGCTACATGACTGCGGGATGAGCTTTTACTACTAAATATATTGGATGGTCATACAAAGATAAAAGCACCTAACGGTTAGGTGCTTTTACTCGATTCTTTAGTCGTCTCTTAGTCAATACTACTATTATTAAACACCGTTATTGAAGCCAATGCTATCAAAATAGGTGTGTACCATTAGTCTTGTTCAAACATCTTTGGATCATTGAAAGTCACGATTTCTTCTTCAAACTCAGGCTTCACTTTTACAACGAAGTCATCGCGTGATAGACCCATTCTAAGAGGGATAGAGCTTGCAATATAGGTTGACGAATAAGTACCAGCAAGCAGGCCAATGAATAGCGCTACTGAGAACCAATACAGTCCGTCACCGCCTAAGAACATCATGGCTAATACAACTAATAGCACTGTTGAAATAGTCATAATGGTACGGCGCAGCGTTTCTGTTAATGACAAATCAACCGTCTGACTGGGACTAATCCCGCGGACACGGCGGAAGTTTTCACGAATACGGTCGTAGACGACAATCGTATCGTTTAGTGAATAACCGATCAATGCCAATATGGCTGCCAATACGGTCAGATCAAAGGGGAAACCAAATAATGCAAAGACACCGATAGTAACGATAGCGTCATGAAACAACGACATGACCGCGCCAAGTGACAGCTTAAACTGAAAACGTAGAGCGACATATCCAAGCATACATACTAATGCTAGCCCTAACGCCATGACTGAGTTTAAATACACCTCGTTACCGACTTGACTGCCGATAATGTTAACGTTACTAATATCAGCAGTGTTATTAGGCAAAGCTAAAGCTTGAGTTAAGCTGGCGCTTAGACCGTCAATATTGTCAGATTGTGGTGGCAAGCGTACAAGCAGCTCTTGACGCGTGCCTAGATACTGTACGACAGCATCATCAAAACCATTATCCGCCAATGCTTGTACGACTTCAACTTGCTCAGCGGGCTGCTCATAACGTACATCTGCTGAAACCCCGCCCGTGAAGTCCAAACCAAGATTAAGACCATTGACCGCAATCGCAATAATACTAGCAATGACCATGAATAAAGACAAAATTGCCATAGGCTTTTCTATCTTCATAAACGGAATAATACGCTGATTACCAACTGCCTTGATACCGCCTTCTTTTGCAGCAGCGTCATCAGCAGCGCTATCGATTATTTGGTTATGATCGTTATCGATAGCAGCATTGTCTGCTTGAGTCGCCAATGCTTGCTCATTTTTTGAGCTTTTGTTAGTCCCATGAGACTTACCTTTGCCAGCTTTTGCCGTCGTAGGATTATTGGCTTTAGCATTGCTGCCTTTACCATCACGACGCGGCTTACTACGGCGGCGACGTTTTTGGTTGTCATTAGGGTTATTGCCCGCACCGCCTGAGCTACTAGACGTCGGCGTATTATTCTCAGGATTGTTATTTTGTTCAATCGCCATGTTATTCTCCTAGCCGATACTCAAACGTTTGATAGATTTACGCTTACCATAAGCAATTTGTACCAGTGCACGTGTTACCAAAATCGCGGTAAATAGTGAACTGACAATACCAATAGCTAAGGTGATCGCAAAGCCTTTAATCGGACCAGTACCAATCGCAAATAAGATAAACGCGACCAATAACGTGGTGATGTTGGCATCAAAAATACTACTAAAAGCACGATCAAAGCCTGCCACGATTGCAGATTTTGGCCGTACCCCGTTTGCCAGCTCCTCTCGGATACGCTCAAAAATGAGTACGTTGGCATCTACTGCCATGCCGATGGTCAAGACCACACCAGCAATCCCAGGTAGAGTGAGCGATGAGCCTAAGATCGACATAATCGCAATAATGATAATGACGTTTACTGCCAATGCTACATTGGCAATGACCCCAAACAGGCGATAAAAAATAATCATAAAGACAAAGACTAGTAAGTAACCAATCTGAGTTGAAAACAGACCTTTAGCAATGTTTTCTTGTCCTAGTGACGGCCCAATGGTCCGTTCTTCAACAAAATACATTGGGGCTGCAAGTGCGCCTGAGCGTAGTAATAGAGCAAGCTCAGCCGCTTCAGCATTGCTATCTAGTCCAGTAATACGGAACGATGAGCCTAGTACTGCTTGAATATTAGCGCGGTTAATGACCTTGGTCTCAGCGTAAGGGGTACGCACTTCAACAGATTCCCCTGTAGTTGGGTCTTCTTCATACGTAATTCTTTGTTTATTTTCGATAAACAATACCGCCATTTGATCGCCAACAGCGGTACGGGTTGCATTTTGCATAAGCTTGCCGCCCGCACTGTCCAAGGTAATATTGACCTCAGGACGGCCACTTTCATCAAGACTGGTTTGGGCGTTAGTAACTTTGTCACCAGTGACGATGGCTTGACGCTCTAACAGTACAGGTGGACCGTCAAGTGTCTGGAATGGAAAGGCTTCGGTACCAGCAGGAGGGATACCACCCATAAAGTTTTCGCTGTCTTTGGCAACCAAACGGAACTCAAGGTTTGCAGTACGTCCAAGTACACGTTTGGCTTCCGCGGTGTCTTGTACGCCAGGTAATTCGACGACGATACGGCTAGCACCCTGAGACTGTACTAAGGCTTCAGTAACTCCAAGCTCAGCAATACGATTACGTAGGGTGGTTAAGTTTTGATTGACTGCATAACTGTTAATCTCATCCAATGTCGCATCATTATAAGCCATGATTAGCGCAGGACCTTGATCATCAATAGAGGACTGTAAGGTAAAGTTATTGCCCATCGAGCCTTGAAGAATATTCTGTGCACGGTTACGGGTATCTGTATTAGCGAAATGTAATACAATACCTTGTGACTCAGACTTAATACCCTTAACTGCAATACGCTCAGCACGTAGCTCACGGCGCACATCACGACTGGCACTGGACAGACGCTGCTCTAAAGCTTTGTCCATATCAACTTCTAGAACGAAACGTACCCCACCGCGCAAATCCAAGCCAAGCTTCATCGGTTTTGCACCAATATCACGTAGCCACTGCGGCGTTGTCTGCGCTAAGTTGAGCGCAACCACATAATCGTCACTAAGGTTCTTTTTGAGGACCTCTTGTGCTTTGAGCTGAGCATCTGGATTGTCTAAGCGTACCAGGGCGCTGTTGCCCTCAAAAGTGCCATCGTGGTGGCTTACGCCAGCTTCTTCTAACAGGCTCTCTGACTGAGTCAAAATACCTTCAGATAGCTGTGTACCTGCTGCAGCACTGGTAATCTGCACAGCAGGCTCATCAGGGTAGAGGTTGGGTGCAGCGTACAGACCAGCGATGATCAGTACGACGGTGATAAGTAGGTACTTCCAAGCGGGATATTGCATAATCACTTCTTTAAGTTGATAAGATACTGGCGATGCAGGCCACAGATTAGCAGATGGAGTGTTTACATTTATCATGAACAATGATCATAATCAGTATGAAGCATCATTCATCATTGCAAGCATCCGCTATAATAATAGAACGCTAAGCATTATAGAACGACTAACTTTTGAGCCGCAATACGCAGATAAAAGGTAAGTTTGCTACAATGAATCGACTAACTAAAAGGCAACGGATTAACCTAGAAACTAACGAGGAATCAATGTGTCATTAATTTGGCAGTCTAGTAGCAGAAAATGACCGTAGAGTATCAACGGTCATTTTCATCGATGTATGAGTCAAGGCCATAATGATAAATGCTAAACGCGATGATCCATCATCGATATTTATATGCTTTCTATTTATACACTTTCTATGGTGCCTGCAGGTAATACTGAAATAACAGAAGCTCGTTGTACTTTAATGTCAGTATTGTTGTTTAAGCTAATAATAGCGTAGTCGCCTTCAAGGCTTTTGATGCGGCCCATAAGCCCACCAGCGAAAATCACTTCGCTGCCAACAGTTAAAGCATTTACCATAGCACGATGCTCTTTGGTACGCTTCGATTGAGGACGAATGACTAAAAAGTAAAAAATTGCAAAAAAAGCTACTGGCAATAGAATTTGACCAAACAGTGATGCGCCGCCTGCGGCTTCAGGAGCAGCAGCATGGGCAGCTTGAATAAATAAGCTCATAATTTCTCTCAATAAGTCATAGGGAACGATAAAATTAAACGCATAGTAACAAAAAATCCCAATCTTGGTAACTGTTAATCATGGGATGAAGGTATTTTCCTTAACGTACTGGCATACTAGCAGCCGATATCTAGTGCGACAATCCCTTTAAGCAGTAACTAACTAAAATAAAATGACGATATATTGAAATATACTAAGTCAGTAGATATTGAATTTGTGTCAATTTGACACCACCAATAAGAGCATTACTCATACAATTTTATTACTATGTTTTTTATTTAAAATAGGGTGTTTTTTGGACAGGTAGATAGCACGACATTTAATTGTTAAATATAAGCATCAGTGCTAATATCAAATGATTGATTATATCGTCTGTTAGCGTAAGGAGTCGCGGGTTTGTCGTTCTTATTATATAGAGCTATTTTATTCGTTAAGCTTTGTTCATTGTGAGTTAAACGCGAGCAGTCACTGTATTTACTAGCAATAAAGCTCATTGTATTTTATCCTTTTCCATTCTTTTTTCATTGTTTAGGTTACCTAACTTGTTCACCATTTTTTCGTTTACACCTCGTCTATGTTGTCCACGCGCTCATCGTAAAGAAGCGCCTGCTGAACCTCCCCCGACGACGCGTTATTCTCGTCCTAGCACAAAGGTAGTATTTGGTCTATCAGCATTGATGACTGTATTAATCACTGCTTTACCTCATTCAGCACAGGCGGCTTTATCACAAGCTGCTGAAACCCCAGCATCAGCGGCACCAACAGCTACCAGCATTTTTTTACTTATACTTTTTGTTGCTATCGCTATTGGTATATCGTTTATTTGTTCTTTAGCAGAGTCCGCATTACTCAGTATGACCCCTTCGTATATCGCTGATGTCGAAGAAAGCAATCCTAACAAAGCAAACATGTTAAGACGTTTAAAGATTGACAATATTGACCAGTCTTTAGCGGCTATTTTGACATTGAATACGGTTGCCCATACGCTAGGTTCGATTGGTGCTGGTGCACAGGCAACGATTGTCTTTGGCAGCGCATGGTTTGGTCTATTTTCTGCAATCATGACTTTGGCGATTTTGTTCTTATCTGAAATTATTCCAAAAACATTAGGAACGGTTTATTGGCGTCAGCTAAGCGGCATAGTAGCTTACTTTGTACGCGGTATTGTTCTTATACTCTATCCTCTGATTTGGTTTTCAGAACGTTTGACAAAATTACTAGTACGCAGTAAAGAGACACATGTTTTTAGCCGCCGTGAGTTTGCTGCGCTTGCCAGCATAGGTGAAGAATCTGGCCAGATTGATCCATTAGAGTCACGAATTATTCGTAACTTACTCGCCTTTGGCGCCATTAAAGTCGAAGACATTATGACACCGCGCTCAGTCATGCTTGCGTTTGAACAGAATAAAACGGTCGCTGAAGTATTGGTTGATCGTCCAAAACTGACGTTTTCGCGCTTACCTATTTATGATGGCGATTTGGATAACATTACCGGTTTTGTCCTAAAAACGGATATGCTGTTGGCAAAAGTCAATCATGCGATGCATAAACCTTTGACGCAATTTGAACGAGAAATTACCTTTGTATTTTCAAAAATGAAGTTGTTTGATTTATTAGAATTGATGCTAAAAAATCGTATTCATATCGCTATCACGGTAGGTGAATATGGTGAAGTTAAAGGTTTGGTGACATTAGAAGATGTCTTTGAGACTCTCTTAGGTCTTGAGATCGTCGATGAGATAGATCGTGTCGAAGACATGCAGGCACTGGCTCGTCAAATGATGGATAGGCGAGTGGAGCGTTTAGGTATGAAGCTTAACGATGATGAAGAAGCGATACATGACAATACCAAAGCTTAGTAAATGTATAAAAACTTCATAAAGACTTATACATGAGCCTATAAGGGTAAAGCGTTTAGGATGTAATAGTAGGATACTAGGTAGGTATACATGCAATAATTACACATGGCGTTACATAGGTGTGAGTATTTAGTGATAGGCTAAAAATACCATTAATAGAGTGTCAATTACTCAACACAATTAGATAATAAGAAACACCTTAAGGATTATAATGAAACAACTGTGGAATAAAGGGCTATTGGCTCTGTTTATAAAAAGCGCGAGCGTTGCTACGTTGACGGTAATGGCCGGTACTGCTGCTATTACTGCTCAAGCTGCGACCATGAATGAGAGCTTGGTACAAAACTATGCTACTGCGATGAAAGCAGCAGCTAATAATAATGACATCAACCAAGTTGCCCGTTTGGTATCTGATGATGCACTGATCTCCTTATCTAGAAAGGGGAAGTCTACCAGTCTCGATAAAAATGCGTATTTAAAATTATTACAAGACAGCTGGAGCCAAACGTCAAATTATCGTTATGATATTAGCATCAACAATATCGTTACGACTGGCTCACAAGCAAAGGCAAACGTTAGAACCGTTGAGAGCTGGGTTAAAGACGGCAAAAAAGTCTCATTTGTGACTACATCAAGAGTCACACTTACTTTGTCGACTGGCAACGCTGTGCTGCTACGTGCAGTTTCCCAAGTAGCGATTGATTAATTTAATTTAAATTTTGCAGATCATCTTCTATAGAATGATGGTCTGTTTCTTACATTGTATATTATACTGTCGATTATCTTCATTACTTCTTGTCGCTAGGAACCTTCTATCATCATGTCTACTGTGTCATCAAAACCCCAATCATTTATAGCTTTACCATTGACCCTTGCAGTGTCAACCCTACTTATCAGCGCCTGTAGCAATACGTCAACGGTAAAAAATACCAGTGCTACCAATAGCTCGTCTGTTGTGAATAAGCGCCCAGTCAAACAGTCTGGAGCTGCTCGCCCAAGTACGAGTGATGACTACTCAACTGCATTTTTGGATGCAGAAAGCTTAGATGAGTTGGCAGACTTATTAGAAGCGACTGATATGACCATGGTTGAAGACAATAAACTGGCTATTCAGCAATATGGTGATTTGTGGAATCGTCTAAGAGCTGGTTATCGTATGAATGGCGGTCAGCCTATCTACAATCAACGTATTGAAGGGCAAAAAAGCTGGTTTACTAGCAGACAAGATTACTTAAACCGGTTGACTGCGCGTGCCAGTCGCTATATTTACCATACAGTACGTGAAGCTGAGCGTCGCAATATTCCAACTGAGCTTGCCTTATTACCAGTAATTGAGAGCTCTTATGATCCAAGCGGCACCAGTAGTGCAGCGGCAGCAGGTTTGTGGCAGTTTATTCCAAGTACGGGACGAATTTATGGTTTGAATCAAAGCAGCACCTATGATGGTCGCCGTGATGTGATCGAATCAACACGTGCAGCCTATGACTTTTTGACAGCGTTATACAATCAGTTTGGTAGCTGGGAGCTGGCACTAGCAGCTTATAACGCAGGTCCTGGTCGTGTACAAAAAGCCATTGATGCCAATGCGGCTCGTGGATTGCCCACTGACTACTGGTCGCTTAGACTGCCTACTGAAACAATGAATTATGTACCACGCTTTTTGGCGGTAGCAGAAATCGTCGCTAAGCCTGAGCAGTACGGTGTTTACCTGCCAGCTATTGCCAACCGACAGCATTTTCGTAGTGTACCAGTCAACTATGGTGTCAGTTTGGCTGAAGTGTCGCAAGTAACTGGCGTTAGTTACGATGAATTAGAAAGGCTGAATACAGCTCTAACATCAGGACGTGTTGATGCCTCAGGCCCGCAGCGTATCATCATCCCTAATGATATTAATACCAATCTTGATGCCAAGCTTATATCGTTAAGAGGCAATGGTACGAGTAACGTTATTGCCTCAAGTAACACCAGTAGCCCAAGTAGTACTGCTACGCCAAGCTATAATAGTCGACCATATACCAGCTCGTCATTACCTTCTACTGGTGGCGGCTTGGCAGATTACGCTGCCAGTGCAAGCGTGCCGCAGCAAACGACCAGTTATATCTCTCCGGCATCGTCTAGCGGCTCTGGATATAATAGTAACTCGACTGTTAGCACTGAGCCACCTATCACAAGTAAAGAGACCAGTAAGATTAATGCTGAACTGCAACGCAGTAATAGCTTACCGACGACCTCTGCACAGATTACACAAAACAATACCATTGTCCAAGAGCCTCCACTTAGTAAAGAAGAGCGCGACTTTATCGCCAATCAGATACGAGTCAAAACACCAGAAACCGAGGTCATTAACGCTGATGGCAACATCAATCTATCCGCGGTACAGACACAGCAGTCTATTTTGGAGGCCAGTGGTGAAGATAAAAAGTTGAGCTTTGCAAAAACGCCAGTCAGTAAGCCAAAACCTCAGGGCAAACGTACAACTTATACGGTAAAACGCGGCGATACCTTATCAAATATCGCCAGTCGTGCAGGCGTCAGCTGGCGTGATATTACTGAGTGGAATCAGATAGATGCCGAGGCAAAGTTGTTGTCTGGTAGTACTCTATATTTGTACGATGCCAAGACTATTGAGCCATTGAGTAGTGCAAATACACAAACCAAAGATCAGCCAGACAGTTACGTTGTACAGTCGGGCGACACGCTTATCGGTACGGCAAATCGCTTTGGCCTATCAGTGACACAGCTGGCAAGTTATAACAATTTGAGCAGCCGTTCTGATTTGCTAAGAGGTCAGAAACTGTGGCTAATACCAGGTAAAGTCAAGGCCCCAGCGACAACGCCTGCTGCACCATCTACTAAAGCTCGCAAATCTAGCAACGCGACTCAAAACTACAAAGTAAAACCTGGTGATGGCCTCATTGCATTAGCACGCCAGTTTGACATGTCAGCCAATACTCTAGCCAGTCTTAATGGTATTCGAGCAACAGACTCTTTATACGTGGGTCAAACGCTCAAAATACCTGATAGCGTCGATCTTTCTACCAATAGCAATTCTAGTAGTACAAATACCAGTAGTGCTAACAGCTCAGTCTCTAGCAGCCGTTATACAGTAAAATCAGGAGAGACGTTAATCGGTATTGCAAATAGTATCGGGGTCAGTGCAAAAGAAGTCGCAGCAGTGAATAGTAATTTTAATGCTAACGCGCGCTTGCAACGCGGACAAACCATTAGAGTGCCTGTATCAAAAGCAGAAGTAAATCGCCAATTAAACAATCAACCTATAAGCTATAAAGTACAGTCCGGCGATAGTTTGACAGGGGTAGCCAGTCGCTATAATATCGGTATCAGTGACTTGGCGGCAGCAAATGGCTTAAGTACGACGTCAAACTTATTGCGTGGTCGTACTATTACTATTCCAGCAAGGGGCAGTGCTCGCGCCACTATCAATAATACAAATGCTAGCAGCCAAAGTACGACAGTCAGCAGTAGAAGCGGTAATGGCAAAGTACTTGGTAACACTGAACGTTATAGAGTACAGTCAGGCGATGGTTTAATCGCTTTGTCACGTCGTTTTGGTATTGCAGTAGAAGATTTGGCAGCAACGAATAATATGGCGACCAATGCCCAGCTACAGCGCGGCCAAACGATTAAAGTCCCTAAAGCAACAGTGCGATATACGGTTGGCTCTGGAGATAGTCTTATCGGACTGGCTCGTAAATATGGGGTCTCAACCCAAGCGCTTGCTGATATGAACAATATCGCAGCAGACACTATGCTACAACGTGGTCAACGCCTAACAGTACCTAATCGCTAACTCACTGTTAAACCCGACTAACATAATTGAACAGTAAAAAAGCTGCTCTTACATAAGAGCAGCTTTTTTATATTTCCTCTATAAACTCATATGTCTAGACCATACGAGTTTTAATCGTTTCAAGATAGCTTCTGATATTACTTACATAATGCATCGCCTGCCCATAACGGCTATTGGAAGCTCTATTTTCTGATAAATATGTATAGACGTTCGCCCAGCTTTTATCATCGATACCAGCATCATTCAATTTGCGCTGTATACGTTTGACCGCATTAGGGCCCATGTTATAAGCCGCAAGTGCAAACCAGATTCGATCAGTCTTTGGCACATCAGCGAAGTCAGCTTTCATCTGTTCTAAATAACGAGCGCCGCCGCCGATGCTTTGATAAGGGTCAACACGATCTGAGACCCCCATTGCTTTTGCAGTGTTGTTAGTGAGCATCATCAAACCACGTACGCCTGTCGGCGATACGGCATTGGCATCTAAATGCGACTCTTGATAACCCATCGCCACTAGCAGCTCCCAATCATGGTTATAATTGCGGGCTTGTTCTTCAAAAGAAGATTGGTAATCAGGCAACTTTTCAGTCAACGTCTTTTTAAAATGATCTTGACTATAAGCATCTTTTAGTAAGTTTTGATTATAAAACGCGGCAAGCTTTTGCGTGTTTTCAAGCTTGATACTATCACATAAGAAGTAACTGGCTTTTTGTGATAACGGATCATCGGCTTGGTTAAATGTCCAGCTGACTTTAGGATGTAAGCCATTTTTTGTTAGGCTAGCATCATAGCCGCAACTAACATTAACTGAAGACAAATTCAGCTGACTCTTTAGCTGCGTACTCGCTGTCGTCAATGCCATATCAGCGTCACCTGATTTTATTGCTCTCAATGCCGCCTCTTCGCTAGCATAAGCCTTTAAATCAATCTCAACGCCTAGCTCATCAGCATAACTACGTATCAAATCAAAGCCAAAGCCGTGCTGAAAGCCATCGGTCGCAAAATAAGTGCTGTCTCCTGGGACAGCTGCGATGGTAAGAGTCTCCTCAAGCATCACCTTAGCATAGGCTGGTACTGTTGAATCCATCGTAATCAGGCTCTCAGCAGGTAAGGAGAGAAGGGCAATACTAGATACTTGTGCCATCTTTTTTGTTTTGGCAAAACGGTTCAATTTGGTAGGGGTAACGGATGAAACGAGGTTACTTTTGGTGCTAAGTGAGCGCTTGGATGGACGCAGTAAATAAGAAATACGACGTTTGGCACCTTGCGCAGATACTTTTACACGATAAGTAATACGCTGCATGGATGTCTCCTAATATTAGCCATCCTGCTTACCAGGGAGCTGCCATCATCTCAATGTGTACGTAAATGATAAATAAACATTTTGAAGGCAGCTTAGATGTTACACAGCTCATTAATCTAAATCGCTAATAGAGATCTTAGTGTTATGAGCATTACAACACCTTGATTAATATAATAATAAGTTTATAAAACAGCATAATAAACCGTGTGCTACCGTTCTAAGCATGTCAAAAATAACATCGCTCAAATAAAGCTACACAGATAAAGAATAATGACAGTTATGTCACCTTTATCGATAATGGCTGAAAATACACTTAAATTATTATATTAACTATAGGTAAGGTCATGAATAAGTTATTGAGACAAAAATAATAAACATACGGTAAAATCAAACAATACGGTAATATCTAACCGTTTGATTTTACTTGCAATATTATATTGTCCAGCAGTATTGATAACGAATTATACGAGCTTTGAGACATCAATTACTTATAATGTAAATGACATCGCACCTCATAAGATCGAATTATACAATCGTTGCAACGTCTCGCTAAAAAGTATCAAACGTAATTTATAGTAAATGTACGCATCATTATTAAATAGCTAGGCGTTATAACCGGAGGCCATAGTAAATGGGAAGTTTCATGACAAAACATTCTCTTTCTAGTTGACTTTATAGGGCTTATAAGGCCATTATTCAAGTAAAGTTAATTAAAGAGTGATAAAACTTAACAATTGAGTAATAGACGGTCAAAAACAGCTATTATATTCATATAAACGAATAAAGTCTATTTTATCGCCAGTCAGGCGGTACTATGTCAATATTTTTCGAAAAGGCCCTATTTTTGAGAAAGTTCTACGGCGTAGCGTTAAGCAGGGTTATCGATATCGATAAATGTCACTGGTAGTCCAAAGTGCTGAGCAACCATCTCCCCAAGCGCCTGAATACCACCTCGTTCTGTCGCATGGTGGCCACAAGCAAAGTAATCAATCCCAAGCTCTCGTGCGCTATGTGTAGTACGTTCAGATATCTCGCCAGACAGATAGGCATCGCATTCCATTATAGCTGCCTGCTCAATCATATCTTGCGCACCGCCTGTACATAAGCCGATACGTTCGATCATTTTTGTATTGTTTGTTTCATCTTCGTTTGTGAAACGACAATCGCTTGAAATATGTAGAGGCACGCGGCCGAGTGCTTGAGTAATCGTCTGAATTAGGGTTTCGGCACTTTGCGGCGTACAAATAGCGATATTGCCCACAGGATGGGTCTCATGAGGGTAGAGTGCTTCAGTGATCGTCAGTCCTAGCGTCTCAGCGAGCTTTGCATTGTTACCGATGATAGGGTGTGCATCAAGCGGTAGGTGATAGCCAATCATCGAGATACCATGCTGCATCAATTTGCGAATACGCCGACCCTTCATACCAGTAATAGGCTCAGGTTCACCTTTCCAAAAGTAACCATGGTGTACCATAATCGCGTCGGCTTTCGCCTCGATAGCAGCATCGATCAAGGCCTCACAAGCAGTAACACCGGTCACAATACGTCTGATAGGCTGCCCGCCATCTACTTGCAATCCGTTTGGAGCATAGTCTTTAAAGGCATTTGCAGATAAATAGTCATCGCAAAACTGCGTTAACGCTTGGGCAGTAATCGCTACATTTGATGAGTCGTATGATGGGTCTTTTGCTGACATTGGGTGTCCTTATGATTTAAGTTGAAACTATTGTTCTAGCTGACCTTGTTTGAGCCAATTTAACAATCACCGTTCATAAATTTGTAGTAATCATTTTAGCATGATGTTGCAAATGAGTAGATAAACCCCATAACTGAAATGGTACACGATACGTTACTATTTTGATGTATGGGCAGTTATAATTTACATACGTGAGCCTACTGGATGAATAGGTTTTAACGGGTTGTGTGGTACTTAATAGCAAGCAAAAAATAGTCGTCATCCCATTGTATTCAATAACGTCTGTTTGATTAAATTTATAGAGGTTTATATATGTCGTCATCTCCAAACACCAACAACAAGGCAACACTGTGGAAGTGGTTACCTTGGGTTTTATTGCTGGTAATAATTGCAGCGTTTGTCTGGTTGTTTATGAGTATGAAGACACCATCGAAGACAGCGTGGGAGCCACCAAGAACGACCGCGGCTGAGCAAGAAGCTATAGCACCTGCATCTGATAAACCTGAACCTATTGACTCGTATCATAATGCGGTCGCTCGTGCCTCGCAGTCGGTGGTCAATATCTATACCACTCAGACCATGGCCGAACATCCTTACATGGATGATCCTGTGTTACGTCGCTTTTTTGAGTTCCATGGTGGGCCACAAGGTCAAGGGCAGGGGCCAACCAACCTTGGCTCTGGTGTCATCGTGTCGGAGGATGGCTATATCGTTACCAATGCTCATGTGATCGAAAAAGCAGATGAGATTACGGTGGCTTTCAACGACGGGCGTAAAAATCGAGCCAAGGTCATCGGCACGGATCCCGATAGTGATTTGGCTGTGATCAAGGTCGATATGACAGGGCTTACGCCGCTTGGCTTTCGTGAAGAGCCTAGCCGCGTTGGTGATTTAGCATTAGCAATTGGTAATCCGTTTGGTGTCGGTCAAACGGTCACTCAAGGGATTATTTCGGCAACTGGTCGTACGGGTCTTGGGGTCAATAAGTTTGAAGACTTTATCCAGACTGATGCTGCTATCAATCCGGGTAATTCGGGCGGGGCACTTGTCGATGCTCGCGGAGAGCTGGTCGGTATTAATACAGTGATTTTTTCGCGCTCTGGCGGCTCGATGGGGATTGGCTTTGCTATTCCAACTGCCATCGTTGAGCAAGTCATGAATGCGCTTATTAAAGACGGTAAAGTCAGTCGCGGCTGGTTAGGTATCGAGATTCAATCACAACTACGTGATCCAACGCGCCTTGAAACCTCGACAGGAGTAGAAGTCTTAAATGTCGTCGCTCAAGGTCCCGCTGCCAAAAGTGGCCTAAGAGTCGGTGATGTTATCTTGACCATCGATGGTATCGAGATGACAGATGCCAATACTTTGATTCAGTATGTGGCGCGTAAGGCGCCAACGACTGAGCTAAACGCTCAAGTATTGCGCAACGGTCAAAACAAACAAGTTAAGATTATGCTTGAAGAGCGTCCTGTGCAAGAAGTCGTAGAAGTTCAGACACCTAGAATCTTGCACGATGACAGATTAAACGGTCAAGGCGGTACAGGGGCTCAAGGTGAAGAGCAATACTATGATGATCCAGATGCGCCGATGATGTCAGAAGAAGAGCGCAACCGTATGCGTGAAGAGCTGCTAAAACTGTTTGAACAAGACACCGCGTCGCAATAAGCAAGACGGGCATGGTAATTACCCAATAAAAAGCGCGCTATCTTATCTAAGGTAGCGCGCTTTTTATTGGGTATTTTTATTTTCATAAATGAGTGGTTATTTCACGATAGGCTCATGATTGATGTAAATGACTCCTTGCACACGGCAACAGCAAGGCAGGATTTCATCTTCTTCGATCATAGCAAGCGGTGCAAACGGATAATCAACCACATGTGAGCTGGCTATGCGCTTGACTCGGCAGCTACCACAATAACCTTCACGGCACTGATAATTGACCTCGTGCCCTGTACGCAGCAGCCCATCGAGCAGGCTTTCATCATCATGCAAATAAAACTGTTTTTTACTGGTCATTACCCAAGTCATAGTCTATCCCAGTAGTACTTTGTTATCGTTGTATCCATCTACGCAAAGCATATTCTATCTTTAAGACTCAAAACGGTCTTAAAGCTCAAAACTGTATTAGAGCTCAAAATCATCAAAATCGCTTTCTGATAGATCCGAATCAATCTGCCCGACCAAGTATGAGCTTATCTCTGTCTCTTGCGGGGCAACTTGTACGTTATCAGACGACAACCATGTATTGATCCATGGAATCGGATTTGATTTCGAATTTGGGAACGCTGATGGCAAGCCGACCGCTTCCATACGCAAGTTCGTAATGTATTCAATATATTGACAAAGGATGTCTTTATTTAGACCGATCATCGAGCCATCTTTAAACAGATAGCTGGCCCATTCTTTTTCTTGCTCGGCCGCCTTACGGAATATCTCAACACTCTCATCATAGCACTCGCTTGCAATCTCGACCATCTCAGGATCGTCTTTGCCGTTACGCATTAAGTTAAGCATGTGCTGCGTGCCAGTTAAATGTAGCGCCTCATCACGAGCGATAAGCTTAATAATTTTGGCATTGCCTTCCATCAATTTGCGCTCAGCAAAAGCAAACGAGCAGGCAAACGACACATAAAAGCGAATGGCTTCTAAGACATTGACTGCCATGATGCACAGATACATCTGTTTTTTGAGAGACTTTAAATCGACAGTGATTTGCTCGCCATTGATATTATGCGTACCCGGCCCGTATAAGCTGTATAACTGCGAGTTACGATACAAGTCGTCGTAGTATTTGGCAATGTCGGACGCACGCTCCAAGATGTGCTCATTTTGCATAATATCATCGAACACAATACCCGGGTCATTGACGATATTACGAATGATATGGGTATAGCTACGCGAGTGGATGGTCTCAGAGAACGACCATGTCTCAATCCAAGTCTCAAGCTCAGGGATAGACACCAGTGGCAGTAGCACCACGTTTGGGCTACGGCCCTGAATAGAGTCAAGTAGGGTCTGGTACTTGAGATTGCTCAAAAATATATGCTGTTCATGCGAGGATAAGTTACCAAAGTCAATACGGTCACGTGATACATCGACTTCTTCTGGACGCCAAAAAAACGACAGCTGCTTTTCGATCAATTGCTCAAAGATAGGGTGTTTTTGTTGGTCGTAGCGGGCAATATTGACCGGCTGACCAAAGAACATCGGCTCTTTTAAAGCATTGTTTGGCGTTTGAGAAAAAATCGAGTAAGTCATGGGACTGCCTTTATAATTGATACGGTTATTAATTTATAGGGGTTTGACTGGTTTTGATCTGATGTTATGACACGTTTTTGGATTATAGCGTTTTAGCTTAGAGGTTCTCTAGTGATATCTGTGACGACTCTTGCCCATCGTTCATATAGGCTTTGAATATCTCGCTCAGCTCACTATCATCGAGTGCTTCTAATTCATCAAGTGCGCTTTTGCGTAGGGTGCTCACATCAGACTCTTCCGCTGCTGTTTTTACGTCTTTTTTAGCCGCTCTCGATACTGGCTTTTTGGCTGCTTTTGCCACGCTTTTTTTGGCGACAGTTGTCTTTGGTGCTTCATTCACACCTAACTGCTGACGCACCTCTGCAATATCAACCTCGACTTGTACGATATGCGAGCCACCATCGTTTAGGTCTGAAAATACGTTTGGAATAAACAAACCACCGTCTTTGATGATTGCGGTATATTGCACATGACCTCCGTCGTTTTAGTTCTGTCTGTATGTTTTCATTATAACAGTAGCCAATCCCGCCTACCGCTTGTATCTGCTTTGCCGCTGGCGTGCAGTCTATTGTGTCTGACCGCATTCCTGTTGTCTCGATACTACGTTCAGCCTCAGACTGCATCGCCATCGTCGTCAGCAGGATACCGATATAGTCGCGGCTAAAAAGCCTTGCTGGGGCATCTTTCTTCTTTCTTAACAATTTTTCTGTTTGGGCGTAATTTGTAGGATGCGCTTTGCGCACATTTAAACATGATTTCTATATCATCGGTGCGCTGGGCGTACCTTACAACTCATTTATTATGCTCTTTTGATATTATCGATAAACTCATATTTTCCATTAGAGTCTCGTCTTTGGATTTCTATATCTGTTATATGCTCTAAACCTCTAAAGTTAAAAAGTTTTTTTGCTAGAAACTGACACTGACTTGCTATATCAGCATCTTTCTCAGCAATTTCCAGTGCTTTCTGTCCAATAGATGTTAATTGGTAAGCAGTTATTGATACTTCTTCATTACTTTCAGATTTTAGGAATAATACATAATTTCCGTTATAAGACTTGGATATATAAGGCGTATTTTTGTTGTCAAGCATACCAAAAGAAAGGGGAAAGCTAGTTTGAAAAGTTGAATTGAATTCTTTTATTAGCTTTAAATCTTGAAGTTCTTGTAATTCAAAAGATGATGTGCCTTCAAATGCTTCATCCTTTGGTCTATTATTGTCATAAAATATAAGATGGCTATATGCTGTGTAAGGGACAATTTTGAGAAATGATTCTAACTGTCTTTTTGACATCAATGAAAAGGTATTTAGAACTAAATAATTGATAGTATTAGGAGAACAAAGCTCTTCAGCCAGTAATCTGCCCCATAAAGACTGCAATTCATCATCAGAAACTTCTTTTGAGAAATTAAACCATTTATTAAAAAAGGTTTGTTCAATGATATCATCAGATACTTCATGGTCTTCAATTCCAGACAGGTATTCCAATGCTTTATTTAATGATTGCTGGACATTTTCTTGTTCTATAGTTGTTTGATTATTAATCATATTGCCGACAACAGTAGTGGGGTTATTTACCATTTCTGAACTTAAAATGAACTTGCCATCCCTAAACTCTGCTATACCATTCTCAATTAGTTTAATATCTTTTTCTGTTTGAGCACTAGAAAGCCTATCTGTCCTTTGTTGACGATTAAGATGTTTTGAAAATAAAAGATCGAAAAGTTTATTAACACCTTTAGGTGCACTTTCTACCAAAGGTGTTAGATCTACATTAACAGGTGAAATTTTAATATCACTCATCTTTCCAGTCCTTGAAGTTATTTGATAAGTTTCAATATTACTTTGCTATATCCGTGTTAATATTTAAAGTAGATATAAGCGGATGACGAGCTTAACCAAAAAGTTAAACCCGCCATCTATCAAACCTAAATCTTACAAGCCCCGCCAGCACAATCATCTTCCATATCCGCTTGCGCATCGTTCGCACCATCACGCGTATTGTGATAATACAAAGTCTTTACGCCAAGCTTATACGCGTTTAGCAAATCTTTTAGCAATATCTTCATCGGGACACGACCACCTTCATAACGAACGGGATCGTAGTTGGTATTGGCAGAGATACTTTGATCGACGAACTTTTGCATGATAGCGACTAGCTTTAAGTAACCGTCATTGTTTGGCATTTGCCATAGTAGCTCGTACTGATGTCTCAGCGTACCGATATCAGGGACAACTTGCTTTAAAATGCCATCTTTTGAGGCTTTGATAGAGACCAGACCGCGTGGTGGCTCGATACCATTGGTCGCGTTGGCGATCTGACTAGAGGTCTCAGACGGCATCAAGGCAGTTAGGGTAGAGTTGCGTAGACCGTGAGTGGTAATCTCACCGCGTAGCGTTTCCCAATCGAGATGTAGCGGCTCTTGGCAGATGTTATCCAAATCTTTTTTGTACGTATCAATCGGTAAGATACCTTGCGAGTAGGTAGTCTCATTAAAAGCAGGGCACGCGCCTTGCTCTTTTGCCAACTTGTTTGATGCTTTTAAGAGATAATACTGCAACGCTTCAAAGGTTTGATGGGTCAGACCAAGCGCACTACCGTCTGAATAGCGTACGCCATTCTTCGCTAAGTAATAGGCATAATTGATGACACCAACGCCCAGCGTACGGCGGCGCATACTGCCGTTTTCAGCTGCTTTGACAGGATAGTCTTGATAGTCGAGCAGGGCATCAAGCGCACGAACGATGAGTTCTGCTGGCTCTTCGATATCGCTGACGTTTTCGACTTTACCCAAGTTGACCGCTGATAGCGTACAAAGCGCGATTTCGCCTTCTTCGTCGTTGATATTATCAAGTGGCTTGGTCGGTAGCGCGATTTCCATACATAGGTTTGATTGGCGAATCGGAGCGATGCTCGCATCAAATGGGCTATGGGTGTTGCAGTGGTCGATATTTTGAATATAAATACGTCCAGTGCTGGCGCGCTCCTGCATCATAAGGCTAAATAAGTCAGCGGCTGGCACTTGACGCTTACGAATAGAGTCATCTTGCTCGTATTTGGTATATAGCTCTTCAAACTTGTCTTGATCTTCAAAGAAAGCATCGTACAGGCCAGGAGTATCACCTGGAGAGAATAGCGAGATGTCTTGTCCTTTAATCAGACGGGTATAAAGCGTTTTATTAATCTGAACGCCATAGTCCATATGACGAACACGGTTGTCTTCGACGCCGCGGTTGTTTTTGAGTACGAGTAATGATTCAACTTCTAAATGCCAGAGTGGATAGAATAGTGTCGCTGCACCGCCGCGCACGCCACCTTGTGAGCAGCATTTAACTGCAGTTTGGAAAAGCTTATAAAAAGGAATACAGCCAGTATGCTGAGCCTCACCGCCACGGATAGGACTACCAAGGGCACGGATACGACCAGCATTGATGCCGATACCAGCACGCTGTGAGACATAACGCACGATGGCGCTGGTGGTAGCATTGATAGAATCTAGGCTATCACCACATTCGATCAAGACGCACGAGCTAAACTGACGCGATGGGGTACGCACACCCGACATGATAGGCGTCGGTAGAGAGATTTTGAACTGTGAGGTTGCATCATAGAAGCGTTTGACATAGCTTATGCGCTCAGCTTTGTCATAGTTGGCAAACAGACACATACCGACCAGCATATATAAAAACTGCGGGCTTTCATAAACGGTCTTGGTGACGCGATCTTGCACGAGGTATTTGCCTGCCATTTGCTCAACGGCTGCGTAGGCCAAGTTCATATCGCGCCAATGATCGAGGTATTCTTCCAATTCATCAAACTCGCTACGACTATAATCGGCTAGGATATGCTCATCGTATTTGCCAGAATCTGTAAGAGTTTTAACGTGGTCATATAGGTGCGGCGGTGTAAATTTGTTATAAGCAATCTTACGCAGATGAAAGATTGCCAAACGCGCGGCCAAATATTGATAGTCAGGAGTATCTTCAGAGATAAGGTCGGCCGCTGACTTGATGATGGTCTCATGAATGTCACGAGTCTTGATCCCTTCATAAAACTGAATGTGCGACTTAAGCTCAACTTGTGAGACTGACACATTATCCAAATCATGAGCTGCCCATGCGATAACCTTATGAATTTTATCTAAATCAATAGGTTCTAAACGTCCGTCGCGTTTGGTCACTTGAATCTTATCGATATGTGTCATGTTGCCCTCTATTATTGATTGCTGATATGTACTTTACGTCGATTAAATCTCGCAAAGTTTTTTATTCTGCTATAACAAGGTGTTACGACAGCTGAAGGTTTTTGGACAACAGTTTGCCGTAGCACATAGTGATGAATAAAATCACCGAGCACTAGATATAGCGTTTGTATTAGTAAGTAGGCACAATATAGCGGGAAAATTTTGAAAATGCTATATTGATTTTAGGAGAAAACTATGTTGCTACAAGGTAGTAGCATGTCCAAAATTTGGCAAAGGACGATGGGATAAGGGTTAGACGCGATTGTCTCAAATAATAAAATTTTTTGTAAAAAAGTGGTTATGACTTTATTTTTATTAGTCGACAATTTCTTGATTATTTAGAGATAGAATCGAGTCAATCATCGCGGTGCTGATTGTACAGTAGACCCAAAAAAATCGCCACCCATATGAGTGACGATTACGATATTAAAATGCTAAATTTGGTTTTAAATATTTTATACGACCATGCGCACAGTTTTAGCGTTATCAAGTGCGGCATATAAGCGATTGACTTGCTCAACTGTCGTCAGGTATAAGTTGACACGCACTGAATGAAAGCGGCCTGTCTTTGAGGGCTTGACATCTATAGAGGCCAAGTCAAACTCAGGGAACTGACTGCCAAGGATCAGCTTGACTTCGTTAAGCAAAGTCTCGTGTTCGCCTTCGTGACCGATAATGCTCATAGGGTAGTCCATCGGGAATTCCCAAAGCTCAGGGTTTTGTACGTCTGTTTTTTTGCCTTTTAAGATACCGTCATTAGCGACTAACTCAGTGACTTTGACATCTTTTTTAGACGCATGGTCTTGCTCGCTATGGTTTTGATTGCTGGTGTCTTTTGGGTCATCACTCATGATGGGATCCTTATTTTTTATGGAAATATTGGCTTGCATAGTGTTTTCATCACATAAAAAACCTGAGACGCGCTCAGCTCTTTAGTTGATGTCATTTTTAAATGAGTACATTTTTTATGGGCGGTCGCTGTATTCACTATTTATAGTGGCATTTGGATATTATTCAAGTGCTGTGCTGATTATGACAAGGCATTATGAAATGATAGATGGTATGAGCGATTTAAAATCTTTTCATCAGATATTAGCTATACTATGATGCAGTACATTAACTGCGTCTTAGTACGTAAGAATTAGTACTTGAGGATTAGTGCTCAAGAATTAGTACTTAAGAATTGATATTTAAGCCGCAGTACAGTTTTATTTTTACAGTATTTACAGATAACCTCGCTAGGAAGCTGACATGATTGTCCGGCAAACACCCAATGCTCTCAAGATATTTTTTACCCTTCGCGGTTCAATCATTCCAAAGATCTATCCGCAAATTTTGTTGGTTACTTTACTAAGTACGCTTATAACCGTTATTCAGCATGAGTTTTCACGCTCTTTTCCCTCCTACACCATGGCGCCTTTTACGGTGTTTGGGATTGCTTTATCGTTGTTTCTTGGCTTTCGTAATAATGCAAGCTATCAGCGTTGGTGGGAAGCACGAGGATTATGGGGGCAGCTGGTCTATGAGGCTCGCAGCTTTAGCCGTCAAGTGCTCTCGTTTATAGATGAAAAAGATGAGCAAGGGCGAGACTCCCAGCGCTATATGATTTATCTTACGATTGCTTTTACCCATGCTGTGCGCCATCGACTACGTGGTACGGCGCCTTGGCAGGATGTTGAGCGTTTTGTGGCGCCTGCACATCATGCCGGCATGCGTCAGTCGCAAAACCTGCCTGATTATTTGATGCGATTGCTGGGTCAGCGACTTGGTGATAGTCGGCGTCAGCGCTTATCATCGGAGCAGATGATACAAAACATGGACGAGCGCCTTACCTCCATGACTATCGTCTTAGCCGCCTGTGAGCGCATCCATAATACGCCCTTACCATTTGCCTATATGCTTTTGGTACATCGTACGACTTATCTATACTGCTTTATGTTGCCTTTTGGCTTGGTTTCCTCACTGGGCTGGTTGACTCCTTTTACCTGTGCTGTGATTGCTTATACCTTCTTTGGTTTAGACGCGCTTAGTGAAGAGTTAGAAGAGCCGTTTGGTTTTGCAGCCAATCAGTTACCTCTGACGGCTTTGTCACGCACTATCGAAATCAATTTGTTAGAGGCACTGGGAGAAACCGATCTCCCACCTGATATCGCCCCTAAAAATGGCTATCTACCATAGCCAAGTACTTAAAAGCCAAATACTTAAAAACTGGATAATTAAAAGTTAGATGCTAAAAAACTAGGTGCTCGAAATCTTAAATGCCGTTTAGAAATGACAGTAATATATTTTTTTGCTCAACAGACAACTGCTCAAAACGTGTTTTTGCACCTTCTGCTTCACCGCCGTGCCACAGTATCGCCTCAGTCAGACTGCTGGCGCGACCATCGTGCAAAAAACGCGCGTCCGAGTCTTGTGCTACGATTCCAATACCCCATAATGGCGGTGTACGCCATTCAAAACTTTCAGCATTCTTTTCTTTTACGCCATCATCAAGTCCTGCGCCCATATCATGAAGTAATAAATCGGTATAAGGGTAGATGGTTTGTTGCGATAACAATGGAAAACGGTCACTATCGCCAGTCTTTTGCTTGGGCGTATGACAGCCAGCACAGCCGACTTGGGTGAAAAGATTGGCACCTTTATTAAAAGTTGATAAATTGCTCACCCGCCGCTCAGGAACTGCAAGCGCGGTCATAAAGTCAGTCACAGCATCCAAACTGCTGTCTGAGACCTCTGGCGTACCGCCATTGGCGGCTGTCCAACAAATTGGCTGATTAGCGGTACAGTTAGGGTCCATAAATATCGAAGTGGTTAAGCCCATATCTTGCGACATGGCGTTGGCGTTTTGGGTACGCAGACTTGAATTAATCGCTTTCCAACCAAAGCGGCCAATTCGCTCATGAGCACCTTCGTTAACCCAGTGCACACGGCCACTGATTTCATCTTTATTGTCATCGTTAGCATCGGCGGCAGCGATAATACTGGCTTCAGGGATGAGATTAAGTAAGCCCATACCGACCAGTTGCGGCGAGATACGTCCACTAATAGCGGTATCTCCTAAAGGTTGGTTGGAGTCCGTTGGGGTAAATTCGAATCTGATACTTTTAGAATTTTTATCGTCTTCAACAGTAGCGATATAGCGCATTTTACCTTCGGTAGCGATACTGGCGTCGATACTTTGATGCTGCATTTGCTCACCATAATAAGCATGAGCCAGTCCTTGTTTATCGCCTAGTCTAAATAAAATAGCGTCGCTTAGCTCACCGTCGCTAGCATAGATAGGTTTGCGTCCCTCTGCGCTATGGCACTGAGTACAGGCATTGGCATTAAACAGTGGCCCGACACCATCAAATAACACGCGGCCTTGATTGGCGGGCGTCCATTCGGTGATAAATAACTCACGCCCAGGCGAAACGCCGCCTAAGGCACTACTCGGTAAATTGGGCATGATCTGCAAAAACGGCTGCGAGATATCAGCTGTGATAGTGGCGCTGCCGCCTGCTGGTAGCCAATCGGTATCGGCTTCTGTCTCATCAGGTGTATTTGATGAGGGAGGGTTGCTAGGCAAGCTGGGGCTGCTAACTGTATTATCCTTATTATCGTCTGAGCCACCGCAAGCGCTCAGTACCAGGGTCGTCGCTAAGCAGAGCAGGGCATTACGCATAGCGGGTAGTGCTGATCTGGGTAAAATGGTTGGTCGATGGAGGCAATAAGACATGGAATTACCTAAAATAGTCATAAATCAGTACAATCAAGTAATGAATAAAAATGAGTAAGCTTGATCGTTAATTAAAAAGGGCGACATAAAATATGCAGCCCCTTTTTTTACTTAACGATTATGTTTTTTTAGCTCTTTATAAGTGTTAATCAGCAAGTTTGAAGGACATAAGCCATCGTTGCTTATAGCTGACTTGGCAAGTTCACAGGGATAGGGGTGTTATACATCCAGGCATGCGTGGTGTCTTTATTACCCAATGAACCCTCAAAGCTCCAGCCCCACGTAAATAAAAAACCATACTGAAGAGATGGACTGTTATCTGGGTTGAGCGACTTTTCATGAGCAACAAGATGCATAGCGCCCATTGCCATATTGTCGATGTTGTTTAGATTGGGCAGTTTGTCAGTTGGCTCATCTAGGTCATTATAGATGGTTTTACCTGCACCATTTGTTTCGCCAAACATGCCCCAAGGGTATACCTTGCCATCATCTAGTAAGGCGTAGCTGGCATTGCCATTAGCATAAATACGGCGAATATCTTTACCCTTGAACCATGGTAGTTTGGTAGGTGTTGCAACGATATCGTCCCAAGCTTTTTCGGTATCACCAAATAGCTCACCGTTGTAGCCTATTTGGCTTGTGGCATTGAGTCCCCAACCATAAACCGACTCTTTATTGGTCAAAGCCAATACATGGTCACGGCCAGCGGCAAGTTGAGTGACTTTTTCTACCTCTTTAGCAACACTATCATCAGCGATTTGAGTATCATCACTTTGACTGTTTTTAATGATATTTATAAGGACAGGGGTTGCATTGATATTGACGCAATCATTGGCACTGGTACAGGCTTCACCTTTTCCAAAATTGGCATAAGCGTCGCTACCCCAGCCCCAAACTTGTCCTTTATTATCTAAAGCGTAGGAGCTATTGGCACTGGCAACTACTTGCACGATATGTCCAATGTCAGTTGCTGCTGAGAAGTCTACTTTGACCGGTATGCTACTACCGTCTGTACTAGGAGCAGAGTCATTACCAAGCTGTCCTACATCGTTAGCACCAAATGCCCATATACTGCCATCTTTGGTCAGTACTAGATTGTGCTTGTAACCGGCTGCCACCATGATTGCATCCTCGATACCTTGAACAGCACTGATATCAAGGCGACAGTCTTCAACTTGACTACAGCTATTACGACCTGTTTCGCCGCGTCCCAATTGCCCATATTTATCTTCACCCCAGCTGTAAACTTGTCCGTTTTGGTCAATAGAGAGCGAATGGTTTTGATTAAAACTAACAGATATTAGGTTTTGTGGCGCATTGTTTATGAGCATTGGCGTATCTGGATGTCCCATGACGTCTGTTATTTTTGTTGTCAGTCCAAGACCAGTTTGACCATAATTATTGCGCCCCCAACCGTAAAGCTGACCATCACGAAGGGCAGCGGTATGTGCACCACCTGCCGCTATGGTATCGCCCAGATAGATGGCTTTAGTAGAGCGCATCGTATTACCAGCATTATCCGTCGCTTCTAGGGTTATTTTATTGTGGCCCAACGCTAAAAAAATAGACTCATTAAAATAGCCTTCAGCATCGATCTTTAGCGTACGTACCGGTTCGTCATTGAGTTGATAAGTAAATGACTTGATACCGCTGTTATCTTGTACTCGTCCTGAGACAGATACGGCGGCAACGGCACTATAACCATCAGAAAAATTGCTGTCGGTCGTCAGTAATGGCGGTGTCCCATCAACAATAGGAGTTGTCACTTTTTGGTCATCGCCACAAGCAGTTAAAGCCAGTGCAGTGGTAATAATGGCTAGTGCTCGAGCTAAATGGGATAGACGCATAAAACCTCAATAAGTGCAAATATATGCAAAATAATATAAAAAATAGGAAGGATGTAGAGATATTAAATGCGAATAATATTACAAATAAGAATCATTATCAATGTAAAAGTAAAAATGATGATAGATATTGTGGATTGACTATTACTTTGCGCTAAGTCATAAGTATCTGATAGACACAAAAAAGCTGAGACATGCTCAGCTTTTTGGTTTAATTCTAAGAACGTTTTTATGCGTTTAACAACTTCTAAGTGAATCAGTCGTTTTCTAAGAAAGAGCGCAAATGCTCAGAGCGTGAAGGATGACGCAGTTTACGCAAGGCTTTTGCCTCAATCTGACGAATACGCTCACGCGTCACATCAAACTGTTTACCGACTTCCTCTAAAGTATGGTCTGTTGGCATATCAATACCAAAACGCATTTTTAGCACACGAGCTTCACGCTCAGTCAAGTTACCAAGCACATCACGAGTGGCTTCTTGCAGACCAGCGGCTGTTGCATCATCAACTGGGCTTGAGATAGTACCATCTTCGATAAAGTCACCTAGGTGCGAGTCTTCATCGTCACCAATAGGGGTTTCCATAGAGATAGGCTCTTTGGCGATTTTTAGTACTTTACGGACTTTAATCTCGTCCATCTCTAAGCGTTCGCCCAATTCTTCAGGCGTTGGCTCGCGGCCCATTTCTTGTAGTAGCTGACGTGAGACGCGGTTTATTTTATTGATGGTCTCAATCATATGTACAGGAATACGAATGGTACGTGCTTGGTCAGCGATAGAGCGGGTAATGGCCTGACGAATCCACCATGTGGCATAGGTTGAGAACTTATAACCGCGGCGGTATTCAAACTTATCCACCGCTTTCATCAGACCAATATTACCTTCTTGAATCAAATCCAAGAACTGTAGGCCACGATTGGTATATTTTTTGGCAATAGAGATGACCAAACGCAGGTTGGCCTCGACCATCTCTTTTTTGGCACGGCGGGCTTTGGCTTCACCAATCGCCATACCGCGTGCCACATCTTTCATATCGTTGATTTCCATGTCGAGCTTTTGCTCGTAATCACGGATTTTACGTTGTAGCAAAATGACATCATCGATGACTTTTTCTAAGTTTTCAGCAAAAGCAGGCTTGCCTTTTAGGCGCTCAGTGAGCCAATCTACGTTGGTTTCGTTACTTGGGAAAGTCTTACGAAATTCAGAGCGCGGCATACGACCACGGCGGATTACTAAACGCATGATCTGACGCTCATGCTTGCGCACGTCATCATACACATCATGCATGATAGCCATGACTTGATCTGACATACGGTTATTAAGCTTCAACATCATAAAGCGGCTGGCAAGCTGCTCATAGGCTTCGTCAGCTTGTACGCTACCGCGGCCGTAATCAAGCAATGCTTGTTTGGCTTTGATAAATAAATGCTCAATCTCTTCTAAACGTAGGCGTACTTCTTCTGGATCGATACCGCCCGTTTCTTCTTCAGCCTCATCGCTGTCATCAACCTCTAAATCATCGCTGTCTTCATCATCGTCGTCGTCATCTTTTTCCGCCTCAGCTTTTGCATTGGCTTTCGTTTTCATGACTAAGATTTTTTCTTTTTCTCGCTCTTTTTCTTCTTTAGCTGCGGCGATGTCTTCGTCTGTTTCAGGATCTAAAAAACCAGTGATAACGTCAGAGAGTTTCTTTTCGCCGTCATGTACTTTTTGATATTCATCAAGAACGAATTGTACCGTACCTGGCCAGTAAGCCATCGCATGCTGTACATCACGAATACCTTCTTCAATACGCTTGGCGATAGCAATCTCGCCTTCACGGGTCAACAGATCAACTGTACCCATCTCGCGCATATACATACGAACAGGATCGGTAGTACGGCCGGGCTCAGTTTCAACAGAGGCCAATACTGCCGCTGCTTCATCAGCTGCCATATCATCATCGCTTGAATCATCGTTCATCAAAATATCATCAGCGTCAGGCGCAGCCTCAAATATTTTGATGCCGACGTCAGTGAGCATTTGGACGATGTCTTCGATCTGATCGCTTTCTGTAATAGAGTCAGGCAGCTGGTCATTCACCTCAGCATAGGTAAGATACCCTTGCTCTTTGCCCATTTGGATTAAGGTGGCCAGTTGAGACGTGGAATTGGAAACTGACTTGTCGCTCATAAATACTCACTTGCTTGCGTCGGGCATTTTCGTAAAATAACAGACTATCGCTTGTAGGGTGCGTTGATCTAATCAGTAGATTGATCATATGAAAAGCGTAGAAAATGTCAATAATAACGAAAATGAGTTGATATGAATAAAGGCTCAAAAAACTACAATATAACGGCTAAATAAAAACTTGCTAAAAATACTACTCAAAAATAAAGCAATATGGCTATCTTTAAAAACAACGGTATTTAAAAATAGTGTGACTCAAAACAACAGCCAATATTGACAACGGCATAGTTTAACACAGACCACCGCTTTCAAGCACAAGACAGCCAATCAGTTGCTGCATATATTATAGTCCATGTGTGCTTGCCATAATCATAGATGATGGGGGCAATAATCTATGTTTTAAAGGGCAAATATTTTATCTGCTATTGAATCACCTAAAATGGTCTTAAATTAAGACTAAACGCTGATCATTGATGCAGATTGCTCTGCTTGCTGTGCTCGCATCCAATCATTTAGAAGTTGCGTCTGTTTGCGTACGATCGCAAGTCTAACATGATCCGGATTCTTGATAAGATCTTGCATCTTTCTTTGCATATTAAGCTTGAGTAGCTGCATCACTAGGTTTTCGATCAACTCATCAACGCTTAAAATATTTCTTGTGGTCAAGGTCTTATAAAAAGCGCCCCAACTACGGCTTAATGTTTCTTGAGTGATAGGCTGTAGGTTTGACATAATAAAATGCGCAGCAGCGTTGGCATCTGTTGGTAAATAAAACAAGCAGCGTTTGATTGTATTGACAACATCGAGCAAAGCGGTATCCTGCAAGTCCTCCCATGCTAGCGGACGAAAAGCATCTAAAGGTGCTTTTTGCTTGATATGGGCAGGGAAGTCTAAACGATTGATACCTGCTTTTTGCCAGATTGACTCAATGGTGTCTTCTTGCAGTACGCGGGGCTGAAACAAAAAACACAGCTGCAGCTGTTGGCTGATGGTCATGTCACCATCAAAATCAAGCAGCGCGTCTTTGGCTTCGACATTTTGGCTGCGCTTACCACCCAGCTTTTGATATATATCGTTATTTAGCAAATACCGAAAACTACTGCCTTTCGGTAACGCAGTGGTCAAGCTGCGCACTTGTGACATTAGCTTGGCTTTGCCTTCTGCCAATGCCAAATCGTAACGCTCACTCAAATAGGCAAAAATGTATTGTGACAAGGGTTTGGCATTGGCGATTTGTTCACGCATGGCCTCACTGCCGTTTGCTTTTATAAAAGTATCAGGATCATGACCGTTGGCCAAGGTCAAAAACCGTAGTTCCTTATCATCAGCGAGTACTGGTAGAGCAACCTCAAGTGTGCGCCAAGCCGCTTTTTGTCCTGCGCTATCACCATCAAAACTGAGCGTTAGTGTGGGGTTTAGGGTCAGTAAACGTGAGATCTGGCTTTCATTGATGGCGGTACCCATAGAGGCTACTGCGCCATAAATACCTGCTTGGTAAAGGGCGATCACATCCATATAGCCTTCGACCACTAGCCAGTGCTCTGCACGCTGCTGGCGTGATTCGTAATAGCCATATAGTACATGTTGTTTATGAAAGACAGGCGAGTCAGACGAGTTGATGTATTTGGGCTTCACGTCATCGTCTAAAGCGCGACCACCAAACCCAATCGTGCGTCCTTGATTGTCTCGAATCGGAAAGATAACCCGATCACGGAGCAAATCATAATCACGTCCAGACTCTGACTGCCGTACTAAACCCAAGGCTTTAAGCCCTTCGATATCTTGCGGGAACTGATGCTCAAGATGCTGCCAACCAAATGGCGCATAGCCCAGCCCAAAAGTCTCAAAAGTTTCTTGGGTAATACCGCGGGTCATAAAATAATGCTTGGCATGGGGATGCGTGGTTAGATTGTGCTGATAAAACTGTTGAATCTGATTTAATAATTCATATAAGTTACCATCTTGCTCAGCATGGCTACTGCTGTCGCCAGACAGCCCCATTGCTGTCTCTGTTAACCACGCCGGTGGATAGCCATTTTCGGTATCGTTTTGATACTCTGCGCCATAAGTGTCTATTGGGTAAGGAGTTGAGTCGTAAGGATCTAACGGTGGATAATCATCGTACCCATTGCTGTCATCGTAAGCGGGTTGGTCGTTATACCCGAGTTGACTTGCGCCTTGATTACTTAAGTTAGATACGACAGAAGGAGTATGTGCGGTCTGTGCTGCGCTGTGACGGTCCACAGTCGGACTGGGCACTGATGGTGGAATAGGCTTAGATGCTCGGCGTTGATAACTGACGTTACGTTGTTCATCTTTTGGCACTTCAATGCCAGTTTGTTTTGATAACTCATTGACCGCTTCGATAAAGGTTAAGCTTTCATAATCGCGCAAAAAGCTAATGGCGTTACCGCCGACATTACAGCCAAAACAGTGATAAATGTTTTTTTGTGGATTGACATAAAACGAAGGCGACTTTTCGCCGTGGAACGGACAGCACCCTTTATATTCACTGCCAGCACGTTTAAGCGTGGTGTGACGACCAATGATACTGATCAAGTCAGCTTGGCTGTTTAATTGTTCAAGAATATGATTGGGGATACTCATGAGAAAGGACAGTTTATCATAGAATAATACAAAAGTTATTTTAACACTTTTATTCTTTGCAATAAGTACTTATAGATTATTAATGTATATGTAACACACAATGAGTGCTACTTTACATGAAGAAATAGCCTAAGTAGCTAAAAAATTGAACTTATGACTCATAGTCTAAATTTTATGTATTAATACACAAAAGACAAAGCTCAGCTAATGACAAAATAATGATAAATGAGGTTTGTTAAACCAACAAGCAAATAAGACCAACTATATAGTTGATCTTATTTTTAATAGCTCATAGACGAGTATAAGAATAGCAGAACAAGTGTAGCGAGCGTTTAGTTATTATCATCCAAGTCTACCGTATTGCTATCATTTGGTAGTGTGGTACGGCGCATGGGGTTCATGTTTTGTGGGTCGACACTTGCTTCTCTAGCGGTAGAACCTGTGCTGGCCTGATTGGTCACGCGCTCAGTTGCGCTTTCAGGTAGACCCAAACCTACATTTACACCGCTGTTGCTGCGGGTTGGTGCGCCGTTAGCGGCGGGGGCAGCAGCATTATCAGCTGGCAATCTGAGCTGAGTGGCCGCTCGAACGGTTTGAGTTTTGGTGGCGCCAGTATATTCACCGTTGTTCATGGGCACATCTTTTAAGCTTGCACGACCAAGCTGACCAAAGGTTAGCTTATTCAACCATGAGCGGTCAGTTTTGGTAGAGAGTCTGACACGGCCATCATTCGTGAGCCATTCAGGGTAGTTGATTTGCAGTAAAGTTTTATACTCTTGTGCCAAATCAGTTAATCCTAACTGCTGATGACTATAAGCAAGAATAGCAACCGCCTCTGGTACCGCTTCACTAAGTGGGTAGTATTGAAATACCCATTTGGCACGGTTAACCGCGGCGACGTGTGCTTCACGTTCGATATACCAGTTGGCTGCGGTCAGCTCACTACGGGCAAACTGATTGTAAATAAAAGTCATACGCTGCGCTGCGTCTGGCGCATATGGGCTGTTAGGGTATTTATTAATCAACTCTTGAAAATTGGCAAAGGCAATACGTAAATAGGCAGTATCGCGCTCAGATTGATCCATTTTGAACAGCTTAATACCCTCAGATGAGCCTTGCATATTGGCCACACCGCGTACGTAATATGCGTAGCTTACTTGCGGGTTAGCAGGATAGAGATTGATGAAACGATCTGCACTTGCTGCCGCTGTCTCAAAGCTACCACTTGCATATTGAGCATACATAATATCAAGGAGTGCTTGTTCAGCATATTGTCCCGTCGGGTAAAAAGTACGTAAACTGGTCAGATCCTCAATCGCCTGTATGTAGCGGCCTTTATCAATCTGAGTAATAGCATCGTTATAGTAATCTTGCTCTGATTTTTCAGCGGTTTCGACCGCGTCACTGTCTGTATTCGTCAGATTTTTAAAAGTCTGACAGCCAACCAAGTTTACACTTAGAGCAAGCAAGGTTACTGACGAGATTTTGATAAAGGTGTTGCCAATAGGGCGCATACTTCTTCTCCGGCACAAGGCGCACAATAGCGGTGACGCTATCGTACTAATAACAAAGTTAATGATAAAAGGCTAATTATTAAATTATAAGGTAATAACGTCCAAAACAGCAAAGCAACGAGACATAAAGTAACTAGTGGCTTATAGTTGAACATAGCATACAGCAAAATCACGTTTACTTTATAGAATAACGTCTGCTTCGTCTATTCTTCTGTGCGCTATTTTGTAGCCAGATAGCACAGCAAAGTCTGACACAACAAATTTTGGACAGTTTAGCATGAGCGTCTTTTATGGGCGATGACAATTGTGGCTATTCCACTATAATATACAGTAAATTACGGCAACGTTATATTATAGAGAGTTACTATTATGGCTATTTATTTGGCAAATTTTTAGTAGTAAAGAAGAGATAACTGTCTGTAAGCATAGGGGGAAAAGCGCTTAGCATGGTACACTATGACGATGTTTAACCAGCTTTTTATTGAGAGTCTGAAAGTTCTTACTTAAGCATCTAATGAATTGCGGCTTTATCGCTTTATAAAGTTAATCCTTATGACCTGCTCATTTGTGAATTAGGTCACCTACGAATCTGCTATGAATAATAATGCTATGACCACAAATATAACACCGAAACAAACGTCTGATACCGAATTGGTGGCGCAACAGTCATCTATAGAGGATGGATTGACCACCAATGGCTCAAGCCTTGATGTTGACTCGCTTGATGAGAATTTGTCTGATGATGAGCAAGCATCTGATTATGAAGAAATCAACGACGATGAAGATCAAGATGAATACGCCAGCTCTATAGCTGGGCAAGTCTTACCGCAAGTGATTGACATAACGCATACGGTAACTGAGAAGGAAGCGGGTCTACGTATAGATAAGCTTGCCTCACAGGTTTTTACTGACTTTTCACGAGTGCAGTTACAAGGCTGGGTTGGTGATGGTAGTTTGTTATATAACGGTAGCGTACAAAAGCCCAAACAACGTGTCAAAGCGGGAGATGTGATACATCTATCTACGACATTGCAGCAGCATAGTGAAGATCAGCCAGAAAATATCGCCATCGATGTCGTTTATGAAGATGATGACGTACTGGTGATTGATAAGCCTGTCGGCATGGTGGTTCATCCAGGGGCGGGCAATCAGACAGGCACTTTGGTCAATGCTTTGCTATACCATTATCCTCAGCAGCATCACTTGCCACGCGCAGGCCTTGTACATCGAATTGATAAAGATACCTCAGGGCTCTTACTGATTGGTAAAACCAAGCCTGCGCAAATGGCTTTGATGGAGCAGCTCAAAGACAAATCTGTTTATCGTCACTATCAGTGTGTCGTAGCAGGGGATGCAGCAAGCTTACTGCGTCATCGCCGTATCGATGCACCAATTGGTCGTCATCGCAATCAGCGCACAAAGATGACGGTGATGACCGCTGGACGTGAGGCCGTAACGCACTTGTTAAATGTCACACCGCTTAATGATAATTACTGTTTACTGGACGTCGGACTTGAGACGGGTCGTACCCATCAGATTCGTGTACACCTAAGCCATATCACTTATCCAATAGTTGGAGATCGTGTCTATGGAGGACGTCGTCAATTGCGGGCAGGGTTGACAGAAGAGCAGCGCCAAGCGATTGGTAATTTCCCAAGACAAGCGTTGCACGCATATACTTTGGGGTTTGTCCACCCAACGACGGGTGAAGATATCGAAGTGACCACTCCTATTCCTGAAGATATGCAAAAACTCATATCAGTGCTAACTGATGGTTATGATGACGAATAAAATATGACAGATAAACTTCCCCTGACAATGCTGGCACAGCTCAATGAAGTGACAGTATTCCAAACAGCCGCCTATCATACCGCTGGTTTTGTGCATGCTGATATTAAGCATAAAACGCTTGAAGATCAAAAACATCAACCAATGCTGCAATCAAAACAAGCAAGCTATGGTGAGTTAAATCTTGGACTGCACGTTGCTGATGATCCTGTACAGGTATTGGATAATCGTATGCGTTTGCTAGCGACTATCAATCAGCAACTGACAATCCAACGGCGTGCGCCTATCAGTAGTGTGTACTGGGTAAATCAAGTTCATGGTAAACAAATCTATGATGTAGACGCAAGCCCGCTTAGTATGCGTCCAGTAGATGCTGATGCAATGGTCAGTAAGCGAGATGGTTTGGGACTTGCTATTATGACAGCCGATTGCGTGCCAATCGTATTATATCAGCCAGCAAGCGGCCAGATTGCAGCGATTCATGCAGGCTGGCAAGGACTTGCCTGCGGAGTCATTCCAACGACGATAAAGCGTTTTACAGAGTCTGGCGACATCAAAGCGTGGATAGGCGTTTGTATCAGTCAAGAAAACTACGAGGTTGATAGTCAGGTTCGAGATAAGCTGCTAGCAGGTTGCATCGAAAATCAGTCGTTGTCAGTACAAAGTATAAGTAGTACTGAGCGCTTCGATCAGTTATATGCGGTAGATTCCGACGTTCATAGCTCGACTAATACGGACTTGTATACAGATAAAATTAAGCTTGATTTACCAAAGATAGCTGCCGATCAGATAAGCAATGCTAGCGTGACATTAGCAAATGAAACCTCGATAAGCTGTAGTTACGCTGATTCTAGCTATTATTCGTATCGGCGCCAGACGCATTTGCAGCAGCCAGCAACGGGGCGTATGGCATTAATTATTGTGCGTAGTTAAGCTAAAGCACTAACAAAAAGTGTTTAGGCAGTAATAAAAAGAGCAGGCTAAAACCTGCTCTTTTTATTGCCGTTTCAACAGACTCATTTATATTAGCATACAGAATCATTGGACTTTGGTACCGAAAGCCCGAATAGCGGACGTAAGTATAAGGCTAAAAAAGTACCGGCCATAGCAAGTATGCCCCAAATGTAGCCATGCAAGCTAAAAGATGCGATGCCGCCGAAGTAAGCGCCAATGTTACAGCCAAATGCTAAACGTGCACCGTAACCCATCATCAGACCACCAATGACTGACGCTGCAAAATTACCCACAGTAATCTGAGTAAACTTGAACAGACCGCCCGCCGCTGACGCAATAAACGCACCGATGATAATACCGATATTCAATACAGTCGTTGAGTCTGCAAAAATAGACGCATCAAGCGCCGCTGCATTCGCCCCTTGCCAATAGCCCCAGCTAGCGACATCAACGCCCAAGCCGCTCGCTATCTTGGAGCCCCATAAAGTAAATGCTGAGGTAATGCCCCAAGGCTGACCGCGCGTCAGTAACGTCAAGGCATTGAGTAGAGCAAGAACAATCGCTGCTGCAAATAGAGGCCAAGAACCACGAAAGATGCGCTTCCAGCCAGACTCAGATGGTACAGGTGCCATCTTAGGTGCGGCTCTTTTTTTCTCAACGACCAACGTAACCCAAGCGATTAAACCAAATAACGCAAGCGACACCAGCCAGGCGCCTGTATAACCAAGACCTGTAGAAGTGGCTAATGAATAGGGGGCATAAGCTGGCATCTCCTCTGTCCAAAATGGCAGATGATAAGCGCCAATCGTAGCCCCTATTATAAAAAAGATAAAAGTGATGAACATAACCGAACGTCCACCGCCTATCGCATAGAGTGTGCCAGAAGCACAGCCGCCACCAAGTTGCATGCCGACACCAAAAACAAAAGACCCAACTAAGAGGCTGACACCCAATGGCGCCACATAACCTGCGACTGGGCCGCCAAATATTGTGGTGCCATAAGCAAGAATAGGAGCAAACAATGTCACTGCGACTGCTAGCATCAGCATATGGGAACGCATCGCCTGTCCATTACCGACAGCCATGATACGTCTAAATGCTGAGGTAAAACCAAAACGTGCATGAAAGAGGGTATAGCCCAGCAAAAGACCAATACCCAGAAGTAAAGATTGAGAGATATGCTGGGTATCAAGTAAATGAATGAGTAGTAGCAGGCCTGCTATTACGCCGCCGGCTATTAATACTTTTTGCGGTGCATTGAGTGCTAGACTACCTCTTACAATGGGGTCTTTTGCATCATTTACAGGCTGAACTCTAGTGGTGGTATTTAACGTATTCAAGGCAATGACATCCTTCTCCGATGCATGTGATCGAATGTGATTTGTATAAGTATTTATATAAGAATAGGAAGTAGGGTTATGAGACTCGTTTGATGCTTTTAATAGTGTATAAGTAAGCGCTCCATCATAATCTTATTGTCATCAAAGTAAATATTAGCGCATTAGAAGAATAAGAATAATTATATGACAATATGGAATAGGCTGTTTATTACTGACTATTTAACATTAATAGAGGGTGACACTGCTTGTTAATTCTTGCTTGCTGATGGATAAAGCATAGTATCTATTACACAAGGATAATTGATAATGTGTAAAATCTCGCTACAGTGTGCACTAATAAATGACGAGCAGTAATAAGCTGGTACTCATTAAAACATGCCTGTTACAATATGCTTGAATTTACCGAAGTCTACCGCATATCAGGTAACAAGCATCTGCACCAGCTATGTTGGTAACGTTTCCCATCATATTTTGAGGGATTTAGAGCAACAGTACCCTACCGCTGAATCAATTACTTATTATCCATTATTAGAGTTTGTATGAATACATCAACCAAAGCATCTTTATCTACCAAAAACGCGCCTAATGTATCGATTGCTGTTATTTTTCATAGTAACTATGGGCATACCAAGCGCGTCGCAGAAGCGATCGTACAAGGCGCACATAAACAACTGCCAAAAGCTCAAGCAAAAGCGATCGATATCCATGATGTTGATTGGGATTTTGTGGATCAAGCTGATTTGCTGGTATTTGGTAGCGCGGTATATATGGGCAGTGTTACCGCTGAATTTAAGACCTTTATGGATGAGACCTCAAAGCGTTGGTATCATCGCAAATGGGAAGGCAAGTGGGCGGCGGCTTTTGCCAATTCAGGTGGACTAAGTGGGGATAAGCTTGCAGTATTGCAGCAAATTTCATTGTACGCTATGCAACATGGAATGAACTGGATCGGTCTGCCATTGATGCCGACAGGTCATGAGGCTCATGATTTAAACCGACTATCGAGCTTTTTAGGTTTGATGACTCAGTCGCTTGATGGCCCACCTGAAGAAACCCCAGGTAAGGGTGATATTGATACCGCTATTTGGTTCGGCGATCACTTAGCAAAGACAATTATCAAGCATCAGCCAGTTAACGAAACCTCATAGATTAAAGTTTCGTATTTATAAGTGAGCAACCATTAAAACAAAAAAGCAGACGTCAATATTGATGTCTGCTTTTTTGTGAGCTCAGTTAATAATGATCTATATCAGTGGTGGATAAATTAAGGTTGGAAGTCACAGGGATAGGGCTATCAAAAAGTAGCAAGGACTGACAGCCAGTAAAAAGCAGCATCGGTATCAACATGCAAAAAAGGTTAAAGGGTTTCATAGTAGTTTTTGGCATACCTTTCATAAAATTTGAATTAAAGCTTGAATAAAGACCTGAATAATCGTACCGAAATGACAGTTTTAAATTATGACTGAAGCTACAGCGTCTGGTGAGCTTCCATCATAATCCAAACATAAGAATATGCAACCATCTACTTTCACTCAAGAATTTTTTGCTAAAAGTAGCTAAATTAATTTAAAACAGCATTTTTTGTCTTTTTAGATTGTATAAGTTGATGACTTGTGATTGTGAGTTTTTCTTTGGAGAACTGACTACAGCCTTTGTATGTATTGTGTGTCTGCTATTGTTACTATAATTCGTATAGATGAATGAATACGTGAGATTTTATATGGTTGTTAAATGTTCGTTGTACAAATTATCGGGTAATTATTTTTCTTAGTTTATGTTTTTAAAGACTTTTTCATCTAAATTTTGAATACTATGTATTTTATTAACTTGAGATCGAAATTTACTTAGTATTTCGGCATGATTTTTTAACTTTTGTAAAAAAATGAGATAAATAGGTTAATATTCAAGCAATGTTAGCGAAATAGTTTTACCTTTATATGAGTAAACAGAAGCTAATTGTCATACTAACGTAATAATTAACAAAAGCTAGCTCTTTATGGATAAGCAGCCGGCACTTAAAGCAACATAAGCTTTCACCATGTTTACCTTATATTTATTAAATAATTAGAACATTAATAAGCTATTCACTGTTAAAGATTGCTGGGTGTTTTGCTACTGTTTTTATTTGACAATATTGTTGTATAACGAATTGTTGTCTAACGACCTTAGTTCTGCCAGCCACTATGTGCCAGCTATATGAGGATATTATGAAGCCACTTTCTATGATGTTATCGGTGCTTGTTATTGGTTTCACTTCCAGTACGGTAATGGCTGAAGGTGCTAGTCTATCAAGCGCCAGCCTACCCAACGTAAGCCCTGCCAATAGCGATTTGGTCAATCAAGGAGCGTATATCGCGCGTGCAGCTGACTGTATGGCTTGTCACCGCGAAGACTATACTGGCGGTGTCGCACTTGAGACCCCAATGGGTAAGATTTATGCAACCAACATTACGCCATCGAAACGTTATGGTATCGGTAACTATACCGAAGCCGATCTAAAAAAAGCCCTCAAAGAAGGTCGTGCGCCCAATCATATGCTTTATCCAGCCATGCCGTACCCTTCTTATAATGGTATGAAGGATGAAGATATCAGCGCACTATTTGCCTATCTACAAACGGTTCCTGTCGTAGATGAAGCGCCTGATTATGAAACCGATCTACCGTTTCCGTTTAACTTTCGCAGTCTGATGTTAGGCTGGAACATGCTCAATGTCCCTTCTACAGAGAGCCGTGAAGGATTGACACAGACGCAGCAGCATGGTGAGTATTTGGTTAATAACCTTGCTCATTGCGGGACTTGCCATACCCCGCGTAACAGTACGATGGGTTTTGATAACGACAATTATTTGTCAGGAGCGCAGCTTGGGACATGGTATGCGCCCAATATCACTCCTGATAAATCAAGCGGTATAGGCAATTGGAGTGAGCAAGACATCGTCACTTACTTGCGTACAGGTGAGCTGGATCAACGAGTCTTTGCTGGTGGACCTATGGGAGAGGTGGTATCGCACAGTACTCGCTATTTAAAAGACACAGATCTAAACGCAATTGCCTCTTATCTTAAGACCGTACCTGTCGTACAAACAGATGATAAGGTTCATCCGGTCAATGCATCCCGTCTGACAGCCCCACTCAATGAATCAATCACTCATGACCTGCTTGCCCAAAAGGACTACTTAGCGCAGGCGAAAGCTGAGGTTCAAGGTGGTAGTAATTCGCCAGAAGCATTATACCTTGCTGCTTGTGGTAGCTGTCACGGTGTTGATGGTTATGGCCAACCGGATGCTCGTTATGCACCTATTGTGGGTCTAAGCAGTATCCGCCGTGAAAAGCCGGATGGTTTAATCAATGTTATTCTTCATGGTGTTGATGGCGCAACCAATACCAGTCCTAAGATGCCAGGCTTTTCAGAAGAGTTAAGTAGTGAGCAGATCGCTGGTATTAGCAATTATGTACGTGTCAAATTTGGTAGTTTAAATAGCAGTGATGTCAATGCTGCTGATGTCGAGCGCGTGGCAACGACTGGTGCCGATCAGCCTTTTTTGATTAGGTACGCAGGTCTGCTTGCGATACTAGGTATTATCGTAGCTATCGTCATTATCATATTTATTGTACGAGCGATCATACGTTCTAGGCGTCATAGTTAGTTGAATCAATGAATTTAACTAGCAATACAGACAACTTAATAAACGCGTGTTAGGCGCTTATTATAAGACATAGATTCAGTGTAGGTCGGTAGAGTATTAAAGCTTAGCATCATAGATAAATTATATGAGCTGAACCAATAATAAAAGTGAGTACCTACCGCCATACACGAAAGTCTACTTTAAGGATATTACTATGAAAGACATGCTTCAATCACCAACGCGGCGCCAACTGCTCTCGATGATCGGTAAGACGGCTGGTGCAACTGCGATGTATCAAGCAATGACTACCTTAGGATTTGCATCTGAGTCTAGCTTTAAAGAATCGATGGACCTAAAAGGAGCGCCTCCAGGAGCGAGTATTGTCATTCTTGGTGCAGGTCTTGGTGGTCTCACTGCAGCTTATGAGCTACGTAAAGCCGGTTATGATGTTAAAGTGCTTGAGTTTCAAAATCGCGGTGGTGGACGTAGCTGGACGCTCAACAGTGGTGACAAATATACTGAGCTTGGCGGTGAGGAAGTTACCTGTGATTTTGAAGAAGGTAACTATTTTAATGGCGGGCCTTGGCGCTTACCAAGTCATCATTATGCTGTATTTCACTACTGCAAGAAGTTTGGTGTTGAGATGCAACCTTTTATTCAGACTAACGACCGAGCTTATCTGCATCGCTCTACGCACTTTGGCGGGGTGCCGCAGCGTTTAGGAGATGTAAAAAACGACATACAAGGCAATGTGGCTGAGCTGCTATCAAAGGCCGTCAACGTTGGTGGTCTTGATCGTTCAGTGAATACTGAGGATAAAGAAAAGTTGCTTGAGGGCTTAAAAGGCTGGGGCGTACTAGACAAAGACTATCGCTACAGAGCCAGTAATGAGACTACCAAGCATCGCGGTTTTAGCGTCTTTCCTGGTGGTGGCCTGATGCCCAACGAAAAACCCTCGAAGCCTCTACCTATCGGTGAGATATTGGACTCTGGCATGTGGTCAGATATTTATGCCAATCACATGACTTATGGCCATCAACCAACGATGTTTCAGCCAGTAGGCGGTATGGGCAAAATCGGTGATGCGTTCACTCGTGAGTGCCGCGATATGATTGAGTTTAATGCCAAAGTCACTAAGATTCATCAAGACGAAAGTGGTGTAACTGTCAATTATGTCGATAGCAATAGTCCAGATGGTGCGACCAAGACCATACGTGCTGACTGGTGTGTCTGCAATATTCCGCTAACGGTATTGACTCAAATTGATATCAATGTCTCAAAGCCGATGAAAAAAGCAATGGCAGCCGTACCTTATGATACCTCTTATAAGGTGGGCCTCGAGTTCAACCGCCGCTTTTGGGAAGAAGATGAGTGGATCTATGGCGGCTTGACCTATACTAATATGCCCATTACGCAAATCGCTTATCCTTCAGAAGACATGTTTAAAACAGGTACTGGAGTGTTATTAGGTGCTTATGGTTTTGGCCCGACCTCTTATAAGTTTAATACATTAACACCAAAGGAGCGTATTAACGTCGCCCTTGCTTATGGCAAATACATCCATCCACAGTATCCAAAAGAGTTCCGTGCAGGTACGTCAGTGGTATGGCACCGCATTCCGTGGACCTTAGGGTGTTATGGTATTTGGAGCGAGTCAAGCCGTGAGCAGTATTATGATCAGCTGTGTAGTATCGACAACCGTATTGTATTAACGGGCGAACATTGTTCACATATTCCTGCATGGCAAGAGGGCGCTATTTTATCCGGCATTGATGCAGCAAATCGTCTGCACAAAAAGGCAAAAATGCTTGGGTAACGTTGATAACCATAATAAATTCAGAGGCTGTCATGGATAATATAAGCATGAAGAAAACAACATTTAAGATGCTGACTGTGATATCACTTAGTATGATAAGCAGTGTAGCATTGTTAGGCTGTAGCCAAAAATCAGAGGATGTAGAGACAATAGCGAGCAAGCAAGACGCTGTACTGCCAGTTAATAATCAAGCCAGTCGTAATACTGGCGCTTGGGGCGGCGTCTATATGACTCGCGATGAGCTAAGAGCGCCTGATATCAATATCGTTGATGATAGCTCATTACCGAGCATGGAAAACGATCCCAGTCTTGCAAAGTGGGAAGCTAAGTTTGAAGGTCAAAATGCCTTTATTACTACTAATGGTAAAAAGCTATATCATGACTCATGTGCAGGCTGTCATATGCATGAAGGTGAGGGTGCTCAAGGTGCAGGTTATTACCCACCATTAGCCAATAACAGCAAAATGCAGTCGAAATACTACATTATTGATATATTGATTAATGGCTTTCGCGGTATGCCGTCATTTCATATGATGATGGATGATGAGCAAATGGCAGCTGTCACGCAATATGTCGTCAATGATTTAAATGGTTTTAAACAGACGGTCACTGCCGAAGATGTGGCGCAGCTAAGGCATGCCAATCCACCGGGTTATGATCCAAGCGAATAAGTGCCTTACACTCAGTCTTAAACGACAGCTAACAGCTAATATTAGTCATGTAAAAAAAGCGCTCGATAATATTATCGAGCGCTTTTTTATGGATACAAAATAAGAAATAAGCCTATATTAAGGTGACAATTTTAGAGAGTTAAAGCCTTATTCGGGACTTGATGACCATACTGGGGAGCGGATAATGCCTTGACCAGACTTACCAAATGACTCGCCACCATTTAGTGACTTAATGGTCAGCACGCCTTTACCGCCTTGGGTTGATGCATACACCACACGCTTACCATTAGGAGAGAAGCTTGGGGCTTCATCGATACCTGTGCTACCAAGGTTGGCAGTTACTGCACCGTTGCTGTTCATAATCGCGGCTGATCGCCCACTTAAAAACGCAATCTGTGTGCCATCACTACTAAACTGAGGACTGGTTGCATAACCGCTATTAGAGACCTTGGTCGTTCGACCTGAGCCAAATTCATAGCGATATATCTGCGGTTTATTAAAGCCTGCTCTATCAGAGACAAACACAAAAGACTTGCCGTCTGGTGCATAGTTTGGTTGGACTTCACTACTTGGCCAGTTTGTCAGTTTTTTAAGGTTACCACCGCCTGCACTCATCTCATAAATATCAGCACTACCTTCAAAGCTGCTAGAGAAGAGTATCTTGCTACCATCAGGGGAGAAAGAAGGACTTAGGTTGCTGCCTTTATAAGGGGTAACGACGGTTGCTGCACCGCCGCTGACATTTTGCACATAAATCAATGGATAAGATTTATCGCGCTGTACGGTATAGGCGATACGCGAAGCATCGGGCGACCATGTAGGCGAAAATATGGAGCCTGTGACTTCAGTAATCGTTCTAGCGTTTTCACCATCAGCATCCATAACTTTTAGGCGAGATATTTTGTCTTTTCCGCGTCCTGTCTCCTCGATGTAAGCAATACGACCTGAAAAGTCACCCGGCGTACCAGTAATCAGCTCATACACTTTGTCAGCGATGACGTGCGCAGCATAACGTAAGCTTTCTTGATTATTATCAGCGCTCAAGCTTTGCTTTCCTTGGAGTACACGACCAGATTTGACATCAATCACCTCATAAGTGGTCTCAATCTTACCGCGATTGGTACGGGTGCTACCGACTACTAAATACGGAATTCCTAAACTTTGCCACACTGGTAATGTCTCTGTCAGCTCACTACTGCTGCGCGGTTGCTGCGGTAGATTCTTGCTAGTCACATTCAGCTCAGTTCTACTCAAATCATTTAAGATGATGGGTGAGAGTACAGAATCGCCAGCGAAAGGCACAAAGGCGACTTGGTTTTGTTGTACTGGAATCTCGTAGTCCAACTCTAATACGACGGGAGCCGCGTATACGCTAGAAGCGATAAGTAGACTTGAGGTGCTAGCAAGTAAGCTAAGCAGCAGCTTTTTGTGAGTACGCATGACTGGATTTGGCTCCTAAAATGATATGGTAATCGTTTTTTATATACTTTAATTGAGTATTACGGTAAGACAATATTGCTACTGGTGCAAGTTTTTTAAGATAAAACCAACAATAAATCAGCCGTCTATCCTCTTATTAATTGCTGCCTTTAAACCTTATGGTAAAGGTGGGGTATTTAGGATCGTCAGTATCAATCGGTAAATGACGAGTATTTAATACCGCTTGCTTGGCCGCTTCATTGACAGCTGAATCGGGCCCTGAGACAGAGACATTAACCACATCTCCATTACTATTGACCGTTATGGTCAAGGTTGCCTGCTGAGTTGAGCCTTTAGCTGCTACCGGTGGATTATAGTTGCGCTTAATCAAGCTTACAATCTCACTATTGCTTGCCCCGCGACTACTTGCTGATGCACTACTACTGTTCGTTGATTGCCCAGAAGTGATGGGGCTTCCAGTGACTGTCGATTTTCCATCTGCTTCTAGGCTAAAGGTTTTGTTAGCATTATTTGTACTACCCGTTTCTATCTCCAAATTGGCCTGTGTGTTATTCGGTCGTTTGATTTTAGGCGGATTATTCTCTGTATGACGAAAAGACTTTAAACGCGCGCGCTCAGCATCAAGCTGGTTTTGTTTGTCTTGTTCTACTTGGTTCAGCTCTTCTAGGGCGGTCTCATCTAGCCGCGCTGCCAGCTCGGCCATATTACGCTCATACTCTTGCATCTGCTCAATACGCCGCTGATGCTGCTCTTGACTCATTAATACTGGTTGGTCCGCTGGAGCATCGGAGCGCGTAAATACAGACTCTCTTTGCAGGCTTGATGAGGCGTTTGTTTGACTGACATTATCGTTGTTATCTGCAGTTATAGGCTCACTGGTCTCTGTATTACTACTAGCTGCCTGCGCTTGCATCGCTGCACGGTTGGCCAATATTTGTCCTTGCATCTCAGCCAACTCTTGCGGCGTGACCATAGTGGTTTCAATATTGCCAACGGTTTCTAATTCGGGTTGTTGGTAGGTATAAATCAGCAAGCCAAGTACGATGCCATGAGCCAATAGACTTAATAGCATAGGTAGGGTCAGCCCATCACCTTCAGGCGCAGTTGGAATATAGACGGCAGGAGCATTATTCATGGTTGTGATACTCATTGACGTGTGTCATCAGGTTGTCTACTTATTCAAATCAAGTTGTAAAAGTAACTGTTTTTGATTTAAGCTCATTATAACGTAGGCGCAGGTAGAGGAGCACCTGTTAATAGCCCGACCTTCTGAATACCTGCTTGTTGCAAATTGGCCATCAAAGCCATGATGGCACCGTATTGATTATTTTGATCGGCGTTAATCATCACCTGCAGAGGGGGCACACCAGCGTTACTATTTTGCGATTGCAAGTTGGATAAGGTGTTAATCAATTCAGGCTCACTAATAGGCATGTCTATGTTGTTTTCATAGCTGATAAAAATCTCACCGCTACTTGTCAATGACACGATGACAGGCAGCTGGTTTTGGCTCATCGTATTGGTCTGCTCTTTTGGTAAATCGACATCGACCCCTGTGGTCAGCATTGGTGCTGTCACCATAAATATCACCAGTAGCACCAGCATAACATCGATATAAGGTACGACATTCATCTCAGCATTGAGTGCTTTTTTCTTGCGGCTATAGGGGTTTGGTTTCATAGCCCTGCCACCTGACCTGCACCAGCTCTGCTCTCATTATTTTTCTGCGCTTTATTTAGTGCATTTTGAGTATTGGTCTCACGCTGTAGCATACCTGTCATCTCATCACAAAATAGAGCACGCGACTCATATAGCTGGCCTGACTTTGCTGTAAAGTGGTTATACGCTAGTACGGCTGGAATAGCTGCAAACAGTCCCATCGCCGTGGCGATAAGTGCTTCAGCGATACCAGGTGCCACTGAGGCAAGGGTCGCTTGCTCTGTCTGTGAGAGACCCAAAAAGGCATTCATGATGCCCCAAACCGTGCCAAATAGACCCACATAAGGCGCTACCGAACCAATGCTGGCAAGGGTAGTAATACCGGACTCAAGTAGCTGCTGCTGACGACCAAGCCCAACGCGTAGCTTACGCTCGACGCCATCGATAATGTCATCTTTGGGTTGGCGTTTTTTGTGCATTCTCAAATATTCAGAAAAACCAATATAAAAAATCTGCTCAAGCCCTTGACGCTCAGGCGAGCCTTGGACGCCCTGATAAAGTTTGGCCAAATCCTCACCTGACCAAAACCACGTTTCGAACTGTTCATCGAAGTTTTTGGCAGTACCAAGGCGTGCACTTAGACGAAAGATAATAACCCAACTAACCAAAGAGGCTAGTAATAGCAACCCCATCACCATCTGCACGAGCAGACTTGCTTGAGTAATAAGATCGATAATGTTTAATGATTCAGGCATGTAACAGGCTCACTGATGATTAACAACAATTGACTAAAACTAAAAGACTCAAGTCAAATAATCCTAAAAGATACGATTAATACTTATTTGTTAGTAGTTAACAAATATATTTTATTATTGATTTCAACAACTTAATAAGAAGACCGCGTTTGAATGATAGTATCTTCTTTATGACAATAATATCTCAACCCCTTAGTTTACTGTTAAATAGACAAAAGGTCATTATTAATATGTTCAATGAGCAGTAGACAGTTTTTAGATTAATGGTTTGATAATGTGTTTTTACCGTGTACTATTGTTTATAGATAACAGTTAATATAGTTTTTAGGCGTGTAAGGCATGGGTAATGATTGAATTTGTGCACAGGTTTCTCTAGAATGTTGCGCTTTGTTACCGCTGTCTTTTGTTTTATGACGTCACCATGGTTTTGTTGACGTCATCTTTATTTTAGACACATATAAACTTGTTCTTTTCACTGGCCTGTTGGGATTGACCCTTATGAATGCAATTGAGCGCTATTTTGGAATTAATGGTGACAATACCACGATAAAAACGGAAATTGTTGCTGGTATAACGACATTTTTGACGATGGCTTATATCATTTTTGTCAACCCCAATATATTAGCAGAAGCGGGCATGGATAAAGGGGCAGTGTTTGTTGCTACCTGTCTTGCTGCTGCGATAGGCTGTTTTATAATGGGGCTTTATGCCCGTTTGCCCGTAGCGTTGGCACCTGGCATGGGTCTTAACGCCTTTTTCACCTATGGGGTGGTGTTAGGAATGGGCTATGCATGGCAGACAGCACTCGGTGCTGTTTTTTTGTCGGGGTGCATATTCATACTATTAAGCTTATTTAAAATTCGTGAATGGATTATTAATTCTATTCCGATTGCTCTTAAACAAGGGGTTATCGCAGGTATCGGTGCATTTTTAGCATTTATTGCACTGCAAAGCTCTGGCGTTATCGTTGGGCAAGACGCAACGCTAGTGACGCTTGGTGATATGACATCGTTTGGTCCTATGATGGCATCCATAGGCTTCTTTGTCATTATTGGTCTGTCGTATAAAAAAATCCCCGGTGCTGTGACAATTGGCATTTTATTGGTTGCTCTAATCAGTCTATTGGCAGGACATACTGAGTTTGCTGGGATTATATCTACGCCACCATCCGTCGCTCCAACCTTGATGCAACTTGATATTGCCGGTGCGTTTGATGTCACGATGATTAGTGTCATTTTTGCTTTTTTGTTTGTCGATTTATTTGATACCGCAGGTACGCTAGTGGCAACGACAAGCCAGGCGAAATTGATTGATAAAGACGGTAACATACCTAATATGGGCAAAGCACTACTAGCAGATTCGACAGCGACGGTGACAGGTGCGATGCTCGGTACCTCATCGACCACCAGTTATGTTGAGAGTGTTGCAGGTATTGCAGCAGGTGGACGTACTGGACTTGTGGCAGTCACGGTCGGGGTGTTGTTCTTATTAAGTACTTTTTTTGCCCCATTGGCTGGTATGATTCCAGCGTATGCTACCGCCGGCGCTATCTTTTACGTCGCCGTACTGATGCTAGGTACGCTAAAAGACATCAATTGGGCAGATTTGACAGATGCTGCGCCCGTTGTCGTCGTGCTGTTATTTACGCCGCTGACATACTCTATCGCCGATGGTATTGCCCTTGGTTTTATTACCTTTACCGCGGTCAAGCTGATGTCTGGTAAAGTCAATGAAGTGACTCTGCCAGTGTGGGTGCTGACAATCATTTTACTTGTTAAGATCATATGGCTATAGCTTATTTATGCTATGTATACCGATATATCGACTAGGGCCTATTGAATTTGGTATGAATACAAACTACTAATATGCATGAATGGCCACTAGTTTTTAACCCTCTTTATCTTGCACTGATAAGGAGGGTTTTTTAGCATAAGGCTCAAGCGTTTATGACCAAAGAATTAACAGTATGGCTGCAAAAAACGTTATTAAATAACCAATAATCAACAAAAGACCATAAATTAGAACCTATCTATAATTTTATGCCGCTAACTATTTGTTTTTAAATAACATATTTATTAATATAAATGAGCGATATAGTTAGTTTGAAAAATTATTTCATGATAATATGACGGGGTTAAGCGCATCACCTCAATCAACGCCGTAGAGGTTTTTCTTACAGTGAATTAGCGTCATACAAGATCATAGTTTTGGTTCAATCAGTTATATAAAAGCCATATCTGTTGATCGCACTCCTTTCACTACAAACAAGAAGAAGGCACTAATGCCGCTTAACTGTTCGTTGTTGCCTTTGAATTGTTAACGTAGCACTTTTTTTAACAATCGAACGACCTACTTAACCCTCTCCAGCTTATGCTGGATTTGCTCGTTTTGTGATGGTGTCGTTTGGTCTCCTATAGACAGCTGTTATTGGTTGTTGATCGTGGATATTTGACCAAGTGTATAATTGCTTTATTCTAAATATTTGCGACGTTAAGAGTCCACGCGTACCATTTATGATGGTTTTTTTAACGATAGTTATGGAGTTGGTATGAACCCAATAGACCAGTTTAGCCCCAAAGAGCCTATTTTATTTGATCCTATCGATTTGCTTGCACCTGAGTATATCACTCAGTCAGCAGATGACCTTTATGCGCGTATATCACCATTGTATAGTGTCGATGAAGACCGCTGGTTGAGAAATTTGCTACCCCTAGCTAAGCCTAGTGATAAAGAGCGCGATGATGCTAGCGAGCAGACACGTAAGCTGGTTGAATATGTACGTAATGATGGCAAAGCGATCAAGATGGTAGATTCATTGCTTCTTGAATACAGCCTTGATACTCAAGAAGGTATCTTGCTAATGAGCTTGGCTGAAGCGTTGATTCGAGTACCTGATAGTTATACGGCTGATGCACTAATCCGTGACAAGATGAGTGTGGCGGACTGGAAAAAACATCTAAAAGATGACAATGGTTTTATGGTCAATGCGTCAACGTGGGGCATGATGATGACCGGCCGTGTGGTCAGTATTGACAGCAGTACCACAGCCTCTGGATTTTTGGATCGCATGACCAAAAAAATGGGCGAGCCAATGATTCGCGGTGCGATGCAAAAAGCCATGCGTATTATGGGGCATCAGTTTGTATTGGGTGAAACCATTGAAGAGGCCAATAAAAACAGCCAACCTTACCGCAATAAAGGCTATACCTACTCGTTTGATATGCTAGGCGAGGCGGCCATCACTAATAAAGACGCTGAAAAGTACTTCAATGACTACCTACATGCAATCAAAGCAACTGCCAATGTTAAAGTCAAAGAAGGCATGCCTAAGCCCTCTGTATCTATCAAGTTGTCAGCGCTACATCCGCGCTATGAAGCAACGCAGGAAGCGCAGGTCTTAGGGCTACTACGTCAGCGCTGTTTGCTACTTATTGAAGCGGCACGCGAAGTCGATGTCGATATCAGTATCGATGCAGAAGAAGCGGATCGTCTTGAGATTTCCTTAAAGTTATTTGAATCACTATATCGTGACCCATTGACCGCAGGCTGGGATGGCCTAGGACTAGTCGTTCAGGGCTACTCAAAACGTGCGATTGCGATATTTGCATGGCTTGCTCGTTTGGCCAAAGAAGTGGGCGACCGTATTCCCCTACGTTTGGTCAAAGGCGCGTACTGGGACTTTGAGATTAAGCTTGCGCAGCAAAAAGGTCTGTCAGGCTATCCAGTTTGGACCCGTAAAGAGGGCACAGATACCGCCTATCTTGCTTGCGCACGGTTTTTATTGTCAGAACACTTACGTGGTTTAATTTGGCCACAGTTTGCAACTCACAACGCGCATACTTTGGCATCTGTCATGACCATGAGTACGCACAGAGACTTTGAGTTTCAGCGTCTACATGGGATGGGAGACGCGCTTTACGATCATATTCTACAGTCATACAGTATTCCTGTACGTATCTATGCTCCTGTTGGCGCTCATCAAGACTTGTTGCCATACTTAGTGCGCCGCTTACTTGAAAATGGCGCGAACAGCTCATTTGTGCATCAGCTATTAGATAAGTCGTATCCGATTGATAAGCTAACAGTACATCCGTATGACAAGCTACTGGCCAATGAAACGCTGCATAATATTGAGATACCGTTACCACTCGATATCTATGGCAAGCGCCGTGCTAGTTTTGGGCCCAATATATTTGTAGAGTCGCAATGGCAGCCGTTCAAAACAGCGATTGACAGTCACTTAGACAATACATGGTCAGCAGCACCTGTTATTAACGGCCAAGCAGTCAATACATTTGAGCAAGATGGCGCAAATCAGCCCCTTGATAGTCATACGGTACGTGCGCCTTGGAACCATAATGTTGTCGCTGGCAAAGTGCAATATGCCAATGCAGAGTTGGCTCGTCAAGCCATCGACGCTGCTGTGGCAGGACAAGCAAAATGGCAAGCAGTGCCAGCCTCTGAGCGTGCCGCTATCTTACGCAAAACTGCCGATTTGTATGAAGAAAACTACGCTGAGCTAATGGCACTATGCCAAATCGAGGCGGGTAAAACGACGCAAGACAGTATTGATGAGATCAAAGAAGCGGTCGATTTTTGTCGTTTTTATGCTGATGAAGCGGAGCGCCTAAATGATATCACGCATGAATTTACAGACTTAGCTGGTAAGCAGTCACGTCAAGTTTATAAGGCACGTGGCACCTTTGTCTGTATTAGCCCATGGAACTTCCCATTAGCAATTTATACAGGCCAAATCGTTGCGGCATTAGCAGCGGGCAATACGGTGGTAGCAAAGCCAGCAGAACAAACCAGCTTGATCGCACATTTTGGTGCCAAGTTGATGTATCAAGCTGGCGTGCCAAGTGAGGCGCTACAGTTTGTCACTGGTGCAGGTGAAGTAGGCGGCGCGCTGACAGCAGCAGACAACTTATCTGGCGTGATATTTACAGGCTCAACGCAAACCGCGCAGCGTATCAACCAAAGCTTAAATGATCATGCACAAGCAAATGGCGAGCTACCAATTTTGATCGCCGAAACTGGTGGACAAAACGCCATGATCGTTGACTCCACAGCATTGCCAGAACAAGTGGTCAAGGATGCCGTGCTATCAGCATTTGGTTCGGCAGGACAGCGCTGTTCTGCCTGTCGTATCTTGTGTGTACAAGAAGATGTGGCAGATGGACTGATTGAATTGCTACAAGGTCATATGGCAGAGCTAGTCGTAGGTAATCCAACTTACGTTGCAACAGATGTTGGCCCAGTGATTGATGCTGATGCTAAGCAGGGTCTTGAGAGTCATATTGAACGTATGAAATCTGAGCCGACAGCCAACATTTTGGCACAGACGCCTATGAGTGCCAGCTCAGTAGTCAGTGAAGAGCAATCTACCTTTGTATTGCCGACAGCGATCGAAGTGCAAACCATTGACGTTATTGGTGGCGAGCATTTCGGCCCGATATTGCACGTACTGCGTTATAAGGCTCGTGAGTTGGATCAGCTTATCGATGCGATTAATGCGACAGGGTTTGGTTTAACCTTAGGTATCCATAGCCGTATTGAAAACATCGCTGAGCATATCGAGCGCCGCGCTGTCGTGGGTAACACTTATGTCAACCGTAACCAAATCGGTGCTGTAGTCAATGTTCAACCTTTCGGCGGCTGCGGCTTATCAGGTACGGGCCCAAAAGCTGGTGGCCCGCATTATGTGCCGCGTTTGATGAAGCTAAGCTCTGAGTCTTTTAGCTCAGCAAAACCAAACGCTACAAAACTGGCTACCGAAGCATCTAGTACTGTAAACAATACGACATCAACCACTCAAACAGAGCTTGCATAAGGAGTAGCAACATGACGAACGAATTCAAAAAAAATCATGCTCAAGTTTGTGAAGCTTGGCGATTACTTGGTGCCGTACAGCGTGCCACTTATCTAGAAGCTGCTGTTCCTAAGCTTGCATTGTTCACGGGAGACGCCAATAAAGCGCGTCGCTTGTTCAATCATCTGCTGAGTGCAGCGCCCAGCCTAGATGAGGTACATCGTATGACGGGTGCTACAGGCGAGTCTAACGATCTTTATGTGACTGCTCGTGGTAAAACAATGGTTGTCGGCGGCGAATCAGCCAAAACAATGGCGGTACTCGGTCAGCTTATCGCAGCACTATTGACAGGAAATGAAGTCATTTTGCATTGTCCAAGCCAAGAAGAGATGTGCGTAGAAGCCGCCAAAGTACTTTATGACACTGGTATCAGTGATGATGTGCTAAGTGTGGCAAACGACTCACAAACGATTACTTTGCTACATATCGACCGCCTTGCTCAAGTAGTGGTTGCAGGTAGCGCTGCTGAAGTACAAGAAGTCAGTCAAACATTGGCCGATACTGATGGTATCTTAACCCAAGTAATCGCAGTGACAGATATGGAGGGCTTATCAGACATGCTAACGCCAGATTATCTGCATCGTTTTGTAACTGAGCGAGTGATAACTATCAATACGACAGCTATTGGTGGTAATGCAAGCTTGCTTGAGCTTGGAACATAGCAAAACTTAAAAAATTAATAATTAAGTCATTAGATAGAACTTAGTGTCATATAAGTAACGGTTAGTGTTTGTTTACGAGGTTTTAAACTGCCTGTAAATAATCGCTAACCGTTTTTTTTGGAAATTTTAAAGTATTTTATAACTTATCAGATGGGTTTTAAAAGTTTGGATAAACGATATTTAATTGCTTGTAGGCAAGCAATAGGGGTGATAATATAAATAAAACCTGACTGAATAGTCACGTTTATAAAGGTGTCAGGCTTATGTTCTATTGAACTTTTAATTTGTTGAAGTTCAGAATATCGTCCTATAACTATATTTTATAAAGCTCAATTTGTTAGCCGAGTCCTGCTATGATTAGTTTTTATCTAAACGAAAAGCGCCACGAGATAACCCAACTCAATCCAAACACGACGGTACTTGAGTATCTGCGCTCGTATGAACGTCAAACTGACACTAAAGAAGGCTGTGGTAGTGGAGATTGCGGTGCATGTACAATCATGGCGCAGCGTCTCCCCAGTCATGCAACCAGCGAGTCTAGTGACAGTACTCCTTTTTATACCTTCAATTCCTGTATTACTCTATTGTCGCTCATGGATGGTCATCATCTGATGACCGCATCTTATCTAGCGGATAATCCAACACATCACCCAGAGCGTGCGCTATTACATCCTGCACAGCAGGCAATGGTTGATTGCCATGGCTCGCAGTGTGGGTTTTGTACCCCTGGTTTTGTGATGTCGCTTGCAAATGTATATGAAAACCATCGCATGCAGCATAACCATGTTAAGCCAGTCACTGCCAAGCAAGACATTATAAACGGTGAACAAGGCGACAATGATTTAAGCTATGATGATATCGTCGCCTCAATATCAGGGAATCTATGCCGATGTACTGGCTATCGACCCATCATTGAAGCGGGTCTAATGATGGGTAAAATCGGCCAACAAAGAGACGCTGATCAGACAGTCGCAAAGGACTTGACCATAAGTCTAGCCACCGACGTCATGGCAAACGACAAAAAACCGCTACCCAAAAGCACAGCGACAAATATAGTAGATCAGGCGTCAACTAATACGCTGGCATTAGCTGAAGGTATACGGCAGCTATTTATTCCAAAATCAATGGACGAGCTCGATGAGCTATTAGCCTTATACCCAACGGCGACTATTTGGGCGGGTGGTACGGATTTAGGATTGAGTATCACTCAGCACTTAGTTGACCATGAAACAATCATTCAGCTATCGGCCATTGACGAGCTAAAATCTTGGTCACTGTCTGATTTAGAGCCTCAATCTACATCAGATAGTGCTAATAATACCAGTGTAGAAGCGAAAACTTTGAGACTTGGTGCAGGTATGACCTATCAGCAAATGCTGCCGATACTTGAACAGTACTTTCCTGCCTTTGCTGCGCTATTTGCCAGAATTGCGTCACCGCAAATACGTAATATGGGTACGCTTGGCGGTAATATTGCTAATGCCTCGCCTATTGGAGATCTGCCTCCCATTTTGCTCGCGTTAGATGCTCGCGTTCATTTGCGTCATTGTGGTCCTGATAATAAAAATGACAGTGCAAAAAAGATGAGTGATAAAGATACAGTCAATAAAAATGAATATGATAAAAAGTCTTATATTGACGAGATAATATCTTTAACGGAATTTTTTGTAGATTATAAAAAGACCAAGCTGCGGGCAGGCAGTTATATTGTCGCTATTGATATACCGCTTATGCAGGATAATCAGCACCTGTTTATTCATAAAATCAGCAAGCGTTATGAAGATGATATTTCTGCTTGTTTGGTTGCTATCAGTGTCGCTCTATCAGCAGATGGTAAAAGTGTCGATCATGCAAAGATTGGTCTAGGCGGTATGGCTGCAATACCTTTATTAGCAAAAAATTGTCAGCAAGCACTTTTAGGGCAGCCTCTTGAGGTCGCAAGTTTTGAGAGCGCTGCAAAAGCATTACCGATGGATGTCTCGCCGTTAACAGATGTTCGAGCCAGCCGTGAGTATCGCTTGCATGTAGTGCAACGATTATTGATTAAATGTGGTAAGCAGCTGATAACAGAGACGCAAACTGAGAGAGAGTCATCATGAGCCATCAATCATCCTTATTTGACAGCTACAGTATTCGCCGTGTACGTCCGCCTAAAAACAAAATCGGCACTTCTGCCAAGCATGATAGTGCGATAAGCCATGTCATGGGTACGGCTACTTATGTGGATGATATCTTAAAGCCACAGGGTACGCTACATCTGGCTGTTGGTAAAAGCAGTCACGCTCATGCTCGGGTAACCAGTATGGATCTTAGCGCAGTCAAAGCAGCTGATGGGGTGATTGATGTTCTAAGCTTTAAAGATTTGCCTGCCCAAACGGACATCGGAGCGGTATTTGATGGTGAACCATTGATGGTGGATGAGATCACACAATACGTGGGTCAGACGCTGTTTTTGGTCGTGGCAACCACTCACCGTGCCGCAAAAAAAGCCGTACTTAAAGCCATGATAGAATATGAACCATTGTCAGCAATATTAAGTGTTGATGAAGCTTTAGAGCAAGAGCAATTTGTACGTCCAAGCCATTTTATGCAGCGCGGTGATACCGATGCAGCACTTGCGAATGCGCCCAAGCGTATTGCAGGCCATATTCACATGCTCGGACAAGAGCATTTTTATCTTGAAGGGCAGGTGTCGTATGTGGTGCCTTGCGATGATGGTGGGCTTGAAGTTTATACGTCATCGCAGCACCCAAGTGAGGTGCAGCAGCTGGTCGCTGAGGTGACAGATCTGCCATTTCATGCAGTCAATACAGTTGTGCGTAGAATGGGCGGCGGTTTTGGGGGCAAAGAAACCCAAGCAGCTGCTTGGGCCTGCTTTTGCGGTATCATTGCCAAGCGTCACAATGTCCCTGTCAGTATGCGCTTAGATCGCCAAGATGATATGGTTGTGACCGGTAAACGCCACGAATTTGTCAATCGTTATGAGGTCGGTGTTGATGACTCAGGGCAAATCCTAGGTGTCGATATGCAGCTGGCTGGTCTATGCGGTTATGCACCAGACTTGTCCGATGCTATCGTTGATCGAGCGATGTTCCACTGTGACAACGCTTATTATTATCCAGCTGCGCAAGTGGCAGGACATCGCTGCAAAACGCATACGGTATCGAACACGGCCTATCGTGGTTTTGGCGGGCCTCAAGGTCTGATGACTGCCGAATATATGATGGATCAAATTGCTTATACATTGGGCAAAGACCCTCTGCAAGTACGCTTGACGAACCTCTACCAAAATGGCCAAAGTACTCATTATGGTCAGCCAATCGAGCATTTTGATCTGGCAACGATTATGGATACGCTGGCATCAGACTGTGATTATGATAAGCGCCGCCAGCAGATCATAAAAGTCAATGAGCAAGCCGAAGCTGCAGGCAGTGACAAACGTCTTGGTATTGCCCTAACACCTGTGAAGTTTGGCATCTCGTTTACCGTACAGACGCTCAATCAAGCAGGTGCTCTGGTACATATTTATACCGATGGCAGCATCCATCTCAATCATGGCGGTACAGAGATGGGGCAAGGGCTATTTGTCAAAATCGCTCAAATCGTCGCCAATGAGTTTGCCGTGGATTTGGATACCGTAAAAGTATCCGCAACGCGTACTGATAAAGTGCCTAATACGTCACCGACAGCGGCTTCATCAGGCACCGATATCAACGGTAAAGCCGCGCAAAACGCTTGCTTAACTATTAAGGCACGCATTGTCGAGTTTGCCGCTGAGCATTTTGCAGTGGCGCAAGAAGATATACGCTTTGAGCGCAATCATGTCTACATTGGCGATAAGGAAGACTTCACTTTTGCGGAAATGGTGCAGTTGGCTTATCAGCACCGCGTTAGCCTATCTTCTACGGGTTATTATAAAACGCCCAAGATATTTTATGACCGCTCTAAAGCGTGGGGTCGACCTTTCTTTTATTTTGCTCTAGGTGCTGCATGTACTGAGGTTGAAATAGATACGTTAACTGGTGAGTACCGAGTTCTACGCTGCGATATCTTACACGATGCTGGACAATCAATTAACCCAGCTATTGATATTGGTCAGATTGAAGGCGGCTTTGTGCAAGGTATGGGATGGCTCACAACAGAGGAGTTGACTTGGGATAAAAAGGGCACACTCGCGTCTAATAGCCCCGCCAATTATAAGATTCCAACGTCGCACGATTTGCCAAAACAATTCAACGTTAAGCTATATGATCGTAAAAATGAAGAGCAAACCATTTATAATTCTAAAGCAGTTGGTGAGCCGCCTTTTATGCTGGCAGCGAGTGTTTGGTGTGCTATTAATAATGCAATCGCAAGCTTGAGTGATTATAAAAAGAACCCGGATCTTACGATGCCTGCGACTCCAGAGGCAGTATTAAAAGCGGTGATGCGTATGCAAGGTGAGGCGTGGGAGATCGACACAAACGTAAACTTTGATGCGCTTGATAGTTTGACCGAAGATGAGGACAACTGCGGTATTGACGACGATAAAGTGAAGCCACAACTAGTGCCACACGCTACAGATATCAATCCACCGGAGGTTGAAGGTCAGACAGTCGACGATCAGCCAGAAGCGATAGAGCATCCTAACGTAGCGGGTTCAAGAGGCCCTGCACATAGTGAACCTACGCACAGTGAGTGAGTTATTAGCAGCTCCCACGCGCTGGTATGACGGTCTAGCACAGTATCAGCATCAAGGTTTGGCACACGTGTTAGCGACTGTCGTTGCGGTTAATGGCTCAGCACCGCGAGCACTACAGGCGAAAATGGTAGTCACACAGGATGGCTACTGCGATACGCTTGGTGGCGGCGGTCTTGAGCATGATGTTATCACGACGGCAAGGCAACTGCTAAATGACGAGATAGACATAACTGTACCAAAGGTATCCAAAAGAGACAAAAACGCTAATGATGATATTGATAATGATAACATTCGTGAGTCAAAGCCAACGAAAGCAGTCAGACGCGATGCTGTCTATACCAAGCATTATCCGCTAGGTGCGAAGCTAGCGCAGTGCTGCGGTGGTAGTGTCACGGTTATGTTTGAATGTTTCAATGTGACGCCACCGATGTCGATATTGGTATTTGGAGCAGGGAATGTGGCGGCAGCATTAATGACGATACTGGCAGAGCTGCCTTGCCAAGTGGATTGGGTAGACAGTCGTCCTGAAATGTTTGAGCGTTATTTATTAGACAATTCTAATTTGCCAAATAAGTCTATTCAAACCGAAGATTTGCCTCAACGATTAAACGCTCAGCCTAATTTAAATCAGCCTAAGCTTTATAAGCTTCCGGCCCATATCCGTCCGCATATTGATGATGATCCTGTTGATTTTATTCGCCCGTTTATTGAGCCATTTAGCCACCAAAGCGCTTATCGTTTTATTTTGGTTATGACTCATGATCATAGTCTTGACTTTGAGTTAGTACGTGCCGCGTTGGATGCTGCTTCAGAGGCAAACAGTTTAGCAACTAATCCTAATAATAGTTCAGAAGTATCACTGCCTTATATTGGTTGTATTGGCTCGGTAACTAAAGCTGAGCGTTTTAAAGGTCGTCTGCTGCAGCGTGGCTATGATGAGCCGATAGTCGATAAACTAACCATGCCAATTGGATTGCCGATTGGTGGTAAAGAGCCTATGGCCGTCGCTGTATCTATTGCCACACAAATTTTGCAGCATTATCATCAGCCGTAATTACAAATTTTCTACTTTTGACTGTTTAACTTTATGAATACATTGCAAAAGTAAAATGCTGGGCTAAAAGCGCCAGCCTACGAAAGTTTATACTAATTGGCTATATAATTGATTTATTCTAGAAGTGTTACAGTGCTGCTGGTATAGATTTGATGCAGCCTCTGTCTGCTAAGGCATAGCACGCAAGTAAAATCTATACCAGTCGCACGTTGATATTAATTTACTTCTTGATTAGAAGCATTCTGCCCCACGAGACCCTCAAATGACCCTACATATCTACCAAGCGCAGCTCCTACACTATCTTACCGAAGATGATCTGAATCAAAGGGCTGAGCGTGCGCACACTGAAAACTCTCACTCAACATCTTCTAATTATCCAAATACAGCAACAGTTGCAACTGTTGATAAAAATATAACGCTATTACCAGTCATCGCGGGCATGAACGTTTATCCTGAGTATATTGCTAATGGTGCGCTGGTTGTCGACGATGTGACAGGTCACGTTGTGGATTATGGTAGTAACGAAGCTATGCTGGCAAGCTATGCTCAAACGAATGATCAAGCACCGGTAAATATTCATAACTATCAAGATAAACTGATTATGCCAGGTTTTATCGATACCCATGTGCACTATCCGCAGATAGATATGATGGCAGCTTATGGTGAGCAGCTACTCGATTGGCTTAATAACTATACCTTTGTCACTGAAGCCAATTTTGCCGATCCAAAGATTGCATATGATACCGCCAAGTTTTTTTTAGAGCAGTTGCTCGCTAACGGTACAACCAGCGCCATGGTGTTTTCTACGAGCCATCCTGAGTCTGCAGAAGCCTTTTTCACTGAAAGTCATAGGCTTAATACTCGCATGATTACGGGTAATGTGTTGATGGACCAAAACGCGCCGGAGCATCTGTGCGTGCCGGCTGAACAGAGCATTCAAGACACGCAAAACATTATTAATAACTGGCATGGACATGGACGTCAACATGTAGCGATTACCCCAAGGTTTGCGATTACCTCAACGCCAAAGCAGCTACAAATGGCAGGTGAGTTATATGCAAGTTACGACACTGTTTATCTGCAAACACATCTGGCAGAAAACCGTGATGAAGTGGCTTTTGTACGTAAGCTTTATCCCAATCATAAAGGCTATCTCGATGTCTATGCAGATATGGGGCTACTGGGTCGGTACACTACCTTGGCACATGGTATCTACCTTGAGACGTCAGAATACGAAAGCCTACGCGAGACTGGTACACAGATAGCGCATTGTCCAACGTCCAATCTATTTTTGGGTAGCGGATTATTTGATTTACCTAAGACGCTGAGCTATACCGGTGTCAGTATCGCCACCGATGTAGGGGCGGGGACCAGTTTATCGATGCTGACGACTTTAAATGAGGCATATAAAGTTCAGCAATTACAAAACAATCAATTGTCCGCCCATCAAGGGTTGTATCAGATTACTTTGGGTAACGCACAATCATTAGTGTTAGATGATAAAATCGGTAACTTTATGCCTAATAAAGAAGCGGATTTTGTAGTCATAGACATGGCAGCAACGCCATTATTAAAAAGACGTATGGCACAGACTAAAACACTTGATGAGCAATTATTTGTATTGATGATGCTTGGTGATGATAGAGTGATTGAGGAGACAGTTATTGCTGGAGTGAGTCGTTATAAATCTCGGTCATTGTAGATTCAAAGCAACTTAATGTTTATCAAGTAGCAGCTAACACTCATGATGATAAAGTATACGTCGGTTATCTCAGTATCAGAAAATTAAGGAAGGGACTTTAATATGGCTTTAGATATGTACTTTAAGAACGGCATGATTCGCAAAACGCGCTGCCACATTCCTAATGACCTGTTTACCACCCTGTATCAGGTTCATAATAATGGCAATTTTCCACAATTAACATGGTTGATTGACAATCTCTATGATGATCCGCAGATTGGGCCAGACATTGCGAAGGCCTTTGCTGACGAAATAGTCGCGTTTGAGAGGTTAATACTTTCCTTGCACCTACCTTTCCCTCGAGTACCTTTACAAAAGTTGCATACCTTCTTTATGGAGGCTGCTACTAACCAACAGGTTATCTATACTAAGAGTGATTAGCTCTATTGTTTTAGTCGTTTTTATAATTCTAAAACGTAACTATTACTGTGCAGATAAGGACTGCTAACTAAGCTTAAGCTTATAGACAATGAGTTTGAAAACTTCCAATGTAATATTTTATACCATGGTAATAGTCTACATAGTTACCAACCAAACACCACAACTATCTTGAATCACGCCTAAAACATCCCCATAATCTAGACACTTTCTTATAATAAATAGCCTAAGCAGATATGCCGAATCAAATTAAAGAATTGCAAAACATAGAAACACAGACAAACACTAATCTTAAAGCTGATTTTGACAATAAAGTACCGCGGTTAAACACTCATACTGTGAATAGTGCCAGTGCTTTTGATTTACCAGTCCTTGCTAAAGATGAGTATTATCTTAGTCGCCTTGAGCGAGAGCTGGCGCGCACTGCCGTGGCTAAAAACAAAAAAGCTAATAAAGAGTCTGATAATGAAAAGCAGAATAAAGCAGATAAAGAGTTAGCTAAAAAACGTGCGCAGTACGACAAAATTAAAACCCGCTCACAGCAAGCGGTACAAGCACGTATCGATAGTATTCCAGACAATTTGCCTACGACCTTAAACCTAGATCTGCCGGTAAGCCAACGTGCTGAGGATTTAGTACAAGCTATTATCGATAACCAAGTTATCATTGTCGCAGGTGAGACGGGTTCTGGTAAGACCACGCAATTACCAAAGCTGGCTATGCTGGCAGGTCGTGGTATTACTGGGCAGATAGGGCATACCCAGCCGCGCAGGCTCGCAGCACGTAGCGTAGCCAACCGTATCGCTGAAGAATTGGGTGAGCAGCTCGGTAATACGGTCAGTTTTAAAATTCGCTTTAATGAGCAAGGGTCGGCGCAATCAGTGGTGAAGCTGATGACCGATGGTATCTTATTGGCTGAACTCGGTCATGACCGGTTTTTAAGTAAATATGACACCATCATCATTGATGAGGCGCATGAGCGTAGCCTAAACATTGACTTTATCATGGGCTATCTGAAAAAATTACTACCCAAACGCCCCGATTTAAAAGTCATTATTACCTCAGCCACTCTAGATACCAAGCGTTTTAGCGAATACTTTAGCCGTTATGATAATAAGCTAAAGCGTAGTGTCCCTGCGCCCATCTTCAATGTCGAAGGGCGTAGCTATCCTGTCGAGGTACGCTACCGTCCGCTCACTGATGAGCCAGTAGGTAGCTCTGATGATGATAGCTACGATGACTTTGAGGAGAATTTGCCGCGTGCGGTGGTTGCCGCCGTTGAAGAATGTTTCAGCGATGCACAGAATAAGGGCCACGCTGATCAAGCAGATATTTTGATATTTGCGGCGACGGAGGCGGAGATTCGTGAATTACAAGACGTGCTCGTGCGTCATGGACCAAAGCATACCGAAGTATTGCCATTATTTGCACGGCAGACCTATGAAGAGCAGCAACGTATCTTTCAGCCGTCAGGTCGTGGTCGACGTATTGTTATCGCCACTAACGTTGCTGAGACTGCGTTGACTGTACCCGGCATTCGCTACGTGATCGATTTGGGTTTTGCGCGAATATCACGCTATTCTTATCGCTCGCGCGTACAGCGTTTGCCGATTGAAGCAATATCACAAGCTGCCGCTAACCAGCGTAAAGGGCGCTGTGGCCGTGTCGCGCCGGGTGTTTGTATCCGTCTGTATTCTGAGGAGGATTTTAGCGGTCGTCCTGAATTTACCGAGCCTGAGATACTGCGGACCAATCTTGCCTCCGTTATTTTGCAAATGGCCAATCTGCGTTTGGGTAGTGTCGATGATTTTGCTTTTATTGAGCCGCCTGATAGCCGCTTAGTCACAGATGGACATAAATTGCTCGATGAGCTAGGCGCTATTACTACTAAGGCTGATACTGCTTATAAAAACAGCAAAAACAAACGCCAAAAAGGGCTTGATCATCTGCGTCTCACGTCTACTGGGCAGAAGATGGCGCGCATGCCCATTGATCCAAGACTGGCACGTATGTTGGTTGCCGGTAGCGACTTTGATTGTATCCGCGAAATGCTAATCGTTGTCGCAGCCCTTGCTGTCCAAGACCCGCGTGAGCGCCCAGTCAATAAGCGCCAGCAAGCGGATCAAAAACACGCAGAGTTTCGTCAAGATGATTCTGACTTCTTGTTTTATCTTAGCCTGTGGAAAGCCTTGTTTGAAAAGGATGCAGACGGCAATAAGCTGTCTGGTAATCAGCGTAAGCAGTTTACTAAGAAGAACTATTTGAGCTTTCCAAGAGTGCGCGAATGGAGCCAAACCCATCGTCAGTTGGTGCAGATGGTTACAGATCTTAAGCTGACAGATGATAAAGACAGCAAAAAAGAGGCGAATAATAGTGACCCTACCAGTATAGAAGACGAAGAAGTAAAGGCGGTCAAATATGCCAATTTGCATCGTGCATTACTAACGGGCTTATTGTCTACGATTGCTCACAAAACCGAAAATCGCGGAGAGTATCTCGCTGCTCGCCAGCAAAAGGCCAAAATCTTTCCAGCCAGTACGGTGTTTAAACAGGTGCCACCTTGGGTCATAGCCTTTGAGGTAGTCGAGACATCCCAAGTCTTTATGCGTACCGTTGCCAAGATTGAACCAGAATGGATCATCTCAGCGGCAGGTAACTTATTAAAGTATCATTATTTTGAGCCGCATTGGTCCAAGAAAACAGGCCGCGTGAAAGCTTACGCGCAGATTAGCTTGTTTGGGCTTATTATCATCAGTAAGCAGCTAACCAACTACGAGCAAGTCAATCTAAGTGAGTCGCGCGAGATATTTATCCGTGACGGTTTAGTTACAGGTAACTTGGGTCGTCAGGCACCATTCTTACAGCACAATATGGACAAAATCGCCCATGTTGAGCGTATTGAAGATAAGTTACGCCGCCGTGATTTACTTGTCGATGAAGAGACGCTGTATCAGTTTTATGATAGAAAGATTCCTGAGCATGTCGCCAGCCGTAAAGCTTTTGAAGATTGGCGTGCAGAGGTAGAAAAAAACGATAGCAAATATCTATTCTTTACTGATGATGATGTGCTCAATAGCCAAGCACCGACCACAGGTGACTTCCCAGAAGTGTGGAAGCTGGGCGATTTGAAACTGCCGCTACGCTACATTTTTGATCCTGCCAGTGATGATGATGGCGTGACCATTCGCGTGCCACTTGTTGCGCTGCCGCAGCTTGATGCTATTGAGTTATTGTGGGGCGTACCCGGTTGGCGTTATGAGCTGGTATTGCAGTTACTTAAATCTCTGCCCAAAGACATCCGTCGACAAATCGTCCCGATTCCTGATACTGCTGATAGCTTATTTGATGAATTGCAACCCGCTGGTGGACAGGGACTGCTCAAGCAGCTATGCCAAGCGCTAAATCGTCGCGGCATTATGTCGGTGACTGAGGAGAGCTTTAATCCGGCCAGCATTGATCGCTATTTGCAACCACAAATCTGCGTGGTCGATGATAAGAACCGCATTATCGAAAAAGGCCGCGATCTACAGACGCTACAGATTCGTCATGCTCAAGAGACCCGTCAAGCGGTCAATGAGCAACAAGGCGCGCACACTGATTTCCCTGAGCACTTTGCTTTTAGTAAAAACCACCATAGCGCAGGCGTAGTGATGAAGCAATTTGCTGCATTGGTCGCAGATGAGGCGGGCGAAGCGGTATCGATTCATCAATACACCGATGTAAACGCGGCACTACAGGCGCATCGCATTGGCGTTTTAACCTTGATCAAAGGTAAGCTCGGTGCCAAAAGAAAGCAGCTGACCAGTCAAGTCGATAAGATATTTAAATTAGCCTTTGCCCCGCTTGGTGATATGGAAAAGCTAAAAACCATCGTCATCGATGCCACACTTGATGCGACGCTTGAGGAGCATTATGTCTTATTTGATCATAGTGAGGACCTGCCTGAGAGTGCAGATGATGTCGCGATTGGACTGAGCGAGGAGCTGCCATTTACCCCAGAGGAGTATGCAAAGACGCTTGAGACCGTGGTTAGTAACTTTTTATTAACGGGTCAAAGTGTCATCAAAACCCTAAAAAATGTCTATACTCGCTGGCAGCGTATTCGTCAAAGCTTACTTATGCTGGATCGTGAAGTGTTTGGCGAGTCTATCGATGATATCGAAGACCAGTTAGAGGATTTGCGTCTGTCTGACTTTGTTTATCGGATGGATTATAGTCATTGGCAGCAGTATCCGCGCTATTTAGAGGCGCTAGAGATTCGTATCGAACGCCTTGAGCACAACCTTGATGCTGATCTCGATGGCGTTTATGCGCTCGATGTGCATATGGAGCGATTGGCTAATCGTGCCAGCGATACGGCCATCAGTGAGTATCGCTGGATGGTAGAAGAGTATCGTATCCAGCTATTTGCTCAACCCATGAAAACGCGTATGGCAGTATCACCAAAACGGCTGAATAAGGTGTGGGATAAGATGCGTTAAAAAATTGCATATTAGAAAATGATAAATTTTCTCTTACGCCACAATGGAGGCTACTTTTATATAAAATAACTTCCATTATATAAATAGAAAAGGCTGGACTAGCAAGCGCTAATTCAGCTTTTTTATTGATGAACAACCCCTAATAATGCTAATCCTGACTTTGTACAGATCCTATAAGTAACGAGTAACACCATTCTCACGAACTTTGGTTGTTGTCTCATGTAGCTATAAAGATAGGTGATCTCCTCTTTGATATTGTGGTTCCTATTGCGCCTTACCCACGGTACTATAACTGTAATAATTAGCAGGCTAAATAAAATACAAAAGGAAAATGACATGTGGGATGAACGCTATAGCGAACCAGGGTTTGCTTTTGGTAAAGAACCAAATGATTTTTTGAAAGAGCAGTTCCAGCACATACTAGCAGGGGGACGCGTGCTGTGTTTGGCAGAAGGCGAAGGCAGAAACGCGGTCTTTTTAGCTGAGCAAGGCTATCGAGTCACTGCCATGGACTTATCTGATGTGGGCTTGAACAAAGCGTTAAAACTGGCTATGGATAAAGATGTTACCATTACCACTCAAGTGGCTGACCTAGCGGATTATCAATTCGGTGAAAATGAATGGGATGGTATAGTGTCCATTTGGGCGCATATGCCTACTGATGTTCGTCGGTATATTCATACACAGATTGTCCCAGCGCTGAGACCAAATGGGGTCTTTATCCTTGAAGCTTATACCGAGCAGCAACTGTCCATGGAAGCTGTTGGCGGACCACCTGCTGCGCAAAAAAAGCGTTTTAACTCCCTTAAAAATATGCAGAACGAGCTTACAGAATTACAAGAAATCATTGGCGTTGAAAAACAGCGTATGGTTTTAGAAGGCAAGTATCATCAAGGTCTTAGTGCAGTGGTGCAATTCGTGGGTAAGAAAAATAAATAAGTGAGCAGTCTTTTTGCTACTGTTTAAGATAGAGCACAAAAAACCCCACGTAATATATAACGTGGGGTTTTTTACTGACTAATTGCAATGACTATAAAAGCATTCTATTAAATATTACAGTTAACGCTATATTGTTGACCATTGTCTGAGCTGATCGTCATAATGCCAAAGTCAGCTTTGGTTTGCCAGTCATAAGTCGTTTTAGGGTTAACGTCATTAATGTAGCGAGCACCAGAACCTGATACTGCTTGTTTCATCTCGATGTCTGCGTTATTTAAACCAATCTTTGGCAGGGTAACGTTAAGTTTGGCTGCTTGACCGTCAGCTGCATACGCGGCAGTCACCACGCCATCATCTTCACAAGTAAATGACTGTACCACTTGTTGCGTATTGGTAGTAGGGGCTGTCGTAGTGGTTGGTGCGTTAGTTGCACATGCTCCTAGTAGTACAGCAAAAGGCGCAACGGCTAATAATTTTTTCATAATAGTCCTCAAGATTTTTGTTGTTTGAGATGTAAAGCAGTATGTTACAAGTAATAGATTTATCTAACGTTATTGTTTGGCGTTAATATAGTACCTAAAGTGTTTCTGAGTGTTACAGGTTTGGTAATTTAAAAACATTTATCTAACTGTCTCAATATGGGCAGAGGGTTTAGGCGTTTGTTTGGTTAAGACAAATACTGAAACAGCAACTAAAATCACTATGGTTGCGATGATGAATCGCAGAGATAGTTGTTCAGACAAAAACAACACACCTGCGATAGCTGCCAATACTGGCACACAAAACTGTACAACCGCGGCTTGAGTGCTTTTTAACAATGGCATGGCCACATACCATAGGCTATAGCCAACGCCAGAAGTAATGGCTCCTGACACGCTTGCTAATATGACACCTTCTGTACTGATACCTGTCAAATAATTTATTCCTATCAAAAACAACAAAGGAATAGCGACAAGGCTTCTAATAAAGTTAAAACCTGTAGCGCGAAGCGGGGATACGCAAGCTTTGCCGCGTATACTATAAACGCCCCATGCGATACCGCTTATTGCCATAATCATCGCGTCAATCAGTGAGGGTACTGCTGCTGAAGGGAGCATTAAATAGACGAAACCTGCGAATGCTACAAAAAGAGCTACCCATTGTATGGTACTTACTTGCTCTTTTTGATAAATACCCCAACCGATCATAGTAAGTTGAACGGCGGCAAACAAAATAAGCGCGCCAGTACCAGTATCAAGTGCCACGTAAGCGAGTGAAAAGCAAAGCGCATAAATCACCAAGCTGAGACTGCTTAACCAGCTGCCTTTATCTTTTAAGATAGTTTCTCTTAAAACATCTGTATCTTGATGAGGCGTACTTGGCTGCTGTAGACGACGCTGATGCACACTCATGATTATTGCAAGGCAGATAGCACCACCTAACAGGCGAATAATAGTAAAGTTCCAAGGATCAATATAACCCTCAGCGAGCGCCATTCTACAAAGCAGAGAGTTTGCAGCAAAGGCTATCAAAGCAATTATCGTGTATAGCGTGGCTTTCAAGAAAATTCCTAATAAAAGGGCGTTTGAGAGTGGAAATGAAGGACGAACGATTATTGGCTGAATCAATGGAGAAAAAAATAGCCTAAGCAGAAGTAAAAATCACTCTAAATAACTAATCACTTGTCGAACTCGCTCCTCTCTATTACCGCCAATACGTCTAAAACATTTGTTATATTTATTTAATTGGCTCTCAAAATAAGCGCTAATCTCTTCACGCTCATATGGACTATCTCGCAAGTCATCCGCAACCCAAGGAATATCAACGTCTGTTAGCAGTATCAAATCATAATGATGCGCCAGTGCGGCTTGTTTTAGCGCAAGAGGACAGTCGCCATAATACCAATTTGAATAAACCATTAGCTCAAACAAACTGGTATCACAAAATAGATATTTTTGAGTGTCAGTAACAGTATCAATGTCTAGGCGAGATAAAAAATCTTGAGCCGCTTGCTGGGCCAGTTTATTCTCAAGCTTGATTTGACCTTGGGCAATGGGTAATAGATCGTCCCAAGTGCAAGTCATCTGCTCGTTATCCCATTTTTCTTGCAAATAAATACGCATATACTCTGGTACCCAAGGGCTACTAAAATGCGTTGCCAAATCACGACATAAGGTGGTTTTGCCCGTGCTTTCTGCCCCCAAAATAGCAATCTTAATTACCGTTTTAGGCGTATGCTGCGTGAGATTGAATGCGGTAGCGTCGTTGCCATTCATAATAAGCCCAAACTGCGATGAGAGTGAACACTACGTATTGTAATGCGGTAAAGGTAAGGCCCTTGTAAAAATATAATGGCACTGAGATTGCGTCGGCGACTATCCATAGTAACCAATGCTCAATCTTACGGCTTGCCATGAGCCACATCGCCATTAAGAACAGCGCGGTGGTTAGCATATCGGTATAATCGACCCAAGTAAACAAATGCATTCCTAGCACTGCACCATCAAAGCTAAAGTTGTTGTTGATGACGGGGCGGAAATAATAAACCAATGCCACAAAGGCAGCTGTCCCAGTCGCCAATAGTGCCATCATGGGTATGTCGCTTGATTGGATATGCTCGATATCGATATCATCTTGGTTAGAATTTTTACCACTACTTTTGATTGCTTTTGAGTTTTTTGACCAGTTAAACCAGCCATATAAACCCATTACTGTGTAATAAGCGTTAATAAACATGTCACCGAACAATTGCCATTTCCATAGCAAATACACAAAGATAGCAGTACTAACCAGACCAATGGGAAAGACTAGTACATTGAGCTTGCGCGCGAGTAATACACTGGCAACGCCAAAGATCACGCCGATGATTTCTAGTATAATAAAGAGTGTAGAATAGTCAGCATATTGTCCGAATAACCAAATAAAAAGACCTTCCATTATGTTCCCTAGCTATTATCTTGCCAAAATTGAGTGCGTTTAAATGAGGTTAATTATATAGTAGGTAGGCGTCAATAGCGTAGGCCTTTGCCGATTATTGACATGAAATTGATTATTTGTAACAAAGTATTAGAAAAATAATAATATTCAGGCATAATAAAGACATTGATTTTAAGTTTACAGTTATTCACCGAAATTAGACTTGCGCTATTTTCTCCCTTTTTATGCTTATTAATAAGCCAAATAGTAGTAGACAAGGAAGCTTATCATGACGACTTGTATCACCGGTACTGGCCTGTATGTCCCTCCCTTTAGCATTAGCAATGAAGAGCTGGTAGAGTCATTTAACCAGTACGTTGACAATTATAACGAAGCACATGCTGACGAGATAGCCAATGATACTATCCCTGCACTCCAGCATTCATCCGCTGAGTTTATCGAAAAAGTATCAGGCATTAAATCACGCTACGTAATGGAAAAAGACGGTATTTTGAACCCTGAAATCATGGCGCCAGTGATTGCCTATCGTAACTTGGGCGAAGAGTTGTCTGTCATGGCGGAGATGGGAGCAGCAGCGCTCAAAGACGCACTTGCCGATGCAGGGCTTGAAGCCAACGACTTAGACGGTATCATATTGGCTTGCTCAAACTTTCAGCGTACTTATCCTGCCGTTGCCATCGAGATTCAAAAAGAAATCGGCATGGTTGGTGGTTACGCTTATGATATGAACGTTGCCTGTAGTGCGGCAACTTTTGGTCTATCACAAGCACATGGCTCTATCGTATCAGGCCTTGCCAAACGTGTGGCTGTGGTCAATGTCGAGATTACCTCCGCGCATTTAAACTGGCGTAACCGTGACAGTCACTTTATCTTTGGCGATGTCGCAACCGCTTGTATCGTAGAAGAGCTGGATACACCAAAAGGCTATGAGATTTTAAACAGTAAGCTGTTTACTGAGTTTTCAACCAATATTAAAAATGAATACGGTTTTATGGATCGCTCGGAGTTTTTGGCAGCCGAAACACAAATGTATCCTGATATTAAGGAGCCAGTGACGGACAAGCTATTTTTACAAAATGGTCGTAAAGTCTTCCGTGAAGTCTGTCCAAAGGTGTCTGAAGTCATTCTTGAACATTTACAAGAAAATGATTTGGAACCCCAAGAAGTCAAGATGATGTGGTTACACCAAGCCAATGCCAATATGCTGGATCTTATTTTACGTACAGTAATGGGCAAAGAGGCGGATAAAGCTATCGTACCAAGCGTTATCGCTGAGTTTGCTAATACTAGCTCATCTAGCCCTATGGTAGTCTTCCATCGTTATAAAGATAATCTTAAGTCTGGTGATTTGGGCGTAATTTGCTCATTTGGTGCCGGTTACTCTATCGGATCAGTGCTAGTACGTAAGGTTTAAAAGTCGTCTTTTTTGATGGTTAAAGCTTATAATAAATCATATAGCCAAGAGCAGTCTTGGCTATTTTTTATGGTTCAAGTTTTATCTTTTAAGCGAATTTAAAGTTATTTATCACTATAAAGCCTAAGTTTAAGCAGTGATTTTAATTTCAGTGCAAAAATTTGCTATAATCGCATTCTTATTTCCCTTATTTATAAAAAGCCCTTTTATGAAAGAATCCTTGCGCTTGCGCTTAGACCAGATGGTAGACCGCTATGAAGAGGTTACCGCCTTATTGTCCGATCCTAGTGTTATTAGTGATAATAATAAATTCCGTGAGCTGTCGGTTGAGCACAGTGATTTGATGGACATCACCACCTTGTGGCAAAATTATCTGCGTGCAGAAGGCGATCAGGCCGATGCTGAGAGTATGCTAGCGGACGCATCAGACCCAGAAATGAAAGAGATGATGCAGGATGAGATCGACAGCGCCCGTGAAACCATCATCGAGATGGAAGAGGCGCTCAATGTCATGATGCTGCCAAAAGACCCCAATGATAAAGTTCCGGCATTTTTGGAGATTAGAGCGGGTACTGGCGGTGATGAAGCAGCAATATTCTCCGGCGACCTATTCCGTATGTACCAAAAGTACGCGCAGAATCAGGGCTGGACGGTAGAGGTGCTATCGGCTAATGAAGGTGAGCATGGCGGCTATAAAGAGATTATCACTCGTGTCTCTGGCAACAGTGTGTATGGTCGCTTAAAGTTTGAATCTGGGGCGCATCGTGTCCAGCGTGTGCCTGAGACAGAAAGCCAAGGACGCGTCCATACGTCAGCTTGTACAGTCGCTGTCATGCCTGAAGTTGAAATCGATGATAGCGTTGATCTTAACCCTGCTGATATCAAAATGGACACTTACCGCTCAAGCGGTGCAGGTGGTCAGCACGTCAACACCACAGACTCTGCTGTACGTTTAACCCATATCCCTACAGGTGTGGTGGCAGAATGTCAGCAAGAGCGTAGCCAACATAAAAACCGAGCAAAAGCGATGCAGATGCTCATCTCACGTATTCAACAAGCCAAAGTGCAAGAGCAGGTAGATACTGCAGATGAGATGCGCCGCGACTTGGTTGGTAGTGGTGATCGCTCAGAGCGTATTCGTACCTATAATTTCCCGCAGGGGCGTATGACTGATCATCGTATCAATCTGACTTTATATAAGCTTGATTCCATCATGGAAGGCGACTTAGATGAGTTGCTTGACTCGTTACTACGTGAGCATCAAGCGGACTTGATGGCTAGTATTGGCGGTGAGTAAGAAGGCCGCTTGATTAAAATGTAGCTAATGTACACTCTTAACTTCCATAAAAGGCTTATTAAATGATTGTTAGGATTGCTATATTCCCAAAATGGGAATATAATAAAGTCATATGAGAATCATAGCGAAAAGCACGTTACGTAAATTTTGGGAACAACCTAACTGTAATGATGCAAAAGGTCAGCTTGAGGCATGGCATGATTTCACTATAAAAGCAGACTGGAAGTCACCTCAAGATATCAAAGATGCTTTCAAGAATGCGAGCATATGTGCCAATAACAGAGTTGTTTTTAATATCGCTGGAAACAAGTATCGATTAGTCGTAGAGATACAATATCAAGTTGGTATTGTTTGGATAAAATTTATTGGTACTCATAGCGATTATGACAAAATAGATGTCGAGGTGGTCAATGAACATTAAACCAATCCGAAACGATCAGGATTTAAAACAAGCATTTAAGCAATTAGAAGCAGTGTTTCAAGCGCCTGAAGGCAGTATTGAAGCAGATACTCGTGATGTATTAGTGACTTTAATTGAAGCCTACGAAAATCAATACTATCTAATTGAACATGCAGAGCCAGTTGAGGCTATTAAGTTTCAGATGGAAAACCTTAACTTAAGTAGGCAAGACTTAGAGAGGTACTTAGGAGCACCGAGCAAAGTATCGGAGGTTTTAAATCGTAAGCGTCCATTAAGCTTGTCTATGATAAAAAAGCTCCATCAAGAGCTTCATATTCCGTATGAAAGTTTGATTCATTAGGGTCAGCAGACCCCAATACATAATGGCTATAACCAATGCTATGTTTATGCAGTTTTCACAAACTGCTTTTTTTGTTTTTATCTTTAAAAGACTACCCATAAATATCCAACCATTTTGAGAGTGTTATGTCAAAGCCCAATAATCAAAATCAGAACCAAGACCAAGCCCCAACCTTAGAAGAAGCCAACGAGCTTATCGCACAGCTGCAAGCTAAGCTCGATGATATTAGTGCTTCAGGCAAACAGCCGTATCCTAACCAGTTCAAACGTACAGATTATGCCAAAGATCTGCAAGCGGCTTTTGAGGGTGTGTCAAAGCAAGAAATTGAAGATAATGCGTCTAAGGGTGACAAAACACAGGTTCATGTGGCAGGGCGAGTAATGCTCAATCGTGGCTCATTTATTGTCATTCAAGACATGACGGGTCGCATTCAGCTCTACGTCGCTCGCAAAGAGCTAGATGAAGAAACACGCGCTAGCATCAAATCGCTAGATTTGGGTGATATCGTCGGTGTCTCAGGTTATATCGGTCGCTCAGGAAAAGGCGATCTTTATGTCCATATTGAAGAATTCCACTTATTGACCAAGTCACTACGTCCAATGCCAAATAAGTTTCATGGCTTAGCTGATGTAGAAGCGCGCTATCGTAATCGACATCTTGATTTGATGACCAATGAGACGACTCGTGATACGTTTGTGATTCGCAGCCAGGTGATTAGCGGCATTCGTCAGTTTATGTTGAATGAGCGCTTTATGGAAGTTGAGACCCCAATGATGCATCCTATCCCAGGTGGTGCTGTCGCGCGTCCATTTGTGACGCATCATAATGCATTGGACATGCCATTATATTTGCGTATCGCACCTGAGCTTTACCTAAAACGCTTGGTTGTGGGCGGTTTTGAAAAGGTATTTGAGATTAACCGCAGCTTTCGTAACGAAGGCGTATCCACGCGCCACAATCCTGAATTTACCATGATTGAATTTTATCAGGCCTATGCTGATTATCATGATTTGATGGATTTGACGGAGCGTTTGTTTAATAAGCTTGCAATGGATATTTTAGGCACGACCGAAATCACTTATCAAGAAGAAAGTATCAGTCTAAAAGCGCCGTTTGAGCGCATAACTATGACTGAAGCTATCGAAAAATATGCTGAAGACTTTGATATGGCACGTATCAATGATCGCGATTATCTAGCAGATTATGTAGCGAACACGCTTAAACAGCCAGTAAAAGATGTCTTTGGTATCGGTAAATTGATTACCATTATCTTTGAAGAGACGGCTGAGCATCAACTGCGTCAACCAACTTTTATCACAGAATATCCAGCTGAGACGTCACCACTGGCGCGCCGTAATGATGATAATCCCGAAATTACGGATCGTTTTGAGCTATTTATTGGTGGTCGTGAGTTGGCGAATGGTTTTAGCGAATTAAATGATCCAGCTGACCAAGCAGAACGCTTTCATGGCCAAGTGGCTGAAAAAGATGCTGGCGATGTAGAGGCGATGCATTTTGATGAAGAGTACATCGAAGCCTTGTCTTATGGTTTACCGCCGACAGCAGGTGAGGGTATCGGTATTGATCGCTTAGTGATGTTATTTACTGACTCTGCTAGTATTCGTGATGTGATTTTATTTCCGCATATGCGCCGAAAAGCGGATTAATGATTGAGTATTATTTGATCAATATTTTTTGACTAATGCTCTTGGCTAACGGCCACTGGCTAAGCGGATGTTAAGTCATTTTTGAACCGGTAAGAAGCCAGACGAATGCGCTGGCTTTTTGCTATAATAAACACTCAAAAAGCATACTCAAAATAAGAACTTTAACCACTTGGCACAATGGATAGCTATGTCGCAGCAATATCAAGTTCTAGCGCGTAAATACCGCCCAAAAAACTTCCACGAGTTGGTCGGCCAAACGCACGTCTCACAAGCGTTGATTAATGCGATTGATTATAATCGTCTGCATCATGCCTATCTATTTACTGGTACGCGCGGTGTTGGTAAGACGACGATTGCCCGTATTCTATCCAAATGTCTAAACTGTGAGACTGGCATTACCAGTACACCATGCGGCGTCTGTGACAACTGTGTCGCCATTGACCAAGGGCGTTTTATCGATCTGATTGAGATTGATGCGGCTTCGCGTACCAAGGTCGAAGACACACGCGAGCTACTTGATAATGTCCCTTATGCGCCAAGCCAAGGCCGCTATAAAGTATACCTTATCGATGAGGTGCATATGCTATCTACGCATAGCTTTAATGCGCTACTAAAGACACTAGAAGAACCCCCTGAACATGTTAAGTTCTTACTTGCGACCACTGATCCACAAAAGCTACCGATTACGATTATCTCGCGCTGTTTGCAATTTGTGCTACGCCCTTTACCGCAGACGTTACTCAGTGAGCATTTAGCAAACGTGTTGACGCAAGAGCAAGTTACTCATACCCAGCCTGCGCTTTGGCAGCTGGCAAGTGCAGCAAAAGGCTCTGTACGTGATGCGTTGTCATTAACTGATCAAGCCATTGCCTTTGGTCAAGGGTCACTTGATGATGTGACGGTCAATGCGATGCTAGGCTTGATTGACGCCGCTGATTTGGTCAGTCTAATTACAGATATTTATAATCATAACAAGTCAGCTGTTGCTGCTCATATTGAGCAAATGCGCGCGCAAATGGTCGATGCAACCAGTATGTTTGATGGACTCGCTGAGCTGCTGCATCAATTGGCATTAACACAGCTATTACCGGAAGTTGCTTTAAATGTAAATGAAGCGCAAGCACAAAATATTAATGCACTTGCCCAGCATATTAGTCCTGATGTATTGCAGTTATATTATGAAATTGTGGTACAAGCACGCGAAGGTATCAAACTTGCTAGCACGCCAATGCAAGCGCTTGAAATGTGTATCTTACGTCTATTAGCGTTTCGCCCATTACCCGTTGATGAAGTCTTAAAGTCTCATTCGATTGAATCAACTGGCTCAACAGATATATCAGAATCTATAGCTTCTGTAGGTCATGTTGCATCATCGCATGAATCACAAACTTATAACCTTGATAATGTTAATGATGTTCATCAGCAAGCTATTGTTAATGAGGAAGTTAATAATAGCGTTGAGCAAAGTGCTAATCAGATGACGGGCAATGAAGATCACTTCTCAGAAAGTACATCTTCAACAAATACAGCCGATATTAATCAGTTTGTAAACATGGCTGATACTAATACTGCTATAGATAATATTTCTGAGCCTGAGCCAATTTCTGAGCCTGAACCAATTTCTGAGCCTGAACCAATTTCTGAGCCTGAACCAATTTCTGAGCCTGAACCAATTTCTGAGCCTGAACCAAT